>DASQAU010000001.1:0-6216 GCA_035635595.1 Candidatus Eiseniibacteriota bacterium
ACTCGGTCCACTGACCGGAAGTCCAGCGATGTACCCGAAGCCCGGGAGCTGCAGGCTTCGCCATCAGCCTTGGGCGACTCGGAGATGGCGTGCGGATCGCGGCACGGCCGTCGTGATGGCAAAACCGCGCCACGAAGTCACGCGCTCGGGCCTGAGCTCGATCGCCGGCGGAATCTCAGCCGTGTCGAGGCCGTATCGCTCGGCGATGACGGTTCCGTCCGCCGCGCCTTCAAACGTGCCCCGCACGCAGGCGCCGACCATCAAGGAAGGACGGAAGCGGTGATGAGACTCGACCACCAGCGCGCCGGGGGTTCCGTTTGTTCCTATCCGTGGGCGGCCTGCCGCAGCGGCGACGGTGACTTTTCCATGGTCCACCTCCCAGAAAGCCGGCCGGATCACAGGCATGCCCCCTTCGATCCAGCACGCATATCCGCGTGAGATGCCGGCGAGGCGGCGGCTCACCTCCGCTGGAACCGCCGGGACGCGCGCGGCCTGCGCCGCGGGGAATTCAACCCCCTCCAGGACGTCGGCGTGGCTTGGTCGCAGGCGCATGACGACGCGGTTGTACGGAAGCCACTCGCGCGGCAGCCGCGTGAGGTCGAGCACATAGCCCGCGACGAAGGGAGCGTTCTTCAACGCATAGCCGGCCATGCCGAGGACGTAGCCAGGCCCGTCGAGCATGGCGCGCACCTGGCTCGACAGCGACAGCGGATCGAAGACTTCGATTGCTCCACGCAGCAGCAGCGCACGCGATCCGCCATCGACCAGGAAGGCGGCGCGCGGGTCGCGGCGGGCCATCAAAGTCTTGGCCGCGTAGCGGGAGGTCGTCATCCACAGCGACCCTGATGCGAAGCTGAACACGGCGGGGTTGACCAGCGGATGGCGCCCGGCGCGGAGGGCCAGCATGCCGATCGGAGATTGCCCGAGGATCTCGCGGGCGTCGCTCGTCAGCTTCATGCGCCCACTTTAGTGTTCTGGCCTCCCCACCCTGGTGGGAGGTCGGCCCTGGCCGCAGGCCACGGCCGGGAGGGGAGATCCATCAGCTATTCGTCTCCAAGAGATCGCGAATCCGCTCGAGGGCCTTCTGGAGGCGGCCCCGGATCACCCAGTCGAGGCGTCCGGCGATCGCCCCGCCGATAAAGGAAGCCGGCGGTTCGTATGCGATGCGCAGCTCGATCCGAACGCCATCCTTCACCTTTTCAAAGGTGAAACCGCCCTCCTGCTTGATCAGCCCCGACTCCGAGACCCATCCGATCTCATGTGGTCGGCGCCAGCGATTCAGGCGCAACACGCTCCTCAGCGGCATGCCGAGGGCCTGCATCTCCACGTTGTAGCGAGCACCGATGCCAGTTGTCTTCGTTCCGGCCGGCTCCCACCTGCTCACGCCTTCGAGCACCGCGGCCACGTGCCGGTAGTCCGCGAAGTAGGCGAATGCACCCTCGGGAGGGCACTTGACGGTCACCTTCGCCGTGAACTCGCGTCTCGCCATCCCAAGCAAGATATGACTGTGCTTCGGTTCACCGACGGCCAGGTCTCGGTCGATGTCTCCGTCGCCCGCGGGACCGCGGTATCGGGCAGCCGGCTGCGCGACTCCTACCTGGCGGACATCCGAAGGCTGACGCTGGGCCTCGTCCAGGCTAGGGGCGACTCCCTCTACGTCGGTCCTGTAGTGCTGCTGCGCTTCGGGCGACCGAAGGTGACGCGCAGCGCCGTCGAGTGGCCCATCGAAGGCGGAATCGCGGCCCGCCACGCGGCTGGACGGTTCCGCATCGAGTCGCTCCATGGGCGCCTCGTGGCCTCAGTTGAAGGCTACCGTCCCCTGCTCCCTATACCCCTGTACGCGGTGACGCAGCTGCCGGTCCACCGACTGATCACACGCCTGTACCTGCTGCGCGTGCGCGGCCGCGAACCTGCGCCGGGCATCTCGGCCGAGCCACGAGATCGAACGCGCGCCGCAGCGGTTGACCTTGCTTTCTGCGCCACGCTCGCCGGCCTCACCGGCCGGCGCCGCAAGCTCCACGTGCTGCTCGGCATCGCCGCCGCCTACCACATTGCATGCTGGAGCATCTCCGGGCGGACGCTGGGCGGCATGGTCGTGCGCGAGCGCGTCGTCTCCGTCGACGGATCAAAGCCGACCATCGGGCAGTCAGCAGTCCGCCTGCTCACGATTCCCATCGCATGGGTGCTGGGTCGCCCGTTCCATGACGAGGTCGCGGGCACCGACGTGGTCGTCGATTAGAGGCCCGTAGGATTTCGTAGATGGCCAAGCCAGTCGACCTTGTCATCTTCGGTGCGTCGGGCGACCTGTCGCACCGCAAGATCCTGCCGTCGCTGGGCCGGCTCGTCGCTCGCGAGGGCCAATCGGTCCGGGTCATCGGCGCGGGGCGCAGCCACATGACGACCGCTGATTTCCGCGAGATGGTCAAGCAAGCCAGCGGCAACCAACGCCTGAGCGATACCGCGGAATGGGTTCAACTCGATTATGCCGACCACAAGACGTTCGGGCCGCTGAATGAAATTCTGGCTGGTTCGCCAACCGTCATCTTCTACCTCGCCACACCGCCCGAGACGTTCAGCGACATCGTGGCCGCCCTCGCGTTGTGCGGTCTGGCGAAAAAGGCCGACACGACGCGGCGGATCGTGGTCGAGAAGCCGTTCGGTCACAACCTCGCGTCGGCTCACAAGCTCAACGCTGAGCTGGCGGCAGCGTTCGAAGAGGAGCAGATCTTCCGCATCGACCACTACCTCGCGAAGGACACCGTCCAGAACGTGATGGCGCTGCGCTTTTCGAACTCACTCTTCGAGCCGGTCTGGAACCGGACCCTGATCGAGACGATCCTCATCACCGTGGCGGAGGAGGAGGGCATCGGCAAACGGGCCGGCTATTACGACCAGAGCGGTGCGGTGCGCGACATCATCCAGAACCACATGCTGCAGCTGCTCGCGCTGATCACGATGGAGCCGCCGACCACCTTCGACCCCGAGTACGTGCGGCGGGCGAAACGCGCCGCGCTGCGCGCGATGTCCCCGATCGATCCGAGCATGGCAGTGCGCGGACAGTACGAGGGCTACCTGGATGAGGAAGGCGTCGCGCCCGACTCACGGCGCGAGACATACGCTGCGATGCGCGTGTCGATCGATAACTGGCGCTGGGATGGCGTGCCGATTTTCTTGCGCACCGGGAAGGCGCTTCGCCGGCGCGTCACCGAGGTCGTGATCAAGCTCCGGGACGCGCCGATGCTCCGCATCGGAGGCCGGCGCCAGCGCGGCATCCCAACTTTGATCGTGATCCGCATACAGCCGGACGAAGGCATCTCGCTTCGGATCGGAGCCAAGCGGCCGGGAACGCGGTTCGAGATGGTGCCGGCCGGGATGCGGCTCGACTATGCGCGCCTGTCGAAGGCGGCCCTGCCCGATGCGTACGAGAACGTGCTCTCTGAGGTGCTCGCCGGCGGGCACTCTGCCTTCCCCGGCTCTGAGGAGATCGAGCTGTCCTGGGAGATCGTCGATCCGCTCATCCGAGCCTGGGAGGCCGATGGCCACCCGGAGTCGTACACGAAGGGGTCATGGGGACCGCAGGCGGCCGACGACCTGGTCGCAAGCGCCGGCGGTGGCCGGTGGATCGCCAGCGGCGACGAACCAGGAACTGCATAAAAGCGCACGTGGCCAAGTGGGCCCCGATGGTCATATCCCCAGCCCTGGATAGGGCCATTTGGGGCCCGATGGTCGTGACCCGCCCATGAAAAAAGGGGCAGCCGGTGGCTGCCCCTTCAACACTTGAAAACTATCTACGCGCGAGCGCCCGATGCCCCGCCCTGCATCCAGAGCGCCGGCTTGTTCGGGTAGAGGACAAGGATAAGGACCGCGACGAGGATGGCGATGATGAACGCTACGGGGTCGAAGTGTCCGATCGTGATCTGGTTGAAAATCTGCCAGACGATCTCCAAGATTGCGTAGAGGACGAGCGCGCGGACCCAGCTCACATTTCCGATCGGGTCAAAGCCGGCGATCATGATGCCGGCGCCGAAGGCGACTCCCGCCACCGAAGCCGTCACGCCCGCCCAGCTGTCGAATGGGAAAAAGCTGCCGCCGATGAAGCCCAGACCTGACCCCATCACGATCAGCAAGCCCATGACCCACATCAGGAGCTTCAACGCCAAGGGATTCCACTTTGCCACTAGATGACTTCCTCCATATGACCGCTGGTAATTGGTTCGTTACACGGAGCGGCGGTCTTTTCAGTGCAACTTGTACTCGAAATGCACGCGATTAGCAACGTCCTATCACGCAAAAGCTTGCGAGCCACCGCGCCAAACACGTCGCGGCTTGAGCCCATAGGCCCATGCAAATGCCCCCTCGTGGTCCGCTTCCCACAGCACGAGGTCGGCCAGCTTGGCAGGGGCGATAACCCCGCGATCCGACCGCGAAACCGATAGCGCCCCACCCACAGTGGCTGCGATCAGCGCCCTTTCGGCCGAGAGCTTGAACACACCCACCGCCAGGGCCACGACCAGGCTCATGCTCGTGATCCCGCTCGTCCCAGGGTTGTGATCGGTTCCAAGCGCGATGACGGCTCCGGCCTCGGCCAGCTCTTTGACCGGCGGCAGCTTGCCCATCGAGAGCGCGGTTGCAGGCGCGAGAGTCGCCACGACACCCGCGCGCGCGAGCGCGACCGCGTCGCTGCGATTTGCGCGCAGCAGATGGTCGGCCGAAACGGCGTGCAGCTCAGCCGCCAGACGCGAGCCTCCGGTGCGGGCAAGCTCATCCGCATGGATGCGCGGAATTAACTTGGCCTCGATCCCGGCCTTAAGAATGCGCCGCGATTGAGCGACGGAGAAGTAGCCGCGGTCGCAGAACACGTCGCAAAAGCGAGCGCCGGCGACGTGAGCTTCCTCACACCACTCCGCGACCTGGCCGGCGTACGTCCCGAGCCTCGCCCACCGGTCGGGCGGGAGCGCGTGCGCGGCCAGGAAGGTGACCTCGATTCGAGGCAGATCCTTGCGTTCGCCCAGCCGGGCGAGCATCCGCGTGCTCTCGAGCTCGCCCTCACGGTCGAGGTGATAGCCGGTCTTGGCCTCGACCGTGGTCGCACCGCCTTCGAGCCATGCCCAAAGCCGCCGGGCGGTCGCCTGCTCCAGGTCGGTGATGGGCTCGGCGCGC
The DNA here is from genome assembly GCA_035635595.1 of Candidatus Eiseniibacteriota bacterium. Classification (GTDB taxonomy): domain Bacteria; phylum Chloroflexota; class Dormibacteria; order Dormibacterales; family Dormibacteraceae; genus Palsa-870. The sequence goes on from DASQAU010000001.1 coordinate 5,161, forward strand.
GTGGCCAGGACAGTGGCGCGGATGCCGCCGCCGGCCTTGGCCACCTCGGCGTAGGAGGCGCCGGCTGTTTTCCTCGCCAGCTCGGCCATCCGGTTGCCGGCATAGACGGGATGGGTGTGAGCGTCGATCAGGCCGGCGGTGACCAGGCCCCCGGCGCAGTCGTCGTCCTCGGTGACCGCCTCCATCAGCTCGTGCGGCTCCTGGCCGTGCGGGCCGCACCAGGCGATCTTGTCGCCGTCGCAGATGACCGCGGCGTTTTCGATCACGCCCACTGCGGTGCCGGTGAACAGGCGGCCGATGTTACGGAGTCTTATCAAGAGAGCGCCCTGCGCGCGCCCGGCGTCATTTGACGAAAGCGGTGCGGCCGCCGACCACCACGTTCGTCACGTCGCAAGCGGAGTGGCCATAGATAAGGTATGCAGGATCGAGCTCGCGCCACGTGGTATGGGGTCGCTGCTCCAGCGTGACGAAGTCGGCCAGCATTCCAGGCCTCAGCTCTCCTGCCTCCCAGCCGAGCGCTCGCATGCCGTTTGCCGTCGCGGCGCTCAGCAGGTCGTCGGGCTGGTGGAGGACGCGACGCCCGGTGGCGCGACGCTGGTCCAGCTCCAACGCACGCGCCTCTTCCAGGATGTCGATCACGGCGTTGGAGTCGCTTCCGACCGTGATCGGGCAGCCTGCACGAGCCAACGCGTGCAGCGGCGCGATGCGATCGCCGAGGTCCCGCTCGGTGGTCGAGCACGCGCAGACGCTCACCCGGCTCGAGCCGAGCAGCTCGATGTCGTGGTCGTCGACATGGATCGCGTGCACGGCGGTCAGGTCCGGGCCGAGGATCCCTTCGCGGTCCAGCAGCTCAGCCGGCGTGCACCCTTCGACCGCCTGGCACTCCTCAACCTCGGCCGGCTGCTCAGCGAGGTGGATGTGGAGCGGAGCCCCGCGCTTGCGGGCCCACGCCGCGACCGTGCGCATCGATGACGGATCCACCGCGCGCACGCTGTGGATTGCCGCGGCGATGCGAACCCCTTCCCCATCCTTCAGCTCATCGACCCGCTGGGCCCA
>DASQAU010000002.1:0-7820 GCA_035635595.1 Candidatus Eiseniibacteriota bacterium
ACGAGGACGCTGCCCAGGGCGAGGCCCGAACCGGTCAGCTGCAAGACCAACCAGGCCATGGCGACGTAGCTGAAGAAATCGCCGAACAGCGACAGGGTCGTCCCCACCCAGAGATTGCGAAATGATGCTGAGGAGAACACCGTCCAAGGGCGCGGCTTGCGGGTAGGCGCGATAGGCGCAGTTGTGACCACGTCGCCCATGCGAGTGCCTTAGCGCTGGAGCCGGCGCGCTTCGCCGGTCGGATCGATGCGGTCTGCCATCTGCTGCAGGAACCGCGCGAGCAAGCCCGTGCGTGAGTGCGCGTAATAGACCAGGGCGTCCGCTTCCTGCATCAGCCTGCGCTGCTCAGCGAGGTGCCGAGCAAAGCCCTCAGGGTCGTATTCCGCTCTTTCCATCGGGTTCATCGCTGACCTCCTCTAGTTGGAATCGAGGCGGCGGAGAGCCTCGTCAATGTCAATCTCTCCGCGGGCGACCTGGTCCATCAGCTCCACGCGGTTTGGCGTGGGCGGGGTGGAGGGGCGGTCGATGCCGATCTTCGCGAGCAGCGTGTCGAACCGAGCCCGCGCGGTCGGGTAGCTGACGCCGAGGTGCCGCTCGAGCTCCTTCATGTTTCCGCGTGACGCGAGGAACACCCGCAGCACGTCGCGATCCTCGTTGGAAAGCACGCAGAACTCGCATGTGGCAAAACCCCCTGACAGCTCCGTGTCGCACGCCGGGCAGCTCAGCCTGGTGAGCGCAAGACGCTCGTTGCAGACCGGGCAGTTGAGAGGTGGGCGTCGATTCCGGTCGCGGGCCATCAGTCCGCCGACACCTTGACGCTGCCCATCGTGCATTCCACGGCGAGCGTGGCTGCGCCCGACCCGATGGTCACTTCGCGAGCTGACCGGCCGGCGCCGCCCAGCTCGGCGCCGTCGCCTTCGATGGCGACTTTGCCGAAGGTCGTATGGGCCGTGATGCGGACGCTCGAACCCTTCTCGAGATTGAGCTTGACCTGGCCCATCTCGCATCGCACCTTGCTCGCCCCACTGTCGAGGCGGCCGCTGGCGGTGACGTTTCCCGCCTGGACGACGAGGTTCAGCGTGCCGCGGAAGTCGGAGACCTTGAAGTTGCCGGCCTGCACCTCGCTTGTGATCGGTCCATGCACCCCGTCCACGCGAACGTTGCCCGCCTGTACATCGGCGGTCAGCGCGAGGTCTGGGTTCATCCGTACGGTCAGCCTGCGGCGCGCGATCGTAGTGCCGTTGAGGACGATCCGGGGTCGCGATCCGCCGGGACCGAACGCGAAGCTATCGTCCTCATCCAGCGGCTGGTGCTCGATGACCATCGTGTCACCTTCCTGGCGCGCCCGGTGCGGCCCGTCGGCGACGGCGAACGCAACGCTTGGATCGCCGACGATGTCGGCGCTCCCGAACTGAGAAACCACTTTCACGTGCCGCCCGGTCACCTGTGACGGTTGGGGGATCGGAGCCGGGGCTGGAGCCGGCACCGGCGACTCGAGTGAGTCAAGCCGGGCGGCCCCCTCTTCCGCGGTGATCCTGCCGGCCGCCACCTGGGTCAAGATTTCACGCCGCAGGTCGTTCATGGAGCAAATTAGAAGCCCTGACTTGGCACTTTGTCAAGTACTACAGTAAAAATAGCAACACCGAGGTCCCAGTTAAGCTGTGAGGCGCCTGATGAAGCGCGTCGGCGTCGTCGCGGACACCCACTGCCCGGAGTTCATCGATCACCTTCCGGCACGCCTCTTCGCAGTCCTGCGAGGGGTCGACCTGATCCTGCACGCCGGGGATATCGATGGAAAAGACACGCTCGACGCCCTGCGCCACATCGCGCACGTCGAGGCGGTGCGAGGAGACCACGACAGCACGCTGGACCTCCCGATGTGGCGAGAGATTGAGGTCGAAGGCAAGCGAATCGTGATCGTCCACGGCAATCGCAGCCGCTGGCTCGAGGAGCCGAACACGCTGCTGTGGACCTTGTCTCTCGGCTACTTCAGGCCACACCGCGGACTGGCGCGCGCCCTGCGGCGCAGGTTCGCGGACGCCGACGCGATCGTCTTCGGCCACACCCATCGACCACACGCCGAGACCATCGACGGGGTGCTCCTTTTCAATCCCGGCGGCGTGCACCAGTGGAACCCGACCACCGTGAGGCGGCGGCTCGCGCAACGTCCTCATTGGTTTGAGTGGTGCTGGCTGCAGGTGGCTCGCTACCTGCGGCGTTTCGAGTCGCCTTCGGTTGGCGTCCTCGAGGTTGGTCCCGAGGGAATCGCGGCGTCTGTCATCCCACTAGAGTCTGGGTCGTGACCGATCCCACCCTGCGTGAGGCGACTCTCGACGACGCGCCGCTCGCGGCGGACTTGATGACTGCCTCATATCCCCTTCACGCCCAAGACCACATCGTCACGCGCTACCGCTGGGAGCGGACTCGCCGCGGCTGGTCTGTGGGCCGGTATATCGCCGACGTCAATGGACGTCCCGTGGCTTACGTCGACTGGATGCACGGACCGCCCGACCAGGACCCTGAAAGGCACTGCCTTGTGAGCGTTGCGCTCAGCCGGGCGCACCTTGATGTCGCCCTCCTCACCTACTTGTGGAAGTGGGTGGCCGGCGAGGCCGAGGCGACCGGATCGCTGAAGCTGGAGGCCTATGCCGGAGAGGATGAACCCGAGATGCTCGAAGCCCTCGACCGGGCTGGCTTCGAGCGCGACCGGTTGGAAAAGGTCTGGGAGCTCGATCTCAGCGAACGCGGCGAGCAGCTGGTTCGCGACGCACGCGAAGCCCGGAGCAAGGCCGCGAAAACGGGCGTCGAGCTCTTGACGGTGGCGGAGTGGCAGGATCCCCAGGCGATGACCAAGCTCCACGCGCTCGACGGTTTGACCAGGAAGGACATACCCACCACATTTCCGATCCTGCCCGAGCCGCTCGAAGACTTCACGCGGCGCGCCGGCGCACCCGACCGTCCCCACGATGTCTGGTGGATCGCGCTGACCGGCGACCGTCCGGTCGCGATGTCATATCTCCGGATCCCACCTGTTCGCGGCAACGCCTGGACGGGGTACACATGCTGCGATCGCGAGTTTCGCGGGCGGGGTCTGGCTCGCGCTGTCAAGCTGCAGTCTCTGGCCCAGGCGGCCGAGCGTGGCGTGCCGTTCGTCTACACCGACAACGATTCGGAAAACGCCCCCATGCTTCACATCAACGAGAAGCTCGGGTACCGGCCTCGTCCGGGATTCGTCAGCCTCCTGAAGCGGGTAAGTAAATAGTCCAGATGCCAAAGGTCAAGGACTACTACGAGGTGTTGGGGGTGCCACGGACGGCGAGCCAGAAGGAGATCTCGACCGCCTTCCGCAAGCTCGCGCGCAAGCACCACCCGGACCTGAACGCCGGCGACAAGCAGGCCGAAGCGCGCTTCAAGGAGGTCTCGGAGGCACACGACGTGCTGCACGACCCCAAGAAGCGGAAGCTCTACGACCAGTTCGGTCCCGAGTGGGCGGCCGCGCAAACCGCAGGGGCTCAGCCCGGGGCGCGTGGTGGCGCGGGCGGATTCCGCCCGGATGCCGGGCCGAGTGTGCAGTACCGCACCGTGACGCCCGATGAGATGGAGGACCTGTTTGGGAGCGAGGGCGGATTCGGCGACATCTTCGGTTCGATCTTCGGGAACAACCGGGGGCGCGCGCGGCAGCAGCCGATCGACGTCGAGGCTCCCATCACGGTCAGCCTCCCCGAGATCTATCGCGGCACGAGCCGCACCGTCGAGCTCCCCGGCGGGCGCCGCGTCGAGGTCAAAGTCCCGGCGGGCGTCAAAGAAGGCACGGTCCTGCGGGTCCCAGGCCTGAGGGCAAGGGTCCAGATCGCACCTGACCCTGTGTTCACGCGGGAGGGCAAGGACCTTCGCGTCATGGTTCCGGTTCCCCTGCACATAGCGCTTGGCGGTGGAGAGGTCGCGGCTCCGTCTCTCAAGGGCGGGCAGGTCCAGTTCAAGGTTCCGCCCGAGACCCAGAACGGCACGAAGATCCGCCTTCGCGGCCTTGGGCTGCCCGATCCGAAAGGCGGGCCTCCGGGCGACCTCTACGCAGAGGTCCGCGTCCAGCTGCCCGTACCGATGGACGAGCGGACCCGCAAGTGGGCGGCCGAGCAACCCCTGGGTCAATAAGCAGTAATAGCTAATCTCTACGGCGCCTTGCCCACGAAGCTGTCGCGCCGGATCCTGCTCCCGCTGGTCTTCGTCTCCGGCATGGCCTCGCTGGGGGTCGAGTTCGGGGCATCGCGCCTGCTGGCGCCCTATTTCGGCACGAGCCTGTACGTGTGGGGCGTCCTGATCGGGCTGGTCCTGGTCTATCTCTCCGCCGGCTACGTCATCGGCGGCCGGCTGGCGGACCGCCATCCTCGCGCCGAAGTCCTCTACCAGCTCACGGCGTGGGCCGGCCTGTGGATCGGCCTGATCCCGCTCGTGAGCTACCCGATCCTGCTCGCGTCGCAGCAGGGATTCAAAGAGCTGAGCGTGGGCCTCGTCGCTGGAACTCTGCTCGCGGTGGTCCTGCTGTTTGCGGTGCCGATCGTGCTGCTCGGGTGCGTGAGCCCGTTTGCGATCCGCCTGCTGCTGAAAGACGTCGAGACCGGAGGCAACACCGCCGGCCGCGTCTACGCGCTGTCCACGGCGGGCAGCATCCTCGGCACGTTCCTGCCGGTGTTCTGGTTCATACCGACCTACGGGACCCGTCCGACGCTGGAGGGTTTCGGCCTCGCGCTGGTGGTCGTGTCGGTGATCGGGCTGTGGCCGCGGCGCCGCCTCTACGCCGCGTTCGCCCTCGCCGTCATCCTCGCGTGGGTGCTCCTCCCGTCAGGGATCAAGCCGCCGCAGGTCGGAAAGCTGCTCTACGAGAAGGAGTCCGCGTATCACTACATCCAGGTCGTCCAGGTCGGTACGAAGACGGAGCTCATCCTCAACGAGGGGCAGGCCGTCCACTCGATCTACGACTCGCAGGACCTGCTGACGCGCGGCCCGTGGGACTACATGGTGATCGCCGATGCGTTCAAGCCGGCGCAGACAACCGAGCCTCAGCCGCAGAGCGTCGCCATCCTCGGCCTGGCCGGCGGAACGTCAGCTCGTCAGTACACGGCCGCCTACGGGACCCAGGTGCAGATCACCGGAGTGGAGATCGACCCCGAGATCATCGACGTCGCCCATAGGTACTTCCATCTCGACGAACCAAACGTCCACGCCGTGGCGTCGGACGCGCGTTACTGGTTGAACACCCAGGCGGGCAAATACGACGTCGTCATCATGGACGCGTACCGGCAGCCCTACATCCCGTTTCACCTGACCACGCGCGAATTCTTCACCGAGGTGCGCAGCCACCTGACTCCGGGCGGTGTGGCGGTGGTGAACGCCGGCCGGACCGCGACCGACTACCGGCTGGTGGACGCGATCGCGAGCACGATGGCGGCTGTCTACCCGAGCGTGTTCCTGGTCGACGTGCCTGAATTCGCCAACACCCTCGTCTACGGTTCGACGCAGCCGACGACGATCGACGATGTCAAGCACAACCTGGGTCTGATCACGCGGCCGGTGGCCAGCACCGTGGCGGCCAGCGCCATAAGCGAAGGCGACCTGCGCGTGTCGCCCTACCACGGGCAGGTGTACACCGACGACCTCGCGCCTGTCGAGCGTTTGATCGACCAGATCATCTTCAGCTACGCAACAAGCAAATAGACGGTGAGAGGGGGCCTCGTGCGGGCGATCCTCGGCTGGTTTCTGGTTCTCGCCGGCATCCTGGTGGCCCTCTTTGGCGCGGCTGGCATCGGCGGCAGCTACCTTCCGGATGCCGTGGATCCGGGCGGCACTCGGGTCGTCGGCGCCATCATCATCGCCGTCGGCCTGCTCTTAGTCGCGGGTGGAATTCGCCTCATCAGGTCGCGACCTCGGGTGGGCAGGCCAGAGCGGCCACCGCCAAAACCTGCGCGCGGGCTCACGAGGTTTCACCTGGTCGGTTCCGTGGCTGCCGGGCTGCTCATAGCTGCGGCGGGTGTCGGGGCAATTCTCTACAGCAACTCTTTTGACGGCGAGGTCCACAGTTTTCGGTCCGCCCGCCAATGCGCCACCATAACCAACGCCGACTGCTATCAACTGCGCACTGTCACCATCACGGGAGTCGACATCAGCCACGGGCGGAGCGGCGAGACGGACACCGTGCATTTCATGGACTCCGATGCTCCTCATGAGGTCGCCATTCATCCCGGTGGCCTCGACGCCTCCGTCTTGAGGACTGGCTCAGAGGGCGTGGCCACGCTCTGGCACGGGAAGTACATGTACCTGGACATCTCCGGCGTGCGCTTCGCAACGACCGCCAATCCAATCGACCAGCAGCGGGAATTGCGACTGGTTGGCTACATAGTGCTGGGGTTCGTAGTCTTCGACGCAGCTGCTCTGGCGGGGGTTTACGTTTACGTGCGCACCCGAGGCAGATCGAGGGTGAAGGGATTGTTACCTCCGTCGGGTGTCGAGATAACCGGCTATCCGATCCTGCCTCTCGTCCTACACCCCAAAGCGCCCGGGGGGCGGCTGCTGGTGTGGTTGGTTGCCGTACCCCTCGGTCTTGCCTTCGAGTTCCTTTACTTCGCGCAGTATGGCCAGCTGGTCCAGTGGACGATTGGGGTTGGAACGGGACTCCTGGTCATCGCAGGCGCAGTCTGGCTGCTGTTTCTTATGCCGCGCTCGGCTATCTATGTCGACGAGATGACCTTCGGCACGGTCGGTGTATTGGGAAAGCGCCGCGCATGGGCTCGCAGCGAGGCGGCCCGCGTTGTTCTGAAGGCCCTGGCCAGAAGCAGGAGAACGCCGCCTCTTCCGCTGGCCATCGTCGTCGGGCCGGATGGCCGCGCGCGGATGAAGTTTTCTGCTGCCGCCTACGACTCGGGTCCCATGATCCAGTTCGCGGCTGCGCTGCGAGTCCCGATTGATGAGGATTCACTGGAGGTCCCGATTTCTCCGGCGCAGCTCGAACGCGAGATCCCAGGCTCCGTTGCGTGGTCGATTCGGTACGGACAGGTGCTGGGCGCCGGCATAGCAGTCGTGCTGATCGCCGCGATCTTGCTGGTGATGGCGTTGAGTTCAGGGCCGAGCCATCGCTGACCTACGTGCGGGGGTGTAAGACTCCCTTCACATGCTCGCCCGCTAGCTCCTGCTCCTGTTCGAGGCACAGTAGGCGCACCCGACCCATCGCGACCAGCTGCTCCTGATCGTCGAGGACTCGCGCCTCCCAGACCTGCGTGCGGCGGCCTCGCGTGATCGGGGTCGACACCGCGTGGAGCTTTGCCCCGGCGCGCACCGCGCGCACGAAGCTCGTGTTGTTCTCGAGGCCGACCACTGACTGATTGCGCGGGAGAGCGACCAGCGCGGCCCCAATCGACGCCAGCGATTCGATGAGCCCGCAGTGCACTCCGCCATGGACGATGCCGTAGCCCTGCAGGTGCTCGGGCCCGATGGTCAGCTCGGCTCGAACCTCGTCCGACGTGGCGAGCGTGATGGTGATGCCCATCGCCTTGAGCCAGCCTTCGGGCAGCTCGTTCATCCGCGCCGAGAAATCCTGACTCAACCCAGAAATCCTAGCGAGTAAAAGACAAGGGCCCGGGAGATCCGGGCCCCTGTTGTCGACGTTCGCAGTGCTTCCGCCTCCGACTCCAGGAGCCGGTTTCGGAATGGAAGCCCTAGAGGCTTACGTCCTCCCGAGCTCCCGGCTGGCAAACGAGGCGGCTGGCACCACGATTCGGTTTATCCAAGCTTCCGCCTCACCTCCTTTGCCCCACGGGCGTTGAACTTCG
>DASQAU010000003.1:0-5430 GCA_035635595.1 Candidatus Eiseniibacteriota bacterium
GAGGTCGTCCCCCACGGCAAGCGCACCCCGGTCATGCTGCGCCTGTCGCCGGGCGTCAAACCAGAGACGCACGAGCACATCTCGACCGGTCAGCTCGATTCGAAGTTCGGCTTCTCCATCGAGTCGGGCGCGGCGCGGGGCGCCGTCGAACAGGCATTGCGTCACCCGCGCCTCGAGCTGGTGGGCCTGCATTCGCACATCGGATCGCAGATCTTGTCCCTCGGCGCGTACGAGCACGCGATGACCATCATGCTCGACCTGCTGGTCCAGCTCCGCGACGAGCTGAGCTTCGAGCCGCGCAAGCTGGGCGCGGGCGGCGGGCTCGGCATCGCTTACACGCGGAACGACGACCCGCCCACGCCTCGCCATTTCGTCGAGGTGGTGCACCGCGCCCTGGTCGACGGCGCCGTACAGCGGGGTTTGAAGGTGCCGCAGCTGGTCGTCGAGCCGGGTCGATCGATCGCGGGTCCGGCCGGGATGGCGCTCTACACGGTCGGATCGATCAAGGACATCCCAGGTGTGCGGCGGTACGTCGCAGTCGACGGGGGCATGGGCGACAACATCCGCCCGAAGCTCTACGGCGCTCGATACGAGGCCTATCTCGCCTCGGATCCCGATCGTGCTCCGGACGGAACCGTGACGATCGCGGGCAAGTACTGCGAGTCCACCGACATCCTGATCACCGACATCGAGATGCCGGCGCTCAAGCCCGGCGACGTGATCGCGGTGCCGGCGGCCGGTGCGTACTGCCTGGCGATGGCGAGCAACTACAACGGCATGCCGCGGCCCGAGGTCCTGATGCTTCGCGACGGCGAGGCGCGCGTGATGCGGCGGCGCGAAACGCTGGACGACCTGGTCGCCGCAGAGGTCTTCTAACTACGTCAACGTAATCGTTATCGGCTGCGAGGCGCAGCTCGTGGACGCGTCGCAAGCACGGATCTGGGCCGGCTGGCCTGCAATGGCCACACCGATCTTCACCACTGTTACAAACGAACCGCTTGATTGAACGGCCACGGTTCCAACCTGCGTTGTGTTTCCAAGCTGAACGAAATAGATCGCCGCGGTTTTACCAGGGCTGAAATTGAACCCGTATACGGTTACTGAGCCACCGGCTTTAGTGCTGGTTGGAGAGAGCGAGATCGATCGTGGTTTCGGGGTTGAACGCGGACTTGGTGATGACCCTGCTGCGGGGCTTGGTGTGGTCGTGGCGGGGGTGGGTGAAGGTGACTCTCCCGGAGTCGGTGAGGTGGCGGCGCCTGATTCGAGAACGTGAAGGATCGCGGACACGTGGCACGTGGAGGCCCAGCACAGCTCGACCAGGTGGTCGCCGCCACTGCTGTCAAAAGGAATCAAGATCTCCCCGCTGACGGCGCCGCTCCGGTCGGCGCGGAAGGGAAACCTGACCAGCTCGCTGTGCAGGCGGATCTCGCCAGTCTGGTTCGCGGGCAGGTGCTTGGCCGTGATCCGCACCGTGTCGCCCGCGACCACCGTAGAAGGCGACAGGGTGAAGGTCGGCGCCTGGTGGGTGGCGACGTAGCCGAGGTAGCCGACTGCGCCGATGACGAGCAGCAGGATCAGCACGGCGGCCAGACCGAAAACGGTCCCTCTGCTTGGCTTCCGCTTCGCGCGCGACGGTGGAGGCGATGGAAACGCAACCGCGGCCGCCGCGGCCGAATCCTCGCTGTCCACGTACGCGGGTGCGGCCGGCGCAGCTGCGGCCGGCGCCGGCGCGGCCTTGGCGAGAGGCATGGTCGAGGCGACCGCCGGCGCCATCACCATCGTTCGCGCCACAGCCGGTTCCGGGCCGCGGTTCAAAGCTGCGCTCAGCGCGTCGATGAACTCGGTGCAGGTTTCCCAGCGAGCTGCCGGATCCTTGGCCAGCCCGCGCATGATCACCGCGTCGACCTTCGGCTTGAGCGAGCTGTTCCGTGCGCTGGGTGGCAGCGGCTCGCGGTGCACCTGCGCGTACAGCAGCTCGAGCAAACCCTCGCCGTCGAACGGGATCACGCCCGTCAACATCTCGTACGCGATGGTGGCCAGCGAGTAGCGATCCGCCGCCGGTCCGACACGGCTGCCGGCCACCTGCTCCGGAGCCATATACGCGGGCGTTCCAGTAGTGACCCCGGTCATCGACTTGAGGGATGAGCCCTGCAGCAGCTTGGCCAGGCCGAAGTCGGCGAGCACCGGCGTGTTGTCCTTCTCCAGCAGGACGTTGGCGGGCTTGACGTCCCGATGGACGATGCCGTGCTCGTGCGCGTAGTCGAGACCCGAGGCGATTCCGCGGAGGTACCTGAGCGCCGCGGCCTGGTCGAGCACGCCCTCGTTGAGCTTGTTGGCCAGGCTTCCGCCGGGGACGTACTCCACGATCATGTATGGCGTCCCCTGGTACTCGCCGAAGTCGTAGACATTGAGGATGTTGGGGTGGCGCAGCTGGGCGATCGCCTGTGCCTCGTGGCGGAAGCGGGCTGTCGTGTCAGGGTCCGGCGCGATCGCCTGGAGCACCTTGACCGCGCCGGTGCGTTCGAGCTGCACGTGGTAGGCGCGGTAGACAAGACCCATGGCCCCCTGGCCGATGAAGTCCTGGACCTCGTACTGTCCGAGCTTGGTTCCCGTGCCGATCGTCACGGGTCCGAATTATGAGGTTCGGTTCCGACAACCCAATTCGAGTTAACCGAAGGTTGATGCTTGCTTCCAGCCGCCGCGTCCGTGCCGCCTGACGGCGACCAGGCCGGCGAGGATCGAGAGGGCGATCTCGCTTGGCGTGACCGCGCCGAGGTCGAGTCCGACCGGGCTCTGGATGCGCGCGATCACGTCTTCGGGCACGCCCTTGGCGCGAAGCGCGTCCAGGTGGTGACCCGTGTGACGCCGGCTGCCGACCAGCCCGATGAATCGGGGCTCGCTGGGAAGCAGGGCCTCGAGAGCCTGGACCAGGTCGGCGGCGTCGTGGTCGGTGTGCACGGCGTAGACCTCGGCGCCGAGCGCCCGGGGCAGATCGTCGAGCGAGCCGATGGCGGCCGGCCATGGTGCGCCTCTCAAACGCTCGGGCCGTGTCTCGACCAGCAGCGCTCGAAATCCGAGGTCAGGCGCCCAGCGGAGCAGACCCGCGGCGACCGGCGTCGCGGCGAAGACGACGAGCGTTGGCGCAGCGCCATACGGCTCCAGGTAGACGTCGATCGATCCAAGGTCGTGACTGTAGGTCCGGTGCTGTGGCTTGCCTTCCTCCGCGATGTGTTCCGCATCGGCCAGCGCCGCCGAGTCGAACTCGCTGCAGCCGAGCGTGCCGGCGAGCGTCGCTGTGCGCGAGAGCAGGATCTTTGCCCCGGCACGCGACGGCGGCTCGCCGTCGACCTTGATCACAGTCGCAAGCACGACCTCTTCGCCACGAGCGACGCGACCGGCCAGCTCTTCTTCGAAACTAGGCACGGGCTGGGCTGCGGGTCAGCGCGGTGCGGATGGTGGCGCTCGCGAGCGAGATCTCTTCATCGGTGGTGGCGTAGCCCGTCGTCAGGCGCAGGCTGCCCAGCGCCTGCTCCAGGCTGAGTCCCATCGCCAGCAGGACGTGCGACGGATCAAGCGATCCGGAGGCGCAGGCGGATCCGCTCGATGCGCCGACCCCGGCCAGGTCGAGCGCGAGCAGGAGGTCCTCTCCGCGGCGATCCGCGAACGCGCACGTCGCGTAATTGGGCAGGCGATCCTCCCCGCCGGTGATCATGCCGCCCAGCTCGATGAGCAGCGCACGTAGCGCGGCGGCCTGCCGCTCCGCCACGTGGCCCCGAGCACCGCGCTCCTGAACGCAAACCGACAGCGCCGTGGCTACCGCAGTTGCGGCCGCGACGTCCTCCCCGCCGGCGCGGCGCCCCCACTCCTGTGGGCCTCCATAAAGAAGTGGATCGATCCTGACTCCATCCTTGACGTATAGGATTCCGCCACGCCCGGCGCCGAGCTTGTGTCCGCTGATGGAGACGAGGTCCGCCCCGTCGGGGATCGGGATCCAGCGCGGGCCGGCGCACGCATCGACGTGAACCAGAGCGCCAACCTCGTGCGCTCGTGCAAGCACCTCGGCGACAGGCTGGATGGTGCCGACCTCGTTGTTGGCGAGGCCGATCGACACCAGCTTCGCCGAGGACGGGATGTCGTCAGCGGAGGCTCGCGCGTGCCTGTCGACTCCAGCCACCTCCACCGCGTGACCTTCCGACTGAAGGCGTCGCACCGCTCCGAGCACGGACTGGTGCTCAGCCGCCCACGTCACGACGACTCCGCGTTTCGAGAGGCGGCGGGCGGCGCCGAAGAGGGCGAGGTTGACGGCCTCGGTGCCTGATGCGGTGAACGAGATCTCGGTGCGATCGGCGCCCAACGCCTGCGCGGCAAGGTCACGTGCGTGGTCCAGGGCGGCGCGGGCGGCGCGCCCTTCTGTGTGCGGGCTGGATGGATTGCCGTCGGGGACTGCGCGTAGCGCATCGAAGACCTGGCTCAGGACAGGCGCGGAGCCGGCATCGTCGAGAAAAACCCTGCGGCTCATGCCGCTGCTAGCCGCGGCTGGGATCCGGCTGCTGGATGAGCTCTCTGAACGTGCCCTGGAAGTTCTTCAGGTACAGGTGAAGGTCGAGGATCTCGTCGACTGAGATCGGCTCCGCGGACGCAACAGGCTCCATGGCCGGCTCGGGGATGCTCTTCTCGATTTCCTCAACAGCGCCGCCGGCGATGGCGAGCACGACGATGAACGTCACCTGGCACTGTGCGCACGTCACCTGCAGGTGAAAACGCTCCTCCTCGTGGCTGAGGACCTGGACCTCGCAGCCTTTGAGGCTGCGGCCGCACACCGGGCAGTTGTAAAACCGGGCTCGGTCGCGGATGAACTCGATGATGCTCATCGCGAATGCATATTACGCCGGGACAATTAGCGGCGACCCTCTATACAGGTGCATCCCGCCGGCCCCACGAGAGCGGAGTGGCTCGTGCCCGCAGGCAGCACCATCCGGTCTCCCGGCTTGAGCTCCAGCCGCTTCCCCTCGGCTTCGAGCACGAAAGTGATCGATCCGTTCACGCAGTACAGCACCTTCTCGTACCGGTGGCTGTGGGCGGCGTACTGGTCGCCCGGCCCGTTGGACCACGAATAGCAGTCGCCGGCCTCCCCGCGCAGCCGGGTCATGAGGTCTTCTTGGTCATCCACGCAAGCGATTCTAAGATTGCAAGGGTGAAGCCCCGTTTCCTCGCCGACTGCAACGTCGGGCGGCTCGCACGCTGGCTGCGCGCGCTCGGGTACGACGCGTCTTATCACGCCACCATCGGCGACGCGGAGCTCGTCCGGGAGGCTGCCGCGGAGAGCCGGGTGCTGCTCACTCGCGATCGCGACCTGACCAAGCGCCGCGTCATCCAGAGCGGCGTCGTGCGCGCGATCCTCATCCGGGACGACGACGTCACCAAGCAGCT
>DASQAU010000004.1:0-1928 GCA_035635595.1 Candidatus Eiseniibacteriota bacterium
AGTTCATCGGCGAGTGGAGTGTAAAGGCGTCGTTTCCCGATTCCCCGACCGGCCGATCGGTGTTTGAGTGGGCCCTGCAGGGCCAGTACCTGATCCAGCGCTCCGACGCGCCCGATCCAATTCCGCAGGCCATGGCAATCGTCGCCATCGATCCCAGGACCGGGGCGTACACCCAGCACTACTTCGACTCCCGCGGCGTCGTTCGCGTGTATGCGATGACGTTCAGCAGAGACACATGGACGCTCACCAGGAATTCGCCGGATTTCTCGCCCCTCGATTTCCACCAGCGCTTCAAAGGCAGATTCAGCGCCGGCGGGAATACGATCCAGGGCACGTGGGAGCAATCTCACGACGGCAGGAATTGGAAACGCGACTTCGACCTGACCTACACAAAGGTCAAGCGCCCACGTGCTTCGCAAACCAAGCGTTCAAGGCAGCGCCGTCACGCCAAGCCTCCCTCACCCTCTCGAAAGCCTCGGCCGTAGCGATCCACGGTCCAACAGGCCACTGCCGCCAGTAAATCAGCCGCTTTAGTCGGAGCAGCTCACCGCGGGGATGGTCTTGTCCATACGGCGGAGGGACCCGCTTCAAGTCCTGCTCACTGATCTCGTACCCCTTATCGCGCAACGCGGCAACGAGCCCCACCACCTTCTGGCCCGAAGCCTCGGCCGCGACCCCGGCGCGATACCGCGCCAGCTGTGCCGAATCCATCAGGTACCGGCCACCGGCCGCAACCAGGCCGGCGGCGTCCAGGGCGACGTATCCGCCATCTCGCGCGCTTGCGTAGATGTTCGTCTTGTACGGTGACTTGTCAGCGGCAAAGCGAATGTCGCGGTTGGGTCGCGAAAGCCGGGCCGGGCCGAACTCCGGCTCGAGCTCAGAGAGGAGTGCAAGCATCGGGCCCTTCACGTCCTCTTCGTAGTGACGTCGGTGAGCCTGGAAATAGGCCTTGGTGTTGTTCGCCTGCAGGCCGAGAAAGAAGCCCCGGAAGTCGCCCTTCCAGCCGGCGAACACTCTGCCCACGAGGACTGAGATTAGCGACCAGCCCAAAAGGAAGAGGGCCGCCCGACGGCGACCCTCTCCAGATTCAGTCAGGCGAAAGAAGCTAGGGCAGGCCCAGCACCCAGGCCCCCATGCCGTGCGTGGCCGCGTAAAGCCTCCGCGCGTTAGGCACGATGGTCAGGCCGGCCACCTCCACGTTCGGCATTCCGGGCGCAGCCAGCGTCCAGGTCGCCGAGCCCGAGGCCAGTGCCATGACGCCGTAGTCGGACGCCGCGTAGAGGTCGCCGGTGTTGTCGTCGCGGACCAGGTCCGTGACGGGAATGTCGCCGAGCGGCCCGGTGCTGCCATCGTTGCTGGTCCACGTGGCCGTGCCGGCCACCGGGTTGTACGTGACCTCGAAGACGTGGCCTGGCGTGGAAGGCGTGGCGGCGTTGAAGCCGGTGTAGGAGATCCAGGCGTGGTTGGCGTTGGCGGGGTCGGGGTAGATCGAGCTCACCGACCGGTTGGGGTCGTTGGCGACCAGGTTGTCGATTCGTGTGAAGGTGACTGCGCTGGCCGGTTCCGCGTCAGCGTTCCGGGAGACGAAGACCCGGCCCGTTGAGGTTGCGGCCCACAGAGTTGAGTTGTCGCCGCGAGCACGCTCGACCGCCACCACGTTGCCGCCCGCCCTGTCACCGAAGGAGGCCGCAGTGAGCGACGGCGCGCCGAGCTTCTGCCAGTCACCGCATGTGAACGTGGCGACGAAATCACCGGTCCACTCGTTGCAGTGCGCCTGCATCTCGGCCATCGTGTGGGTGCCGAAGCCCGCTGTCTTGGTCCGCCACACGTGCTCGGTGCCGACAAACATCGTCTTGCTGACGTTGGGGTCGGAGATGATCGGGACGTAGAACTCCTGGTTCTCAGTCTCGAAGATCGGGTCGGAGATC
>DASQAU010000005.1:0-5542 GCA_035635595.1 Candidatus Eiseniibacteriota bacterium
GCCGAAATAGAAGGCGACGAGACCAGCACCAAGACAGACGAGGGCTATCGCTCGCTCCATCAGTGGCCGATCACTAGCGTGCTCCGGGTTTTCACGAACCACAACCTTGCAAGACGATCTAGACCGTGTCCACAAGAGCCAGCTCTGACTACTTCCCTGGGAAATTGTGACCAGGCCGTGACCCGGCGACTTCCGTCAAAGTCGAGGAACATGGGATTCGTATTCAGAAATTGGTCGGGGGCCCGGGATTTGAACCCGGGGCCTCACGGTCCCGAACCGTGCGCGCTGCCAAACTGCGCCAGCCCCCGACTGGAACTGATTCTATCGGGCGCAGTGTTCAGCCACGAGTTGGAGGATGGAGGTCCGGTGGCGGGCCGGACCTCCGTCGGGGAGTTGGTTGCTTACCTGTGCTGGAACGTGAAGAAGCCAGTCGACGAGAAACCGCACGCCGTTTTCAGCGTGCTCCAAAGAGACCTCAGGGCGGCATAGTCCTTGCGCGCCCACGCGTCTTTCACCGCTTGCTTGGCCGCCAGGCATGCCGCCGTTGGCGCCGCAGCTGCCGGCCTGGTGACGGCCTGAGGTGCACACGCGTTGCGCGCGGCCACCCACAGGGTCTTCATCGCCGCCCTCTCGGCCTTGTCCTCCTCGACGTCCGCTGCCGGGTCCGAGCCCGCCAGCGCGGCATTCGCCTTCTCAGCCGCATCTTCGGCGCGGTCGTCGGCAAACGCCGTCTTGATGGCTTGAATCGCGGCCGTGCACGCCGGCGACAAAGTCGCAGCTGTCGGTGTGCCGGTCTTGACGCTCAGCACTGAGCTTCTCCAGATCTCCCACCGATGCGATCCCTCTGCGAAGACCGTCATCGGTGCGAGTGCGAACGCCGCGACCGCAAACAGTGCGACCGAACCGGTCCCAACAGCCATGAGCTTGCGAATCGACTTCATTCGTAGCCTCCTCGAGTGGCCCTTCGGTCGGGGGCCTTCGGATAGTACTAACGCTCTTAACGCTGGAAATCGGAAGAGTAGTCGCCCGAGGCGCGAACCGATGTTCTACGCGCCCTCGATATCCACAGTCGTGTCGGTCATCACAAGAGTGGCGGTCGCATCGGCGATCCGCGATCGGTCGTCTCGGTTTTCCACAACGGCCGACGCGTAGACCAGTGTTCGGCGGACGTTCTCGACCTTGCCCACTATGCGGACCGGCTCGCCCAGCTTCAGCGGCCGGCGGTAGCTCACCTGCAACCGCCCGGTGACGCCCGGGTGGCCCGCATGCCAGGCCGCCCAGCCCACCGCCTCGTCGAGCATCAGCGCGACCACGCCGCCGTGCGCCATGCCCGCCCAACTCTGAAACCGGTCCGGCACCTCGAACTCCGCAACAGATCCATCGGGTCCGGGCGTAAAGGTCAAGCGCAGCCCATCGACGTTGAGCGGACCGCAACCGAAGCAGTGACCGTCGAACCTGACCTCCATTGCGGGCACTCTAGCTAGCTCAGCCCCGACAGTTCCATCCACCGGTGATGTGCAGCGCGGCGACCTTGCCCGACGTGGCGTTGGTCAACGTCGCATCGACCGTTCCGGTCTGCTGATTGCGGTCGATCGTGAACGTGACCTTGTCCCCATCTCGGCTTTTCCAAACCTTCGACGTGTCAGCGCTGTGCATCTCAACCGAGACCGAGTTGTTCACGTAGGTGCCGGGTCCGCTGAAGTTGTCGATCAGGAAAACGACTCCCCAGATATCCCCGCTGGTATCAACCAATCCGTAGATGGTGTCCGCCCACAGGTCCCCGATGTGGGACTTTGAGCCCGTGCACTCACTCTTCACGCCGCCGGTGTCAGGCACGATTCCCGACATCTGGCCAGTCACCTCGCCGGCGAACATGAGGTTCTGCGACCAGTTCCCCTGCGCGATCACAGGCGAAGGCGACGCCGCCGGCTTCACGTTCGTCGGTTCGCAGGCGGTGGCTAGGACGATGAGGGCGACGATGCCCGCGACACGGAGCATGTGGTCGAATGTTAGCCGTGACCGCCGGCTCGGAACAAATCACCCGGGCCATGCAGGCTCTCGAAGCCGCGTTTTTGATCGGAGTCGAAGGCGTGACCGAGACCTGGCTGGTTCGGCATGCAGATTGCTACCAGGACATTACCGACACCGCTGATCCACCGCTCAGCGCACTCGGCCGGGAACAGGCTGCGCGCTTGGCTGAGCGCGTGAGACGTGCGCGACCTGCCGCGATTTACTCGAGCCCTTATCGGCGCGCGATCGAGACCGCGCACGCGATCAGCGACGACGTCCGCGTCGACGACAGGCTCGTGGAGATGGACCTCGTTGTCAACCTCGACGGTTCGCTCGACCTGCGCGAACCCCCGACGAGCGTGATCGAAAGGATGCGGGCGGCGATCGACGAGATCGGAGAACGGCATCCAGGCCAACGCGTGATCGTCGTCAGCCACGGAGCCGCGATCATCGCGTACCTGACCGACGTCCTGCTTCTCGAACCGGGCCGCCTGCGCATGCTTCCGTACTACACGAGCATCAGCGTCGTCAGGGCGCTCGGCGACCGTCGCATGGTCGGCGCGGTCGGCGACGTGGCGCACCTCGAGTGAGCGAGAAGATCCGGCAGGACCTCGAAGACCAATTTCGCAACATGCTCGGCCGCCCTGAGCTGCGGGTCACCGCGGTCGAGCCGATCCCGGAAGGTCATTCGGGCTTCACATATTTCGTCACGGTCGAAGGCGGCGATGGCCCGGCGCGCTACGTACTTCGCCTTCCACCCCCGGGCGCACGCATCGCCGGACCGGCCGATGTCGTCCGGCAGGGCAGGATCATGGCTGCCCTGCACGCCGCGGGCCTCCCCACTCCGGCGATTCCGGCCATGAGCTCGGACCCGGTGATCGACGGCCGGCCCTTCGTCCTCATGGAGGCCGTCGACGGAACGCGCATCGAAAAGACCGCGACACAGCACAAAGCGCTCGACATCGTGTCCTCAGCAGTGGCGGTCCTCAAGCGCCTGCATGCGCTGCCGCTCCATCAGACAGGGATCGGCGACGAGGACTCCGTGGCGTTGCAGTCCGAGATGATGCGCTGGGCAATGCTCATGCAGCGCGCGCCAGAGGAGTTGACAACACGAGCCGGCGAGCTGGGCGGACTGCTTGCGATTTCGCTGCCTGTCGAGCGTGCCCCCACCCTCGTCCACGGTGACTACCACTACGGGAACATGCTGTTCCGAGGCTCAGAAGTCATCTCGGTCCTCGACTGGGAGATCGCACAGATCGGACAGCCGCTCCTCGACCTCGGCTGCCTTTTCATCGCCGCCATCCGCCGCCAGTACCAGCGCGCCGGCAACCCGACCGGGGCGATCGACGTGTCGGTAGACGACCTCTACCGGCTGTACGGCGCCGATCCTGAGGAGATGCGCTGGTACGCGGCGATGAGCCTGTACAAGTACTCGTCGATCCTCGGTTACAACCTCATGCTCCACCGCCGGGGCAAGCGGCCGGATCCGATGTACGAAGGCGAAGTGATGACGACTACCATCGTCGGCATGATCGACGAGGGCATCCAGCTCCTCGATCGAGGCCTTTAGGAGATTGGCATGACCTGGGATTTCTCGACCGAGCCGGAGTTCGAAGCAAAGCTCGAGTGGATGCGCAAGTTCGTGCGCGAAGAGGTGTACCCGCTAGAGGTGCTGGAGGCGAGCGAGAGGGATTTCATGCAGGCGATCCGGCATCTCCAGCAGCAGGTCAAGGAGCAGAAGCTGTGGGCCACCCACCTTCCGCCCGAGCTGGGTGGACAGGGCTACGGCCAGGTGAAGCTCGGCCTGATGCACGAGATCGAGGGCGCCTCGATGTGGGCGCCGATCGTGTTCGGCAACCAGGCGCCCGACTCCGGCAACTCCGAGGTCCTCGCCCATTTCGGGAGCGAGGCACAGAAAAGGCAGTGGCTCCATCCCCTGCTCGACGGCAGGCTGCGCTCTGCGTTCTCTATGACCGAGCCCGACAACGCCGGCTCGGACCCGACGCTTCTCTCCACTACCGCCGTGCTCAAAGGCGACGAATGGGTGATCAACGGCCACAAGTGGTTCACGTCGAACGGCATGATCGCCGACTTCCTGATCGCCATGGTCGTGACCGACCCCGACGCCGGTCCGTACGAGCGCGCTTCGATGATCATCGTCCCCGGCGACGCCGCCGGACTGAAGAAGGTTCGCAACATCCCGACCATGGCGGGAGAGCACGAACGCTTCGGCTACGGGCACGCCGAGGTCCTCTACGAGAACGTTCGGGTCCCCAAGGACAACATCATCGGCAAGCGAGGCCAGGGTTTTCTGATCGCGCAGGCGAGGCTCGGCCCAGGCCGCATCCACCACTGCATGCGCTGGCTCGGCCAGGCCCGCCGCGCCTTCGACATGCTGTGCGAGCGCTCGCTGCAGCGCGAAGCCTTTGGCAAGAAGCTGGCCAGCCACGAAACGGTGCAGAACTGGATCGCAGACTCGGCCGCCGAGATGGCGGCTGCGCGGCTCATGACGCTGCACGCGGCCTGGGTCATCGACACGCAAGGCGCGGCCGCCGCTCGCAAAGAGATCTCGCTCATCAAGTTCTTCGGCGCGAAGGTGCTGCACGACGTGATCGACCGCGCCATCCAGGTCCACGGCTCGCTCGGCTACTCGGCCGACCTGCCGCTGGAGGAGATGTACCGCCACGCCCGCGCGGCGCGCATGTACGACGGCCCCGACGAGGTGCACCGCGTCTCGGTGGCGCGCCAGATCCTCGCGGGCTACCAGGCTCCGGACGGCATCTGGCCCAGGGAGCACATCCCGACCCGGCGCGAGGCCGCCCAGCGCAAGTTCGCCGCGCTGCTGGAAGCCGCCGTAACCGATGCCTAAGGGGGCGAGCCACCCGGAGCTGCCCGACTACGCGGTCCGCAATCGGGCCGCGTGGACGACGGCGAATGCCCGCTATACCGCGGACCATGCGCGCGAGTCATGGGCACAGGATCGAATTCGTTGGGGTGTCTGGAAGGTGCCCGAGGCCGAGATCCAGGTCCTGCCGGACGTGCGCGGGCTCGATGTCATCGAGCTTGGATGCGGCACCGCTTACTGGGGCGCCTGGCTCAAGAAGCTGGGCGCGCGCCGCGTCGTCGGGGTCGACATCACGCCGGCCCAGCTTGCCACCGCCCGCGAGACGAACGCCGAGTTTGGGCTTGGGCTCGAGTTCATCGAGGCGAATGCCGAGGACGTCCCCCTTCCTGATGGATCGTTCGACCTTGCCTTCTCGGAGTACGGGGCCTCGATCTGGTGCGACCCTTACCTGTGGATCCCCGAGGCCGCGCGCCTCCTTCGCCCGGGCGGCGAGGTGGTGTTCATGCGCAACAGCACCCTGCAGGTGCTGTGCTCACCCGAGGAGGGCTTGATCCAGGAGCGCCTGGTCCGGCCGCAAAAGGGAATTCATCGCTTCGACTGGACGGATGACGACGAAGGCGCCTCCACCGACTTCCACATTTCGGGGTCCGAGCTGTTCCAGCTGCTGCGCAAGACGGGTTTCGACGT
>DASQAU010000006.1:0-2804 GCA_035635595.1 Candidatus Eiseniibacteriota bacterium
GCGCTACAACGACCGCATGACGCTGGTGCTCGAGGATCCCGGCGGGGCGCCGGCCGATCGACTGCTTGGCCGACCACTGGAGGTATCGCATTTCCTCCGCATCGCGATCCCTCTCGCGGGGGCGCTCCGCCGAGTGCATGAGCGCGGCCTTATTCATAAAGACATCAAGCCGGCAAATATCCTGGTGGACGCGGCAAGCGGCGGCGTGTGGCTGACAGGTTTCGGCATAGCCTCGCGTCTGCCGCGCGAGCATCAAGCCGCCGCCCCGCCGGAGGTGATCGCCGGGACGCTCGCCTACATGGCGCCGGAACAAACCGGCCGGATGAACCGCACGGTGGACTCCCGCAGCGATCTCTATGCACTGGGCGTCACCTTCTACGAGATGCTGACGGGGCAGCTCCCCTTCACCGCCGCTGATCCGATGGAGTGGGTGCACTGCCATATCGCGCGGCAACCAGTGCCGCCTAACGAGCGCGTTGCAGACATCCCGGAGCCGCTCGCGGCTCTGGTGATGAAGCTTCTCGCCAAGACGGCCGAGGAGCGCTACCAGACTGCCGCCGGTGTCGAGGCTGATCTTCGAAAATGCCTCGCGGACCTGGAGTTATATGGCCGCATCGACGGGTTTCCGCTTGGCGAGCACGATGGGTCGGACCGGCTGCTGATCCCGGAGAAGCTCTACGGCCGGGAGCGCGAG
This sequence comes from Candidatus Eiseniibacteriota bacterium, assembly GCA_035635595.1. Taxonomy (GTDB): domain Bacteria; phylum Chloroflexota; class Dormibacteria; order Dormibacterales; family Dormibacteraceae; genus Palsa-870. The sequence continues at coordinate 695 of DASQAU010000006.1, forward strand.
ATTGAAGCGCTGATTGCAGCTTTCGACAGAGTTGTGGCCCAAGGCAGCACGGAGCTCGTGCTCGTGTCCGGCTATTCCGGCATCGGCAAATCCTCGGTAGTACACGAGTTGCACAAGGCGCTCGTACCGCCGCGGGGCCTGTTCGCGTCCGGCAAGTTCGACCAATATAAGCGCGACATCCCCTACGCCACACTGGGCCAGGCCTTCCAAAGCCTTGTCCGCTCGCTCCTCACCCAAAGCGAGGAGGAGCTTGGCCGCTGGCGAGCCTCCCTAATCGATGCGCTGGGGCCGAATGGTCAGCTCATGGTCAATCTCGTTCCCGAGCTGGAGCTCGTCATTGGGAAACAGCCACCAGTCGCGGAGCTGCCGCCGCAGGACGCGCAGAACCGCTTCCAGATGGTTTTCCGGCGCTTTCTCGGGGTGTTCGCGCGCAAGGAGCACCCGCTCGCGCTGTTCCTCGATGATTTGCAATGGCTGGATGCAGCAACGCTCGATCTCCTCGAGCATCTGGTTACGCACCCGGAAGTGCGGCACCTGCTGCTGGTCGGGGCCTATCGGGACAACGAGGTCGGTCCCGCGCACCCGCTTCTGCGGAAGCTACAGGCTTTCCGCAAAGCCGGTGTGAGGGTGCATGAGATCGTGCTGCCGCCCCTTGAGGTCGATGATGTCGGCCGGCTCATCGCCGACGCGCTCCACTGCGAGCCGGAGCGCGCGCGGCCCTTAGCGCAACTGGTGCAGGAGAAGACCGGCGGCAATCCGTTCTTCGCGATCCAGTTCTTTATCGCGTTGGCCGACGAGGGGCTGCTGGCATTCGACCCGGTAACGCGGGCGTGGCGATGGGACATCGACCGCATCCGTGCCAAGAGCTATACCGACAACGTGGTGGATCTCATGGCCGGGAAGCTCAAGCGGTTGTCCGCCACCACACAGGAAGCCCTGAAACAGCTCGCCTGCCTGGGCAATGTCGCCCAGATCGCCACCCTCGCCTTGGTTCACGGGGACACAGAGGAGGCGACGCACGAGGCACTCTGGGAGGCCGTCCGCGCTGGCCTCGTCGTCCACCAGGGTCGCGCCTACGAATTCCTGCATGACCGGATCCAGCAGGCGGCTTATATGCTGGTTCCCGAAGACCGCCGTGCCGAAGTCCATTTGCGCATCGGCCGCGTGCTGCTGGCGAGCATGACGGCGGACGAACTGGCCGAGCATCTGTTCGATGTCGCGAACCACTTCAGTCGGGGCGCCGCACTGCTGGTCGACCGGGACGAGAAAGCGCAGGTGGCGACGATCGAGCTGCGCGCCGGGCGAAAGGCCAAGGCGTCGACGGCCTATGCGTCCGCGTGCGTCTATCTCGTGGCCGGCATGGCCCTGCTCGACGAAAGCGACTGGGACAGCCAGTACGAGTTGACTTTCAGCGTGTGGCTCGAACGCGCGGAGTGCGAGTATCTGACCGGACAGTTGGCGTCGGCTGAAGCACGGCTCTCGTCGCTGTCAACCCGCGCGCGGACCATCGTTGACTCTGCCGCCGTCACTTGCGTGCGCCTCAATCTCTACACGACCTTGGACCATAGCGACAGTGCGGTCGAGGTGGGCCTGGATTATCTGCGGCGGGTTGATGACGGATGGTGGCCACTGCACGCGACAGCGGAGGACGTCCGTCAGGCTTATGATCGGCTGTTGCAGCGGCTCGGGTCCGGCTCAATCGAGTCGCTGGTCGACTTGCCACTGATGACTGATCCCGACCGGCGCGCGACCATGGACGTACTCACGATGCTCACGACGCCGGTCTTTTTCACCGAAGAGAATCTCTTCCCCCTCGTCGTCTGTCGCATGGCGGCCCTCAGCCTGGAGCATGGCAACAGCGATGGATCATGCCTCGCCTATGCGTGGCTAGGCAGCGTGCTGGGGATGTACTTCGGAGACTACCAGGCAGGGTTCCGCTTCGGCAGGCTGGGCCTGGATCTAGTCGAAAAGCGCGGGCTCGACCGGTTCAGAGCGCGTGTGTACCTCGTTTTTGCCGTCCACGTCGTCAACTGGACGCAGAACCTGTCGATGAGCCGTGACTTGCTGCGGCGGGCTTTCGCGGCGGCGCAGGTGACCGGTGATCTTTCTT
>DASQAU010000007.1:0-2172 GCA_035635595.1 Candidatus Eiseniibacteriota bacterium
ATGGCGAGGGCCGTGGCGCGGCTCGGCGTGGACTCGGGCAACGCGAAGAGCTGCAACTCGAGACACTCCGCGCAATTGCGCGCACCCACGCCCGTGGGGTCCAGGTTCTGCAAGTGCCTGAGAGCGATGTGCAGCTCCTCGGGCCCGATCTGCAACTCCTCCGGCACGAGCTGCGCCAGCTCCTCCAGGGGCTGCGTGAGATAGCCGTCTTCGTCCAGCGCTTCGATCAGGAACGCGACCAGGTTGCGGTCGCCCGGTTCGAGCTGGGTCAGGGTGAGTTGCCGGTACAGGTGCTCGCGCAGGCTGGGGGACTCGGCGGCGACCTGGAAAAAATCGTTGTCGTCGGAGTCGTCGCGGGTGCTCGAGCTCGAACCGCCTTCTCTCCCCCAGTCGAGATCAGCCGAGAACGTGTCCGCCTGCGATGAGCTCTCCGCGCTGGGCTCCTCTGCGGGCGCCTGAAGGGCGGGTGCAGGCTCGCCATTCATGTGCGCAGGGAGTGCCGCAGTCTCGCCATCGGCGTCTTCGCGCTCGAGCAGCGGGTTTTCGGCCAGGAATTTCTCCAGCTCCTGATTCAATTCCATGGTCGAGAGCTGCAACAGGCGTATCGACTGCTGCAGCTGCGGCGTCAGCGTCAGGTGTTGCGAGAGCTTGAGCTGTAGGGTCTGCTTCATCGAGATGGGGCGTGAGGACCTCGCCGGGAGAATCGTAGTTCAGACGGGTCGAAATGGGAACGGGGGGTGGTTCGCGGGATGCGTTGTCCCCTACAACCTGAAATTTTCGCCGAGATAAACGCGTCTTACGTTTTCATTATAGACGATCTCGTCGGGTTTGCCGAAAGCGAGCACCAATCCGTCGTTGATGATGTAGGCGTGGTCGCAAATCCCCAGTGTTTCCCGCACGTTGTGGTCCGTGATCAGGATGCCGATGCCGCGTTCCTTGAGAAAGCGGATGATTTTCTGAATGTCGAGTACCGCGATCGGATCGACGCCCGCGAAGGGTTCATCGAGCAGTATGAAGCTCGGGCGCGTCGCGAGGGCACGGGCGATCTCGACGCGGCGGCGCTCTCCGCCGGAAAGCGACAACGCGGTGGACTGTCGGAGATGCGCGATATTGAGATCGCGCAGCAGCCCGGAAAGACGCGACTCGATCTCCTCTTCGGGAAGGTCCTGCAGTTCGAGAACCGCCCGGATGTTCTCCTCGACGGTCAGCTTGCGGAACACGGAAGCTTCCTGGGGCAGGTACGACAGCCCCATGCGGGCGCGGCGATGCATCGCGAAATGGCTGATTTCCTTGCCGTCGAGGTGGATCGCTCCGTCGTCCACGGCGACCAAGCCCACGATCATGTAGAAACAAGTCGTCTTGCCCGCGCCGTTCGGACCAAGCAGCCCCACGACCTCGCCGCTCGATACTTCGAGCGACACGTCCTTGACGACCTCTCGCGAGCCGTAGTGCTTTTTGAGTCCGTGGACCTGCAGCTGGCTCATCGAGTCTCGCCCCGTTCGGAAGGCACGGGGGGACTAGTCTTGCCGGTCCGTGCCGGAAACGGGTGGGCTCGGCGCCGCCGCGGGCTTCTTCGGCATGATCGTGGCGCGCACGCGCTCGGTCCCGGACTCCGTGCCGGCCGATTTCACGGCAAAGCGTTCGGTCTTGGCGTCATAGGAGATGGTGTCGCCGCGAATATCGTCCCCGCTGTCGCGACGCAACCGGGCGCTGTTGGAGAATTCGACGCGATCGAGCTTGTTGTCGTATTCGATCTTCAGAGCTTCCCCGTCGATGTAATCTCCGCTCCCTTCCCGTTTGTGGCGGAAGGTCGCCGGATTGCCGGTCGCGACGCCGTTGTAGAAGCCGTCGCTGTCCTGTCGTACGACGATCCGGTCTGCGCGAATGACAAGAGAACCTTGCGTCAGCACCACCTTCCCCTCGAAGGTGGCGATTTTCTTGCCTTCGTCGGCGATCATGCTGTCGGATTCGATGTTGACGGGCTTTTCGAGATCGGCTCGCTCGGCAAGAGCCGATCCCGCTGCCAACGCCCACGCAGCCGCAAGACCCAGGGCCGCGGCAGCGCCCGCCCTATTTCCTGGCCGGCGCATCGAACGTGGCCTTGACTTGAGACTGCAGCGTGAATTGCTGTTTGTTGTTGTTCACCACCATGCCGACTCCGCTCAGAATCGA
>DASQAU010000008.1:0-8062 GCA_035635595.1 Candidatus Eiseniibacteriota bacterium
CCTGCTGGCCAACCCGACTGCGCAGAAGTTCCGCGACGGCACGATCTTCGTGTGTGCGATGGGCGAGCGCTCGGCGGTGGCGTCTGAGATGGCCGTGGCGCTCGGCGTCAAGGACGTGGTCAACTTCCGCGGCGGAACGAAGGCATGGAAGGATGCGGGCCTTCCACTGGAGACACCGTGACTCCATTCGCACCGACGACCGAGGTCGCGCCTGACGCGACAGTCAAACCGGAGGATGTGATCGAGGTGCTGCGCGAGTGCTTCGACCCGGAGATCCCGGTCAACATCGTCGACCTGGGCCTGATCTACGACATCGCGATCAAGCCCGAGCGCGTCGACATCAAGATGACGCTGACCGCGCTCGGGTGCCCGATGGCGGCCGAAGTGATGACCGACGTCCGCGACCACCTGCTCACGCTGCCGGGCATCAAGGACGCCGGCGTCGACATCGTCTACGAGCCGGTGTGGTCCCCAGAGCGCATGTCCGAAGAAGCGCGCTGGGAACTGGGAATGGTCTAAGCCCCCGAATACTGTTCCCGGCGAGTGCCGGCTCCGGCGGGCTTGCCGCTCATCCGAGACCCGCGTGTGCCGGCTCCGGCGGAGAAAAACTGGGTGTAAGCCGTTAGCCCGGGTCGATTCGCCGGAGGTTAATCCCCACCTGCATGCGGGGCGAGACGCGGTTCGCCTTTTGGGTTTGGTTCCAGGCGTTCTGGCACTGCTCGCAGGAGCAACCTGGTCCGCCGGCGTCTACCGGCAGAGCCAGGTCACCACCAATTAGCTGGAACAACGTTGCAACGATCTTTGCAGGACGTAGAGATGACATTTGCTACCTCCGTGATGCGTACTGGAAAGCTTAACGTTCCGGTAGGCGATTTCCTGCTATCGCCAATCATTCGTAGCCGGGCCAGCGCCGACCACAGCGGCGATCTGTGAGTAGTCAGGCGCCTGGGCGAAACCTTCGACTCGGAACTCGCTCATCAAGGGATCGTGCAGCTCTAGAAGCCGCTCGCGGATTCGCGCTTTGACTTCAGCCTCGAGCCCGGCTCTGACGACCACCGGCTGGCTCGGCGCGGGGCCCAACGTCTCCACCACCCGCACCGCGGCGGCGATCGCCGGATGTTTTCGCAGCATGACGTCGAGCACGTGGCAATCGATGGCAGCACCGTCGATCTCTCCACTCGCCACCATCTGCAACGCCTTCTCGTGGAATCCCGCCTCGATGACCTCACCGAAAAAGTCCCACGAACCGACGCGGTTCAACGTCACCCAGTAGCCTGACCAGGAGCTCGGCTCGTTGATCGCCCATCGCCCCCCGCGCAGGTCCTCCAGAGATTGGAAGCGCGAGTCGCGACGGACGACGACTTCTGAACAGTAGAGGGGCTTTCCGCCGAAACGTGGATCGGTGAGGATCGGCGCGGCAAGCGCCTCCACGCTGGCGCCGAGCCAGATCAGCGGCGGGCTGCAAACAAATGCAATGTCGATGCCGCTTCCCTCGAGCTCCCTCCAATCGCCACCGTCAACGAGCTCGGGTGCGCCGCACGCTTCCGCGACGAATTCGTAGAGAGGCCGGTTGCAGGGAGCCAGGTAGGTAGCGGCCAGCAGGCTCACCGGCGCATCAGCAGCCGGGGTGAGAGACGTTGCCATTGGCGTCGACCGATGTTGTGGCGCACGACCCGGAATGAAAGCTCAGCCGGCCATCGATGCAGTCGTAGTAGTAAGGCCCAGTCACAAATCCGGTTCCACCTCCCCCGCTGTACCCGTGCACCGGGCACACGATCATCCGCTCCGTGACCTCAAAGCCGGTGATCAGCACAACGACCGCAATCACCGCTGCGCCGACCGACCACAGTGAAGATGACGTCACGAGAGGGCCGCGCAGCGTGCGCACCGTCGCCCCCGTCGCCATCGCCCCGGCGACGACCAGCGGCAGTCCGATCGAGAAGAGCGCCAGGACGCCGAGCACGAGCAAGCCGCCCGCAGCGCCCGCGCGAAGCGGCAAGCGCACGGCGGGACTAAACCAACGCATGAGTGAGGCTGCCAGCAGCGCCGCGATGACCACGAGATAGGCCGCGATGAAAGGAACGATGGAGGCAGCAGGCGCATCCTCGACGTTTTGGGCTCTGATCACCAACAGATACGCCACGTCTGTCGCCAGGACGACGATCAATGCGAACCAGGTCATGAATCGCGCCGGACGAGTGTCGATGGGTTGCGCGACGACCACCACGCCACTGTAGACGGGTGGTCGCGAACCGGGCCTCCGTACACTTTACGTTCGTGCCGGAGTTCAGCCCCGGGCTGGAGGGTGTGGTCGCGGCCCAGACGGCCGTCAGCGAGGTCGATGGAGCGAATGGCAGGCTCATCTATCGCGGCGGTTATCTGATCGAAGACCTTTCGCCCGTCGTCAGTTTCGAAGAGGTCGCCTATCTCCTGTGGAACGGGGAGCTGCCGAACAAGACGCAGCTCGACGCATTGTGCCGGCAGATGTCGGCCGCACGGCCGCTCAAGGACACCGCACGCGGCACGCTGATGGCGATGGATCCGCAGACCGACCTGATGGACACGCTCCGCACGGTCGTTTCAGCTCAAGGTGCGACGAAGACGCTGACCAAGCCGACCCAGGAGGAGGCGATCGCGCTGACCGCGGTTTTTCCCTCGATCGTCGCGGCCGCATACCGGCGTCGGCAGGGCAAAGAGATCGTTGAGCCGCGCTCTGACCTCACGCACGCAGCCAACCTGCTCTGGATGATGGGAGACGAGGAACCGCCTGTCGAGCGCGTGCACTTCCTGGAGTCGTACCTGGTCTTGCTCGCGGATCACGGGCTCAACGCCTCCACGTTCGCGGCGCGGGTGATCGCGTCCACCGGCAGCGACCTGACGTCGTGTGTTGTCGGCGCAATTGGCGCGTTGAAGGGGCCTGCCCACGGCGGAGCCACTTTCGCGGCCCGCACCATGCTGGACAAGATCGGGTCGGCGGACAACGCCGAGAAATGGTTGAGAGATGCGCACGCCCGGCACGAGCGGTTCGCCGGCTTCGGCCATCGCGTGTATCGCACGTACGATCCGAGAGCCAAGCTCCTCCGCGAGATGGCGAAGGCCGCGGCGCCGGAGCTCCACCGCACGGCCGCTCAAGGACAGCGCACGCGGCACGCTGATGGCGATGGATCCGCAGACCGACCTGATGGACACGCTCCGCACGGTCGTTTCAGCTCAAGGCGCGACGAAGACGCTGACCAAGCCGACCCAGGAGGAGGCGATCGCGCTGACCGCGGTTTTTCCCACGATCGTCGCGGCCGGATACCGGCGCCGGCAGGGCAAAGAGATCGTTGAGCCGCGCTCTGACCTCGCGCACGCAGCCAACCTGCTCTGGATGATGGAAGGCGAGGAACCGCCTGTCGAGCGCGTGCACTTCCTGGAGTCGTACCTGGTCTTGCTCGCGGATCACGGGCTCAACGCCTCCACGTTCGCGGCGAGGGTGATCGCGTCCACCGGCAGCGACCTGACGTCATGTGTTGTCGGCGCAATTGGCGCGTTGAAGGGGCCTGCCCACGGCGGAGCCACTTTCGCGGCCCGCACCATGCTGGACAAGATCGGGTCGGCGGACAACGCCGAGAAATGGTTGAGAGATGCGCACGCACGGCACGAGCGGTTCGCCGGCTTCGGCCATCGCGTGTATCGCACGTACGATCCGAGAGCCAAGCTCCTCCGCGAGATGGCGAAGGCCGCAGCGCCGGAGCTCCACCGCACGGCCGCGCGCACCGAAGAGCTCGCGCTCCAGATCCTTCACGAGTCGCACCCCGAGCGGCCCAACGCCACCAACGTCGACTTCTGGGCGTCGGTGGTGCTGACCGGCGCGGGTATTCCGAAAGAGATGTTCACGAGCCTGTTCGCCACCTCGCGCGTGGCGGGTTGGACGGCACATGTCCTCGAATCCCTCGCGGACCTGCGCATCATCCGCCCGGCGTCGGTGTGGACCGGTCCGCCGCCCGGCAAGAAACCGGTTCCCCTCGCCTCGAGATGAGCGCGTACGTCCCCGGTCTCGAGGGCATCGTTGCGGCTCAGACGGCGATCTCGATGGTCGATGGCGCCAACGGCCGCCTCGTCTACCGCGGTTACGTGATCGCCGACCTCGCCGAGGACATGTCGTTCGAGGAGGTTGCACACCTCCTGTGGACGGGGCGCCTTCCAACCCGCGCCGAGCTCGACGCGCTAAGCCTCGAGCTGGCGAGCTCGCGCGCGCTGACACGGGCCGCGACGATCACGCTGGACGCGCTGCCCACGGACACCGACCCGATGGACGTGCTGCGGAGCGTCGTTTCGGTGCAGGGAGTCGAGCACAAGCTGGAGAAGCCGAGCATCCCGCTCGCCATCCACGCGACGGCATCGTTCCCCACGATCCTCGCGATGTTCCACCGCCGGCAGCTCGGCCTGGCGCCGATCAAGCCCCGCGCAGATCTCGGGCACGCGGCCAACTACCTCTACATGCTCAACGGCAAGGAGTCGAGCCCAGGGCTGGTGCGAGCGCTGAACACGTACCTGGTGCTGCTCGCGGACCACGGGATGAATGCCTCGACCTTCACCGCCCGAGTCATCGCCTCGACCGACTCCGACCTCGCGTCATGCCTGGTCGGCGCCATCGGCGCGCTCAAGGGCCCGGCGCATGGAGGCGCGCCGTCAGCGGTGATGGACCAGCTCGAGAAGATCGGCACGGCGGACAAAGCGGAGAGCTGGATGCGCGAGGCTCGCAAGCAAAAGGTGCGCTTCATGGGATTCGGCCACAGGATCTACCGCACCTACGATCCACGCGCGAAGCTCCTCAAGGAGATGTGCGCGCGGCTCAACCCGAAGTTCTACGAGCTCGCCTCGAAGGTCGAAGAGACGGCGCTGATGATCCTCCACGAGGAGCACCCGGAGCGGCCTCAGGCGACCAATGTCGAGTTTTACTCGGCCGGGGTGCTGCAGGCCATCGGCTTGCCCAAGGAGTACTTCCCGCCCACGTTCGCGGTGTCACGCGTCGCGGGCTGGACCGCCCACGTGCTCGAGCAGAGCGCCAACAACCGCCTCATCCGGCCGCAGTCGGAGTACATCGGCCCCGAGCCTCGGAAACCGGTACCGCTCGCCGAGCGGGGCTAGCGTCGCTGCGGCGGCAGATCGCTTCAGCCGTACGCGTCCCGCGCGCACGGCTGATCGTCGTCGCGCTGGCCTTGATTGCCGCGGCCGGGATCCTCGCGCTCTCTCGCGGCTACACCTTCTATTTCGACGAATGGGACTTCATCCAGAGCGCCCCCGACTGGAGCTGGACCTCATACCTCGAGCCTCACAACGAGCACCCCGTGATGCTGCCCCGACTCATCTACGCCGCTCTGCTGTTCACGTTCGGCCTGCATACGTACCTGCCCTACATGGTCGTCCTGATGGCGCTGCACGGGGCGAGCGCGGTGCTGGTGTTCGAGCTGGTTCGGCGGCGGGCAGGAGACCTGGTCGGGGTCGCGTGCGCGGCGATGCTCCTGGTGCTGGGCGCCGGCTGGGAGAACCTGCTCTGGGCGTTTCAGATCGCGTTCGTGGGCTCGGTCGCCTGCGGCCTCGGGATGCTTCTGGCCCTCGAAGGTCCCCGCACGCGACCCAGGCTGGCCGTGGCCGCGGTGCTGCTCGCGACCTCGCTGATGTTCTCGGGGATCGGCGTTTTCTTCGGCGTCGCCGCGGCTGTGCGGCTGTGGCTGGATCGGCCGCGCCGGCGCGAGCTCCTGTGGTTTGCTCCCGTCGGCGTTGCATTTGCGGCCTGGTACCTCGCGTTCGGCCACGGCGGCGCCCCAACCGTCCCGCCGCCAACCGCCGCCAACGTCTTCCTCCTGCCCGCATATGTCGGCTGGGGCCTGGGCGGCAGCGCGGCTGGAATCATCGGCGTCACGGGCTACCCCGCCCTCGCGGTGCTCGTCCTGGCCGCCGGCGCGATCGGCTACACCTGGTGGCGTCACCACCGCCCTGATCCCCTGGCGGTTGCGGTGGCCACGGGCCTCCTCACGTTCTACGTGCTGACGGGCTTGACTCGCGCTCAGCTCGGATTCGACCAGTCGGCCTCCGGCCGGTACGTCTACGTCGGAGCGGTGTTCTGGCTCATCCTGCTCGCCGACGCCGCCCGGCTCCTGCCGTGGAGCGGAACGTGGCGGCCCGCACTCGCCGCCGTGGTCTTCCTTGCCTGCTTCAACAGCTCGGTCCTCTTGTTTGCCTACGCCGCTGGCAAGACCGCGGTGATGCAGCGCGAGATCGCCGACCTCCAGGCGCTCGCGGTCGAACGGTCGGACAGGTGCCTGAACCCGACCGGTGCGGTCGACCCGCTGGTCATGCCGCACGTCACCAACCCGGCGCTCTACTACCGCGCCGTCGATCGCTTTGGCGACCCGACCGACGGGCTGCCGATCACCGATCGCCCCGATTTCGATCGCGCTCGGAGCAACCTGACCAGATCGGGCTGCACACCCACCTACACTTAAATTTGAAGTGCCTGCAGCTGACTTCGACGTCGCGATTCTGGGAGGTGGGATGGGCGGTTACCCCGCCGCGATCCGAGCCTCGCAGCTTGGCTTGAAGGTCGCCCTGGTGGAGAGCGACAAGCTCGGCGGAACGTGTTTGCACGTCGGCTGCATCCCGACGAAGGTCCTCCTGGAGTCGTCTGAGCTCTACCACCGGGTGTCGGCGCGCGGACCCGAATTCGGAGTCAACGCCGACAAGGTCAAGTTCGATTACACCCGCATCGCCGCCCGGCGCGGCGAGGTCGTGAACCAGCTGTACAAGGGCGTCCAGTACCTGATGAAGAAGAACAAGATCGAGATCATCGAGGGCAGCGGCCGCCTTCGTGACCGCGGCACCATCGAGGTCGGCGCCAGGCAGATCAAGGCCAAGCAGCTCATCGTCGCCACCGGATCCACAGTCAAGACGCTGCCCGGGCTCGAGTTCGACGGCAAGTTCATCATCTCGTCCGACCACGCGACCCTTGCCGATACGATCCCCGAGTCGATCTGCATCATCGGCGCGGGAGCGGTCGGCGTCGAGTTCGCGACCCTCTACAACCAGCTCGGCGTCAAGGTCACGCTGCTCGAGGCGCTCGACCGTCTGGTGCCTCTCGAGGACGAGGACATCTCGAAGGAGATGCTGTCCGCCTTCAAGAAGGCCGGCATCGACTGCCGGCCCGGCGTGAAAGTGAAGAGCGCGAAGAAGGCGCGAGACGGGGTGAGCGTTGACACAGACCAGGGCGAGGTGTGGGCGAGGCAGCTTCTCGTCGCAGTCGGCCGAGCGCCGCGCTCGAAAGAGATCGGGCTCGAGCAGCTTGGCGTGACGACGCATCCCAACGGATTCATCAAGGTCGACGAGTGGATGCGGACCTCGGCCGAATCAGTGCACGCGATCGGCGACGTGGTCGGCGGCTACCTGCTCGCACACGCAGCATCGCATGAGGGCATCACCGCGGTCGAAGACATCGCGGGGCAGCGTGTCGCGCCGATGGAGCAGGAGCTCGTCACGCGCTGCACGTACTCGCATCCGCAGATCGCCTCGGTGGGCCTGACCGAAAAGCAGGCGAAAGAGAAAGGACACGAGGTGCGCATCGGCAAGTTTCCATTCACGGCGCTCGGCCGCGCCATCATCCACGGCGAGACCGGCGGCTTCGTGAAGATCGTCGCCGACGCCAAGACCGGCCAGGCGCTCGGCGCGCACATCGTCGGACCCGAGGCAACCGAGCTCATCGCCGAGCCGGCGCTGACCCAGCTGTTCCAGGGCGACGCGTGGGAGCTCGGCCGCAACATCCACCCTCATCCCACCCTCAGCGAGGCGGTCATGGAGGCGGCGCTGGCTGTGGACGGCCACGCGATCCACATCTAAACCCGTGGCTCAAACCGTCAAGACCAAAGGCCCCACCTTCAGTCCAGACTGGCGTTTCCAGGAGCCGGTCGCGTGGCGCGACACCGACCTCGACGAGAAGACGCTCAAGGAGTGGTTCAACTACATCCTGCTCGGCCGCCAGGTCGACTACCGCTTCCAGGTGTTGAACCGCCAGGGCAGGGCGCCG
>DASQAU010000009.1:0-37239 GCA_035635595.1 Candidatus Eiseniibacteriota bacterium
CGCATGTCGTAAGGCTTGTTCGGCGATTCCGGGACGATGGTCTGGAGCTCGGGGTCCGCGCGCTCGAGATCGTCGGAGGTGGGGACGAACGGCGGCCGCTCACCGTTTGAGGAGGGCAGGAAGGAGAGAAGCTTGCGGACGCCTTCCGCGCACGCCTGCTCGGTCTGGGGCAGGAAGTGAGCGACGCCTGACGTGGCGTTGTGCACGTCACCGCCGCCCAGCTCATCGAACGTGACCGCCTCGCCGGTGACCACGCGGATCACCTCCGGACCGGTGATGAACATGTATCCCTGCCCCGCGACGATGAAGATGAAATCGGTGATCGCGGGCGAATAGACCGCGCCACCTGTGCACGGCCCGGCGATCACGCTGATCTGCGGGATCACTCCAGACGAGCGCACGTTGCGCAGGAAGATGTCGGCATAGCCCGCGAGGGCGACCACTCCTTCCTGAATGCGCGCGCCGCCGGAGTCGTTGATGCCGATGATGGGCACCCGGTTGCGCAGCGCGAGCTCCTGGACCTTGACGATCTTCTCGGCGGTGACCTCTCCGAGCGAGCCGCCGAACACCGTCGCGTCATAGGCATAGACGGCGACTGGGCGCCGGTCGATCTCTCCAAAACCTGCCACAACCCCGTCGCCCGAGATGCGCCGCTCCTCCATGCCAAACCCGTGCGCTCGATGCGCCGCGAAGACGTCGAGCTCCACAAACGAGCCGTCGTCGAGCAGCATCTCGATGCGGTCGCGGGCCGTGGCCTTTCCGGCTGCGCGACGTTTGTTGGCCGCCTCGGTTTCCGCATGCAAAGCCTGGTAGCGGCGCTTGCGGTACTGGTTGATCTTCTGTTCCGAAACAGTGGTTTGCGCTCGATGCGGCGCCTCCACGCTCTTGAGCGAGGGGGTGGTTCTGCGGACAGGTGTGAGTGATTTGGGTCTCCGTGCAGCCATTGCGCATATATCGTAGGCGCCGTGCCCGAGTACAGCCCTCCGCTGGATCTGGACCGCTCGGTGACGCTGCGTCAATTGCGCACGTTCAAGACAGTCGCCGACCTCAAGAGCTTCAGCCTCGCGGCCCAGCAGCTGCGCCTGAGCCAGCCGTCAGTGTCGTACCAGGTCAAGGAGCTCGAGGAGGCGCTCGGTTTGCCCCTCCTGGATCGCCTCGGCAAGCGGGTCCACCTGACTGAAGCGGGGTCCGTCCTCTACTCGTACGCGCGGCGGACCCTCGACGTCCTCGACGAGGCTGGGCTGGCGCTCGAGGAGATGCGCGGCATCAAGCGTGGAAACTTGCGTGTGGGCGCGAGCACGACCGTCGGCATCTATCTCTTGCCGGCCGCGCTAGGCGCGTTCAAGAAGCTGCATCCAGGGCTTGTCATCTCGCTCGAGATCGGGACGCGCGCCCGTGTGCAGGAGCAGGTGCTGAACAACGAGCTCGACCTTGCCGTGGTGGGCCCGGCGCTCAAGGACCCAGACCTGGCCATCCTTCCCTTTGTCAGCGATGAGCTGGTCGTCGTGGCGCCCGCCGGTCACAAATTCGCGGGCCGCCGCGGCCTTGCGCTCAAGGACCTCGAAGACCAGCCGTTCATCATGCGCGAGCCCGCGTCGGGCAGCCGGTGGTCGCTCGAAAAGGCTGCGCGCAAGGCCGGTGCAAAGCTGACCGTCGCCATGGAGCTCGGGTCCAACGGAGCGATCAAGCACGCGGTGGAATCGGGGCTCGGCCTCGCCGTGCTCTCGCGCTACGCCTGCGCTCTGGAGCTCTCGAGCGGGCGGCTGGTTGAGCTCGACGTGAGCGGCTTCCCGATCCGTCGCGACTGGCACATCGTGCATCTCCGCCGGCGACGACTCCCGGCCTCCGTAAAGGCCTTCATCGAGTTCTTGAAGGACACGACCTGGCTCTCGCGCAACGGCGCGCCCGGTCGCCTTAGACCACCCACCGATTGATCACACGTCTAGGCCGCGCTGCCGCCGACGTGCTGTCGCGGCCAGCTGTTTGGTGGGCGATCGCGGCCGCCTTCTGGCTTCGCGTCGCCATCCTCACCGTGCTGACGCCGCGGCGCCCGGACACAGAAGGCATGTGGGAGGGCGCCCATGCGTACCTGACCGAGCCATCCCACATGTACGACGCTGCGGCGGATTACCTGAGCCGCTTGCACATCATCGCCCCGCCCGGCGGGCTCGACGCATTTGTCAGTCCTCCGCCCCTTGCGCTGCTCGCAGCCCCGATCGCGCTGCTGCCGAAGAACGTCGGTGTCGAGGTCTGGACGGGCATCGATGCGGCCGCGCTGCTGGTCGGGCTGGTGCTCCTGTACCGGGTCGTCGCCACCAGACACCCAATCGCGAGGCCGGTTTTCTGGTTGGTGGCAGCTTACTTTCCGCCTCTGTTCGCAGACGTCAGCGCGGGGCAGCGGGGTGGCGTCCTGCTGCTGGGTGCGATGGCCTCGATCTGGCTCGAGACGGTGTCCCGGCCGGCGCTGGCCGGCGCGGCCGCCGGGTTGGTCGCAGCTCTCAAGTACTTCCCGGCCGCGATGGTCATCGGACCCCGACCCGAACATCGGATTCGATATGCCGTCGCGCTCGCAATCGTGTTGGTCGTGGTCACCGCCGTGAGCTGCGTGCCCCTCGGCGTCGGCGGCACCACCTTCTATTTCCAGCATGTGCTTTTGCCATCGCTTGCCTCGCATAACCCTGACTGCGCCTATGACTCGGTTCGCACGCTGTTCATGCGCACGATCGGTGGGGAGGAGTACGCGCAGCCTTCCGGTTCGGGTTACGTGCTGGTCACGTCGCCCCTGCACCTGCCGGCACTTGCGCTGGCGCTCTCATATTTGAGCGCGCTCGCCTTTGCCGCCGCCGCCGCGTGGGGCGCCTGGCGCAGTGGATGGAATCCCGCATACGGCATGTCGCTCGGTTTTGCTCTCGGCGCGCTCATCCCCAACGAGGTCTGGCCATACCAATGGCTCCCACTCCTGCCGCTGATCCTCCTGGTCGTGGTCCGCGGCGTCGAGCGGCGCAAAGTCGGCGCGCTCGTTTTGCTTGGCGTCTTCTTGCTCGCGTTCTTCCGGCAGCCGTGCGAGCTCTTCTTTCCCAACCTCTGGACGCTCGCCGCGATCGGCGTTTTCATCCTGGGCGTGTGGCAGAATCCGCTTTTCCGGTCGGGGTCTTTAGATTCGAGGGAGGAAGGGGATGGCGCTCAACGCTGAGGTCAGCTTCACCTGGGTCGGCCACGGGACCTGGAAGGTCCGCAGCGCCAAGGGCAAAGACGTCTACATCGACCCGTGGGTCATGAACAACCCCGTGGCGCCCGAAGCCCTTAAGAAGGTGGACCGCTGCGACCTCATGCTGATCACGCACGGGCACTTCGATCACGTTTTCGACGCGCTCGAGATCGCCAGGGCGACCAAGCCGAAGATCGTGAGCAATTTCGAGATCAGCGCGTGGCTTGGGTCGAATGGGATCCCGGCGGAGAACATCATCGGCGCGAACCAGGGCGGCACAGTCGATGTCGACGGCATCAAGACGACGCTCGTTCATGCCGAGCACAGCTGCGGCATCACTGTTGGAAGCCAGATCGTCTACGGCGGCGAGGCATGCGGCCTGGTCATCGAGTTCGAAAACGGTTTCACCATCTACTTCGCGGGCGACACCGACGTGTTCGGCGACATGGCCCTCATCGCTGAGCTGAGCGAGTTCGACGTCGCGTTCCTGCCGATCGGCGACTTTTACACGATGGGCCCGGACAGGGCGGCCAAAGCTGTCTCGCTCCTTGGAGTCAAGACGGTCGTGCCGATGCACTTCGGCACATTTCCGCCCCTGGTCGGCCGGCCGAAAGCGCTTCAGGATCTCGTCGGGCCGGGAGTGAAGGTGCTCGACATCAAACCCGGAGACACCGTCTGAGCGTTAGCTGCTCGACATGAGAGACATCATCGGGGCGCCGGCGACGTGGCTCGCGCGCGCCATCCGGACCAAGAAGGTCTCGTCACTCGAAGTGGTGCGTGCACACCTGGAACACATCCACACCGTGAACCCCCGGCTGAATGCGGTGGTGTTTGCCACCGCCGAGAGCGCGCTGAAGCAGGCGCGCGCCGCCGACCGGCGGAACACCCGCAAGAACGCCCCAGGACCACTGCACGGCGTTCCCTTCACCGCCAAGGACATCTTCGACACGGCGGGCCTTCCGACCACCGCCGGGTTGCGCATGCTGCGGAGCAACATCCCCGACCGCGACGCCACGGTGATCGCGCGCATGCGGGCGGCCGGCGCGATCCTCATCGGAAAGACGAACTGCCCGCCCGGAGGCACCGGCGGAGACAGCTGGAACCCTCTCCACGGTGGGACTCGAAATCCGTACGACATCGCGCGCTCACCCGGGGCGAGCAGCAGCGGAGAGGCCGCGATCATCGCCGCCGGCGGGTCGCCGCTCGGGATCGGCAGTGACTCGGGAGGCAGCATTCGCATGCCCGCGCACTACTGCGGCATCGCTGCGCTCAAGCCGACGACCGGCCTCGTTCCAGGCACCGGCGCCTACGGGCTCGTCGGCGGGCTCACGGACCCCCGCAGCCAGGTCGGGCCGATGGCGCGCTTCGTGGCCGACCTCGCCCTGGTCCTGCCCCTCCTGGTAGGGCCGGACGGGATCGACTCAGGGGTGGTGCCGGTGCCCCTGGCGAAGCGGACGGCCAAGCTCAAAGACCTCAAGGTGGCCTGGTACGCCGACGATGGGATGGCCAAGCCGACCCACGCGATTGCGGTCGTGGTGCGGTCGGCTGTTCGCGCTCTCGCCGACGCCGGCTGCGCCGTGACCGAGGCCAGGCCGCCGGGCCTGCATGAGGCTCACCAGGTCACGCTCGGCTACTGGGGAGACAAGCGGATGAGCCACGAGCGGCTTTTCAAGCGGTGGGACGCGTTCCGGAGCGGAATGCTCGGCTTCATGTCCGATTTCGATCTCATCATCAGCCCCGTCGGGCCCGACATCGCGCCGCCCTATCGAGCCAAGATCGTCCCGGCCCACCTGTTCAGCTACACCATCCCGTACAGCCTTTCCGGCAACCCTTGTGTGGTGGTCCGGGCCGGCACCTCTCCGGAAGGCCTTCCGATCGGTGTGCAGGTCGTGGCCCGCAACTGGCACGACGACGTTGCGCTCCGCGCGGCACATTCCATCGAACGGGCTCTGGGCGGCTGGCGGCCTGCTAGCGTGGTCGGGTGAAGTTCCGGTACTCCCGATGGGACGGCACCCAGAAGCTGGACGACCTCGACGCCGGAGACGTTCTCGATGCGCTGTCCGACGACCTGATGAACTACGGCGACCTGAACGCCGCCCTGCAGCGGCTGCTGCGCTGGGGCACGCCCAACATGCCCGGTCTTGAGCAGCTGCTCAAGCAGCTGCGCGAAGCGCGTGAGCGAGAGCTAGGCCGCTACAACCTCGACTCCACGATCGATCAGCTGCGCCGGCAGGTGCAGGAGGTGATCGACACCGAGAAGGCCGGGATCGACAGGCGCTTGAACGAATCGCAGACGCCCGAGGCGAAAAAGCTGATGGAGCGGATCGCCCGCCAGCGCAACGACCAGCTGGACAGGCTGCCCGACGATCTCGGCGGCCAGGTGAAGGGTCTTCGCGACTACGAATTCGTCGACGACGAGGCGCGCCAGAAGTTCGAGGAGCTCATGCAGCAGCTGCAGAAGCAGATGGTCGACCAGATGTTCCAGGGCATGAAGGGCTCCATCCAGCAGATGCAGGGCCAGGACCTCTCCCGCGTCCGCGATATGGTCCGCGAGCTGAACACGATGCTGGAGCAGCGCATGGAGGGCCGCACGCCCGACTTCAACGGCTTCATGGAGCGGTTCGGCGACATGTTCCCGCCCGGCATCAACAGCCTCGACGAGCTGCTCGAACACCTGCAGCGCCAGATGGCCCAGATGCAATCGCTCCTCCAGAGCATGAGCCCCGAAGCCCGCGAGGAGTTGCGTCAGATGATGGACGCGCTGCTGCAGGACGACTCGCTGCGGCTGGAGCTGGCGCGGTTGTCCGGATTCATGCAGGCGATGATGCCGCCGTCAGAGCTGAGCGAACGCTACCCCTTCTTCGGCGAGGATCCGCTCTCGATGGGTGAGGCGATGGGCCTGATGGAGCGCCTCCAGCAGATGGACCGGCTGGAGTCGCAGCTCGAGCGCGGAAGCTTCCGTCCCGACGACGTCGACCGCTCGCTGGCGCAGCAGCTGCTGGGCAACGACGCGCGACAGGCGCTCGACCAGCTGCGCAAGCTGACCGAGGTGCTCGAGAAGGCCGGCTATGTCGAGCGAAAGGGCCGCCGCATGGAGCTCACGCCCCGCGGCATGAGGCGCATCGGACAGTCGGCGCTGCGCGACATCTTCGACCAGCTCAAGAAGACGCGCATGGGCCAGCACCAGCTGTGGCGAGGCGGGATCGGCAACGACGCGTCGGATGAGATCAAGGACTATGAATACGGTGACCCCTTCCTGCTCGACCTGAAGGAGACTCTCTTCAACTCGCTGGTCCGTGAGGGTCCGAAGGTGCCGGTGAAGATGGCCGCCGATGACTTCGTTGTTCACCGCACGGAGCACGTGACCCAGGCGTCGACCGTGTTGATGATCGATATGAGCCGCTCGATGTTTCTACGCGGATGCTTTCTCGCCGCGAAGAAGGTGGCCATCGCGCTTGACTCTCTCATCAGGAGCCAGTACCCGCGCGACTCCCTTTACGTCGTCGGGTTCTCGAACTACGCGGTGGAGCTCAAGCCGCAGACCCTTCCGCAGCTGGCGCTGAACGATTACGTGTATGGGACCAACATGCAGCACGGGTTTCAGCTCGCGCGTTCGCTCCTCGCGAAGCATCGCGGCAACCGCCAGATCATCATGATCACCGACGGCGAGCCCACCGCCCACATCGCGGAAAACGGGAAGGCTCAGTTCAATTATCCGCCGACCTTCGAGACCATCCAGCAGACGCTGAAAGAGGTCAAGCGGTGCACGCGGGACAGGGTTGTCATCAACACCTTCATGCTCGAGCGGGGCCCATACCTGACCGAGTTCATCAACCAGATGACTCGCATCAACAAGGGGCGGGCCTTCTTCGTGTCGCCGGACCGGCTCGGCGAGTACATCCTGGTCGACTACGTGAGCGGTAAGCAGCGCCGGCGGGCCAGCAACCGCCGCGCCCGAATCGCCTGAAGACCGCCCGCTTGCGGTTGGCGATCCCGGGACCTCCTTGCTTATGATCGGAAAGTGAAAGCTGCACCGAATCGGTCCGCGGTGGGCGGACTTCCGAGCCCCGTTCCCGAACGCCGCAACCTGAGCCCTGCAGCCCTCTACGAGCACGCGATCCGCCGAGACGAGGCGGTCATCGTTTCCACCGGTGCGCTGACGGCGGAAACCGGCAAGCACACCGGCCGGTCGCCCAAGGACAAGTTCTTCGTCAAGGAGCCGACCAGCCAGGACGCCGTCTGGTGGCATCCCGGCAACCAGCCGATTACGAGCGCGCGGTTCGACGCACTGCTTCAGCGGATGGAGGAGTACTGCGCCACCCATGAGGTCTTCACCCAGGACGTGTTCGCTTGCGCTGACGCCGGCTACCGCCTCCGGGTCCGAGTCGTCACGGAGCTGGCCTGGCACAGCCTTTTCGCACGCAACCTTTTCATCCGGCCGAACGGCGATGAGCTGATGGGCTTTGAGCCCGACTTCACAGTGATCGCTCTTCCCTCTGTGAGGTCAGAACCCAAGCGGGACGGGACTCGCAGCGAGACTTTCATCCTGGTCAACCTTGGCCGCGGAATCGTGATCATCGGCGGCACCGGGTACGCGGGAGAGATCAAGAAGTCGATCTTCACGGCGCTCAACTATCTGCTTCCCGCCAAGGGCGTCTTTCCGATGCATTGCTCCGCGAACGTCGGCGCCGGAGGTTCGGACGTGGCGCTGTTCTTCGGCCTCAGCGGCACCGGCAAGACGACTCTTTCAGCCGATCCATCACGCCGGTTGATCGGTGACGACGAGCACGGCTGGAGCGACACCGGCATCTTCAACTTCGAAGGCGGCTGCTACGCGAAGACGATTCATATCCGCAAGGAGTCGGAGCCTGAGATCTACGCGGCGACTGAGAGCTTCGGCACGATCCTGGAGAACGTCGCCTACGACCCGCGCACGCGCGTCCCGGACTACGACTCAGACGAAAAAACCGAGAACACGCGCGCTGCCTATCCGGTTGACTTCATCCCCAACGCGGTCCTCTCCGGCACCGGCCGGCACCCGAACAACGTGATCTTCCTGTCGGCCGATGCGTACGGCGTTCTGCCCCCGGTCGCGCGTCTCGACGAGGACCAGATCCGCCACTACTTCCTGTCCGGCTACACGGCCAAGGTGGCCGGCACGGAGCGTGGCGTCACTGAGCCCGAGCCGATCTTCAGCACGTGCTTTGCAGCTCCCTTCCTGGTGCTTCCTCCCAAGCGCTACGCGGACATGCTGCTCGAGCGGGTCAACAGCCACCACGCGGACGTGTGGATGCTCAACACGGGCTGGGTCGGGGGGCCGTACGGAGTCGGTCAACGAATGTCGATCGCCCACACGCGCGCGATCGTGCGCGCGGTGGTTCAAGGCAGGCTGCACGGGGTCACGACTCACGCCGACCCGATCTTCGGACTGCAGATCCCGGACCAGGTGCCAGATGTGCCGTCCGAGGTGCTCGACCCGCGCTCCACCTGGGCTGACCCCAACGCGTATGACCGGCAGGCGAGGAAGCTGCGGACGATGTTCGAGGAGAACATTCACATGATCGGCAAGAGCGCGTCCGCCGCAGGCTAGGCTCACCGGACGATGCGGGTGGCGATTGTCGGGAGCCGGCGCTTCTCCGAACCTTCTCGGGTGATCGACTATGTGAACGCCTTACCGCCGCGAGCTTCCATCATCACGGGCAGCGCGAGCGGAGTGGATGCGGCCGCGACGAAGGCTGCACGAGCGAAGGGGATTGCAGTCCAGGTGATACCGGCGAGCTTCGACGAGCTGGCTGACGCCGGGCGGGCGGCCGCGCGCAACCAGCGGCTGGTCGACGCATGCGATGTGCTGGTCGCTTTCTGGGATGGAAGCTCCAAGGGGACGCGCGCCACGGTGGAGCGAGCCCTCGACTCTGGCAAGGAGGTCCACGTCTTTATTAGCGGGGGAGGCGGGCCTCCCACGCTGGCCCCATCCGAGCAGTAGGGCGGCTGGCGAAGCAAGCGCCGCGTCTGGCTGCCAAAAGTGGACGAGTTGGGACGGCCGAGATGAACTCGGCCTGGGCGCCGAGTCTGTATATAGGATGATGGTGTGCCGGTGGCGATCGCCGTCCACGTGCGGTTGTTTGCCAGGCTTCGCGAGCAGGCCGGGACGGAGACCGAGAAGCTCGAGCTTCCCGCGGGGTCAACGCTGGCCGAGGTGTACGCCGCGCTCCGGCGACAGCACCCGGCCCTGGAGACGGACCGCAAGGCGGTGCGCGCCGCGCTCAACCAGGAGTTCAAGGACTGGAGCACGGCGGTGGCCGACGGGGACGAGGTGGCCTTCATCCCTCCGGTGAGCGGCGGAGCTCACGGCGTTGGTGTCCTGTTCGAGCTCACGCCGGACCCGCTCGACGCTCGGCGTCTCGAGGCCGCGGTCTCACATAAGGGAGCCGGCGCAATCTGCACCTTCACCGGGGTCGTCCGCGACAACTCGCGCGGCCGCTCCGTCACCCATCTGGACTACGAGGCGTACGCGGAGATGGCCGTAGCCCAGATGCGCAAGATCGGCGACGAGATCGCCGAGAAATGGCCGGAGGCCCGCGTCGCGATTGCCCACCGGACCGGCCAGCTCGAGATCGGCGAGGCGTCGGTCGTCGTTTCCGTATCGTGCCCACACCGCGGGGAGGCGATCGCCGCGTGCAAATGGGGGATCGACCGCCTCAAGGAGTCGGTGCCCATCTGGAAGAAGGAGCACGCCGCCGACGGCACGTACTGGATCGAAGGTGAGGAGGCTAAGCCGAGCTCCGGCCCGGTCTAGTCTTTGAGCCTCGCGACGGAGAGGCCGTCGCGGATCGGGATCACGACGCTGTCCAGGCGCGGGTGCTTCGCCACCAGCTTGTTGTAGTGGGCCACATTCCGGGCCTGCTGGTTTTTTGGCCGCACGACCTCGCCCTGGCGCAGAGCGTTGTCCGCCATCAGCAGCGCTCGGGGTTCCAACCGTTCCAGGCACAGCTCGAATGCCCGTTCCGTCATCTCCTCGGACGGAAAGACGTTGAGGAGGTCGATGAAGCACGCGTCGAAACGTTGATTCAGCTTCTCCAACCCGCCGACGGCGTCCTGCTCCAGGACCGTCGCCTGCTTTCCGAGGCCCGCCTCGGAGAAGTTGGCCCGCGCCCGCTGGGCTCGCTGGTGGTCGACCTCGAACGTGGTCAGCGCACCGCCGTCGGTGCCTCGCAGCAGCCAGATTCCGCTATAGCCGGTGGCCGTGCCCAGCTCGAGCACGCGCTTGGCGCCGGCGATCTTGACGAGCAGGCTGAGCAGCGCTCCCTCGTGGGCGTCGACGATGGGGATGTTTTCGCGATGCGCCTCTTCCTCGATCCGCGTCAGCACCGGATCGCGCGGGGGCACGAGGCCGTCCATGTATGCCTGCAGCTCGTCGGTGACCTCCACCGTTCTCATCGGGCAACTCGTTCAGGGGCCAGCACGTCAAGCACTCGATCGACCTCCTCATCCGTGTTGTAGAAATGCGGCGACAGCCGAACGAAATTCTGATGAATCCGCGCGATCACGTGCGCGGCGCTGAGGTCCCGCAGCACCGCCTGAGCCTTCGTCCCGGGCTTTCGAAACGACACGATTCCCGAGGACTCAGCACGCGTGCGCGGCCACGGCTCCACAACCTCGCAACCACTTCCGGCCAGCCCGTCGGCAAGCCGCGCGGCCAGGCCGAGCACCCGTGCCTCGATGACATCCGGGCCAACTTCCAGCAACAGCTCGAGGGCGGCGCCGAAGGCGGCGGTGGTGAGCACCGACACGACCGATTCCTCAAAGCGCCGCGCGCCTCCGGCGAGCGTGAAGTCATAGGTGAAGTAGTCGTGTCCGGCCACCGACCTCGCGCCCACGATCACGGGCCGGACGCGTTCGAGGAGTGCGGGCGTGCAGAAGAGAAAGCCGATCCCGGATGGCCCGATCAGCCACTTGCCGGCGCCCGCGGCGCAGAAATCGATCGGCAGCCGCCCAACGTCCACGCGCAGTGCGCCCACGCTCTGCATGACGTCCACGGCAAAGACGATGTCGCGGCGGCGGCACTCGGCGCCTATGGTCTCCAGGTCCACTCGATACCCATTCCAGAACTCGACGTGTGACAGCGCCACCACCTTTGTGCGGGCGTCGACGAGAGCGAGAACATTCTCGGGCGTGATGCGGCCGTCGACCGGCTTTGCCTGCCGGTACTCGACCTGGCGCGTCGCCAGCGCCATCCATGGATAAACGTTGGCGGGGTATTCGCCCACGGCCCCGACGACGTTGTCACCTGCCTTCCAGTCCAGCCCTTGGGCCAGCAGCGAAACGCCGTGGGCGGTGCTGCGCGTGAGCGCGATCGAGTCGGCGGATGCGTTGATGAGCCTTGCTATCAGCTCGCGCACGCGGTCGGCTTCGTCCTGAGCCCATCCTTCTCGATACGGCCGGTTCATCGAAACATCCACGACCTGCTCGATCGCCGCGCGTGCGCGCTGCGACATCGGAGAGACGCCTGCGTGGTTCATGTGGATGTAGTGCTCGACCAGAGGGAATAGGTTTCGAGCTTCGAGTGGATCCATGCGCTAATCCTTGCTCAGGTTGTCCAGCAGAGGCTGAAGGGTAACTATGTAGTCGGCCATGCGGACGGCGGCGCTGTCAAGGACTCCTTCGTCCAGCTGCTGAGCCGGCAGCGTCTCGTACAGGCGCGACCAGCCGCGGTCCCACGGTTCCAGCTCAGCTCGTGGCAGCTGCGCCTTGACCTCGAGCATGTGCCCGCGGAAGAAATCGAACGCCTCCTGGTTCTCCAGGGCCGAGCCTTCGAAGTGGAGGCCGATCTCGAGCCGGCCAATTCCGGTGTGGTGCCAAACCTCGTAGTGGAACTCGGGGCGACCGTAGTGCAGCTTCATCAGGCGGCCGCGCCCACGGGCGCTGCTGAACGAGCGCAGCGGCGCGGGCAGTCTTGCCTTCAACCCTTTGCGCAGCCCGCTGAAGAAGTCACCCGGCGCGAGCACGGTCCCGCTGGCCAACTCGCCGAATATATCTCGTAATCTTGCGTGCAGTGGGCTACGTACCGACTGTCACCGAGAACGAAGGCGGCAACCGCGAGCGAACTTTCGACATCTACTCGCGGCTGCTCAAGGACCGCATCATCCTGATCGGCCGGCCGATCGACGACGTCGTCGCGAACCTGGTCGTCGCCCAGCTCATGTACCTGGCGGCCGACGACCCGGAAAAGGAGATCCAGATCTACGTCAACTCGCCAGGGGGGTCGGTCAGCGCCGGCTTTGCGATCTACGACACGATGCAGTACGTCCAGGCGCCGATCTCCACTGTGTGCATCGGCCGGGCGGCGAGCTTCGGGACCGTGGTCCTGATGGCCGGAAAGAAGGGCCGTCGCTTCTCGCTCCCCAGCTCGAACATTCACATGCACCAGCCGCTGATCGGCGGCCGCGGCCTGCAGGGCCAGGCGAGCGACCTCGACATCCACGCTAAAGAGATCATCCGCATCAAGTCCGTGCTGAACGAGCTGATCGCCAAGCACACCGGGCAGCCGTTGGAGCGAGTCGAGCGCGACACCGACAGGGACTACTTCCTGACACCGCAGGAAGCCGTCGACTATGGGCTGATCGACGGGATCATCCAGCAGACACCGGCGCCGGTCCTCGCCGCGTCGCGGCGATAACTCCTCCCGCTCTCAAGCACACCCAGCCGATCACGATCACGCCGGCCACTGCCGGCACAGGGGCCGGCAGAAACGCCGCGATCGCCGCGCCAACTGAGAGCAGCAGCCAGTCGTACCACTCGGCCTCCCCCCAGACGGCGAGCGCGACCGCGACGAGCACCAGGTCTGTGGGCAAAGCATGGGGCGCGGCCAGCACGCCTCCGGCGACCAGGACCGCGGCTGTGGACCGTAAATTCTCCCGCCGGCGCCGGGCCAGCAGGACCACCGCTGCGATTGTGATCACGGTCAGGCCGGCGACGGCGAATCCCTGGCCTCCGGGTGGAAACAGCGTGCCGAAGTGGGCGAGATCGACCTCCCGGCTGCCCGGACGCACCGGGCCGTTCAGCGCCGGCAGCCACTGAAAAACCCACCGCGGGTTTAGCACCGCCGCCGCTGCCGCGAGCGCCACTCCGGCCGTCGCCCATCCGCCGAGCACGCGCCACTGCCGGCTCACGATCAGAGCCACGCCGAGCGGGAGCATTAGCTGGGGCTTGAGCAGGGTCAGCCCGAGGCACAGTCCAGCGAGATACTTTCTCGACCACAGCGAGATTGCGGCGCCGATCCCCAGCGCGACCATGCCGTCGAGCTGCGCGTTCAGCAGGAGCAAGGCGGTCGGCACCGAGGCGAATGCCGGCAGGATCGCCGCTGGAGCGCGCGGCCGCACCGCAAGGTAAAGGCCGAAAGCCAGGCAGGCAAGGCCGAACAGGATCCAGAGCCGCCCGCCGAGGTTGGTTCCGAGCAGCTCAAATGGGACCGCGAAGAAGGCCACCCAGGCGGGAGCGACAAACGGCAGGATCCCGTTGATGCCGAGCGTGATCAGGGTGCGGCCGCCGGTGACTTCGAGCTCGACGCGACGCTGAACGTCGAAGTCGTAGAGGTGACCCGGATCGCTGACCATGATCCGGGCGCCGGTCGCAAAAGCCGGCCAGTCAGAGTTGATGACGTCGTTGCCGCTCTCGATCAGGGGGTAGATGACGAAACCGACCGCGACCGCCAGCAGGGCGACCGATCCACGCCAGCGCCAGTGGCTCAACTTGAAGACTCGATCTTGAGCCCTCGCATGACCGGTGCCATGAGGGCACCCTGCACCAGCAGCGACAGCAGCACCACCCCGTAGGCCACCACCGACACCCGGCTGTCAACGCCGTTGAGACCCGCGACCGAGAGCGCCAGCGCGACTGACAGCGCGCCTCGTAGTCCGGCCCAGAACGTGACGTGCCTCCAACGCCAGGGGATGGACGGGCCGCGATATGCCGCGAGGGCCAAAAGCCCGTACACCGGCGCCGCGCGAGTGACCAGCATGATCAGGAACGCGGCCAGCACGAGCCATGCCACAGGAAGCAGCGTCCAGGCCGGCAGGGCGGCGCCGACGATGATGAAGAGCATCGCGTTGAGCACGAAAGCGAGCAGGCTCCAGAAGCCGAGCAGCTGAGTGCCGTGCAGCCGGCCGAGCTGCGCGCCGTAACGCGCGACGACGATGCCGGCGACTACGACCGCGACGATTCCGGAGGCGTGGAGGAGGTCGGCGGCGAGGTAGCTGCCGTACGCGATGACGAGCGTGGCGAGGATCTCCAGGGGCGCATCCTCGGCGAACCGCAACAGGCCCAGGCCGAGGAACCCAATCGCGAGACCGATCGCGGTGCCGCCGAGGGTGATTTCGAGGAAGCGGATCGTGGCGTCGCCGAAAGACGGTGCGCCGCTCAATATGGTCGCGAGCACGGCTGAGAAAACCGCGACGCCGGTGCCGTCGTTGAACAAGCTCTCGCCCTCGAGGATCGCCGCGAGCCCCCCCGGCGCCTTCAGCCGGCGCAGCAGCGTGACGACCGCGATCGGATCGGTTGCCGCCAGGATCGCGCCGAGCAGAAACCCGCTCGCCCAGGTGAAGCCGAGGAGCAGGTGGGTCAAAGAGCCGATCAGCAAGACGGTCATGGCGACGCCGACAGTGGCCAGGAGCGAAACCGGGAGCATCCTTCGCCGCAGCTCGGCGAGGTCCAGCGTCAGGGCGGCCTCGAACACCAGGCCCGGGACGAAAGCCAGGAGGATGACGTTCCCGCCGAGGCGCGGGAACTGGCCCCCGGGCAGCAGCCCCACGGCGATGCCGGCGGCGGCGAGCACGACGGGGTAGGGCAGCAGGCGTGCCCGTCGCGACACCAGGCCCAGCACCGTGGCGAGGGCGCCGACGAGGATGAGCAGGAGGAGAAAACGCTGCTCGGCTGTCACTTAGGGGTCCCCGCGAACTCACGGCGCAGCCTCTGAGTTCGTGGGGTTCTCATCTCAGAGCTCGATGCTCATTCCGTCGCGCGCTGCTTTGACCTCAGTCCCGATGCGCTGTGTGAGGTCGGCCGCGAGCTCCCAAGGATGTGCGCGCCAGACCGTCATGCCGTAATGCGTGAGGATCGCAAGGCGGGGCTTGGCCTCGCGGATGATCCGTTCCGCATCCTCCAGGCAGAGGTGCGGCAGCTCGGCGCGGCACTGCATGAGGACGACGTGGATCACCATCACGTCCGCCTTGTGCTGCTCCGCGATTCCGTCGTAGAAGGCGGAGTCGGTCACCCAGCCGAGTCGGTCGCCGAAACGAAAGCCGTAGGTCTCAACCTGGTGCACGTGACGCGGGCTTGTCGTGAAGGTGATGCCCTTCACCGTGTACGAGGTTTCAGGCTCGAGCCTGATCACCTCCTGCGGAAAGCGACGCAGGTAGTTCAGGACCACCGGGTCCTCGTCGAGGGCATCCGAGGGGCAGAACAGCCGGCCACGGTGCTGGAAGCCGCCCTCGGTCATGGCCTCGACCATGACGTTGACATCGCCCGCATGGTCGAGATGCCGGTGGCTGACGACGATCGCATCGAGCTTGGTCAGGTCGACCCTACGCTTGGCGTACTGCACGATCGCGCCGGGGCCAGGGTCAAGGCTGATGCGCGTGTCGCCCTCTTCCAAGTAGAGGCCGCCTGAGGCCGCGAGCTGCTTCGCGACCATGAAGCGGGCGCCGGCCGTGCCCATGAAAGTCAACTTCACTTCCCCACCGCGTGGGGAGGTCGGCCTTTCACCTCCCCACCGCGTGGGGAGGTCGGCCCGGCCCGCCGCGCGGGCCCGGCCGGGTGGGGGGATTCGACCTCAGCCACCTCGCTCAGAGCGGGCACTGTCTTCTCGCCGAAGTAGCGCTCGTACAGCTCCGTGACGCGCTCGACTGTGTCGATCTCGTCCACAGGCTTGTCGTCGCGGATCCGCACGATGCGTGGAAAACGCAGCGCGTACCCACTCTTGTGGCGAGAAGAATGCTGGATCGAGTCGAACGCGACCTCGAGGACGACCTCAGGTTTCACCAACCGCACGTGCCCGTGGTCCGCGATCGTGATGTCGAGAAAGCGCCTGGTCATTTCGGCGATCTCTGCGTCAGTCAGCCCTGTGTAGGCCTTGCCGACGTTGACGAGCCTCCCGGAGCTCGTGTCCTTGACCGCGAACGTGTAATCAGACAGCACTCCCTTGCGCTTGCCATGGCCCCACTCGACCGCCGTGACCACTACGTCGAGCGTCGCGAGCGGCCGCTTCAGCTTCAGCCACGCGAGCCCGCGGCGACCCGGGGTGTACGGGCTGAGCGGATCTTTCACCATCAGGCCCTCGTTGCCCCGCTCGCGCGTCTCCGCAAAGATCCGGTCGAGGTGGTCGGGCCCGGTGGCCGCTTCCACGCGTGCCAGAAGAAACGGGTGATGTAGACCCAGGCCCTCCATCAGCCGGCGTCGCGTCTCGAGCGGCTCGTCCAGCAATGCCCGGCCGTCGAGCCACAGGAGGTCGAAGACCACCAGCACGACAGGCACCTCGTCGCGCAGCTCGGCAGAAACCTTCTTGCGTCCGAGCCGCCGCTGCAGCTCGAAAAACCTGAGCACCCGACCTTCGCGATGAGCAAGCACCTCACCGTCGAACAGCACGTCATGGCCGATCGACGCGGCATTTTCGGAAAGCTCGGGGAACGCGTCGGTCGTCTCCTTAAGGTCGCGCGAGAAGAGCTCCACACGCTCACCCTGCCGGTGAAGCTGGCACCGCACCCCGTCGTATTTCTCCTCGGTCCACACGCTCTCTGCGCCCATTCGCTCGAATGCCTCAACCGGAGTTTCCACTGGGCTTGCGAGCATGAAACGGACCGGCTGGAACAGCTCAATCGTCGTTGTGTCGAACTGCTTGTGCTTGCAGCGGACGGCGGTCTCACCGATGTCGCCGGTGATCAGGTGGACTCGCTTGACCTGGGTGATCGGGACGTCGAATGCCTCGGCGATCGCCGCCTCGACCAGGCCTTCGCTCAGGCCGATGCGGAGCTCACCCGAGATGATCTTGATGAAAAAGCGCGCCGCTTCCGAGTCGAGGCGTCGTAGAAGTTTCTCCAGGGGTGCCGCCTTCGCCGCCCCCCGTGCGGTGCGAATCGCCTCCAGCGTTTCCTCGATCTCCTGAAGGGTGACCGGCTCGGCGTGCGCGCGGCCCGCCAACGCTTCGCCCGCCCAGTCGCCGAGGTCAGAGTGCTTGCGGAAGATGCGGCCGAGCTCGTCCTCGTCGAGCCCCGAGATCGAAGATACGGCTTTGCTCACGGCCGCCCAACCGAGTCCAAGCGTCCGTCTCTTCGAAGGGCTGAACGTCCGCCCGCTCATGAAAACGGCAGCCCGGCGCAGGTCGTCATCGTCAAGCGTGCGGAGATACGCGGCCAGGATCCGTGTTTTCTCGAGCGTCGCAGACGTGGATCCGATCGATGAGCCGGCACGGGCGAAATCCTCCATGGGTGGCCTATCGTAGATCGCGATGCGGCGCTGCCCCTACCTCGAGGACTACCTGAAAGAACGCAAGTCGGTGCTGCGCATCTATCGATTCGACTGTCACGTCGACCGCCTGTCGAAGCGGAAATACGCGTTGAGCGACAGCCCACCGATCTGCGTCCGCAACTATGAAGACTGCCCGCTCTACCAGGCCGAGAAAAGGCGCGAGGACCAAACCATCACTCGCTACACGGATTGAACTGCGCCGTCTGCTCGGCGCCTGCGCTGCCACTCGAGGGCGCCTGCGTCTTCTGCCACGCGCCGCTGAGCGGCGATGAGGACACGTCCGAGCTGCTCGACTACCTGGTCGAGCGAATCCCGTTGGCAAAGGTGAAGCGCGGACACCTCAACCGTGGCCCGATCACAGAGCTGGTGCTCGACGTCGCCGGCCGCAGCTTTCGCGCGCGCGTGCGAAATGACGAGCTGGACCTGGTGCCCCCGGTGCACCTGACCGCATGGGTTGACCTGCTGCTCACCAAGCTCAGCGACGTCGCGGCAGTGGATCCAGATCTACGCCGTGCGGTGCTCCGTTCCGGCTGGGCCCTGCGCTGAGTCGGGTTTACTCCTGGGTGCGATTTTCGCGCGGATAGTGCCAGTGGCGCCCTTCCAGCAGCCGCATTCCGCGCGGAAACTGAGCTACAGCGCCAGCGCCAGCTGTTCGGTCGCTTCGAGGGCCGACGCCCGGATGCCTTTCTTGCGCAGGTGGCGCGCGAAGTCCGCTGTGTAGCCGTGCACCGTGTAGACCTGATCCGCGCCTGACATCTCGACCACTTCCATGAGCTCGTCGAAGTCGCAGTGGTCGGAGAGGTCGAACGTGGCGTCGGCGCCGAACATGCGCGCGAACTCGGCGTCCTTGGCCCAACCGGAGATGAGCGCGGTCCTGTAGCGGCCGAGGCGCCGCACCTCGTCTTTGCCGGCCGGTGGCGCGATCACCACGCGTCCCGACTCGACCTCGCCATCGAGCTCGACCCAGTCTGGCAGCGGGCGGCCTGCGGTCGCGTACTCACGCGCGCATGGAGCGCATCGCTTCTCGAGGGCAAAGCTGAATCCGTACGGAGCCAGCGCCAGCATCACCTCTTCAGTCTTGCCGAGGGCGTGGCAGAGGAGCACGGGTGTGACGCGACTGTCGAGCGCGCGGCGGCACCACATCGCGATCGACTCGATGGTCGAGTCGGGGTCGCCGAACCGGAAGTGAGGCCGGCCGTAAGTGCTCTCGACGATCAGGACGTCGGCTTTCGGGATGAAAGTTGGCGGCTCACCGCCGGCCTGTCGCAGCTTCAGATCTCCCGTGTAGAGGAGGGATGTGCCCTCGTGCTCGAAATGAAGCTGGGCTGAGCCCAGCATGTGTCCTGCCGGATGCAGCGTCACCGTCGCCTGTCCGCGTCGCATCGGCTCGCGGTAGCCGAGCATTCGCCAGCCCCTCGGACGGCGGGACTCTGGAATGAGAGCCAGCGTTTGTGGCGTGAGCAGCGCCTCCTTGTGCCGGCGCGCGTGATCGGTGTGCGCGTGCGAGATAAAGGCGAACGTCCTCACCACCAGCGGATCGAGCCAGAGCCTGTGGCCAGGAAGTGACACGCCGTGATCCCAAACGACCTCACGGGTCACAGCCGGACGAGCTCTCCCTTGGCAAAGAGATCTGGTGGGACGGCGATCCCAACAGCTCTGTAGACCTCGAACGGCACGCCGATATCGGCGACGAGAACAGTGCCTGAAAGTCGCAGACCATCACCCTGCAGCAGTCCTGGCTTGGGGAGTCCAAGGGTGATGGTCGTGGAGGCGTTCACAGTTGGAGCGTAGGCGACTCCCGTGTCGGCGTCGAGGCCGGACGGAACATCGATTGCGATCGCAGGCTTGCCAGATTCGTTGATTGCCTCTATCCAGGCGGCAAAGCGTCCTTCCGGGGCGCGCGACAGGCCGGTCCCGAAGATGGCGTCGACCACGACCTCGGCGTCCTTTAGATCTGGCTCGCTCCTTACGTTGACCCCGATCCGGCGCAGCGCCCTCACCTCCTGTTCGGCCGCGCCTCGGAGCCGCATCGAATCCACGCAGTAGACGCCCGCCAGCCTCCCCCAGCGATGAAGGTGCCTGGCCGCGGCAAGACCGTCGCCGGCGTTGTTGCCCACGCCACAGACGACAGCGGCGCGTTGACCGACGAAGCGAGCCACCTGCCAGCCGGCGGCTTCCATGAGCCAGTCCACCGAGATGCCGAAGCGCTCCTGCGCGAGCGCGTCGACCTGCTTGACCTGGTGGCTAGTGAGTGTGGGTAGGACGCTTGACGACAAAGGAGCAATAAGGGTCGTGGCGGTGGATGGAGTCGGCCTGCGAGATATTGGTGTCGAGCAGCCTAGACATGAGCTGCGGCGTGATGGTGCAGACCTGGGGGAACTTCAGCGCCGTGTTGCGGAACGGGCAGTTGTGGATGGTGACCTTCACCCCCTCCTCGGTCTCGGTCTGCTCCGCCAGGGTGCCCGCCCGGCCGATCCAGGCCACCACCCGGCGCAGCTTCTCGTCGAACTCGAGGCCGTCCAGGGCTGGCTGCAGAGCGTCAGCGTGCCGCGCGGCGACCCTCGAGAAGACCTCGTCCAACGCCTCCGGGCCCCCCATCTCCTGGACCTCCTGGAGCACCATCGTGGCGAGCTGCCCGTACCGCTTGGGGAACACGGAGTCGGCCCGCTCGGTGAGGGAGAAGAGCAGGGAAGGCCGGCCGCGGCCGCTTCGCTCGGGGTGGCTGACGACGAACCCGTCGCGCTCCAGGTTGGTCAGGTGCTGGCGGACCGCGTTGGGGGTCACGCCGAGATCGCTGGAGATCGTTTCCGCGCTGCAGCGGCCCTTGCGCCGTAGCAGCTCCAGGACTTCCATGCGGGTCGAACGGCCGGTGATCATGAAGGGCACATCCGGTCGATGGCCGACCATCCTAGCATGGCCAGGCTATTTATTACAGATCATCCTTGACAAATTGGAGGGCCGCCCTAAAATATTTGCCGGGAGACATAGAAATGACGATGATCAAGCAGGCGAGCCGAGCCATCGAGCATATGACCGCCCGCGAGCGGCGGATCCAGCGCGCCAAGTACGCGCGCCGGAACAAGATGCATCACATCGACCGGCTCCTGAACGAGCTGGAGATGCTGAACCTGGCCGACCAGCGGCAGATGCCGCCGGTGCTCTCGGTCGCGATCAACAAGGTGATCGAGGAGTCGCCCGAGGTGACGGTCCTGGCACAGGCGAAGCCGGCTTCCGTGATGGAGGCGATGGACGCCCTGTACGAGATCCAGGACAGCTTGATGTACAACCAGATCGAGGACGAGTAAAGCCCGCTTCACTAGAAACAAACAAGGCCGGGTCCTTCTCAGGGCCCGGCCTCTCTTTTAGCTACTTGTCGCTCTCGGCCTGGCGTACCCGCTGGCTGAGGACCTGGAGGAGGCGGTAGGTCACCTCCGGATGCTCCTTCAGGAAGGGCTTGAAGCCCCACTCGGGGATGGTCGCCAGGGACACGTCGGTGTCCGCCTTGATGTTGGCGCTGCGGCCCTCGTGGTCGAGGAGCGACATCTCGCCGAATGAGTCGCCCGGCCCGAGCTTCCGCGACTTGCCCTGGACTGTCGACACCGTCACCGTTCCATCGAGGATGACCATGAATCCGACCCCGTTCTCGCCCTTGACGACGATCTCGTGGCCGGCCGGGTGATTCACCGTCTTCATCTGCCTTTCGATGGAGCGGAGCTCTGACTCTGGCAGCCCCTGGAAGAGCTTCGCCTGTTTGACGTCGGTCACTCCCAGATACTAACGCCCTGCCTTTTTGCCGTCCAGAAACTCCTGGTAGAGGCGGTAGGCCTCCTGCTTGCGGCTGTCGACGATCTTCGTATAGCCCTGGAGCGTGTTCAGGTTCGCGTGGCCGAGCACCTCCTGGACCAATCTCACGTCGCCGCCGGTCACCTCGAGCAGGGTCGTGGCGGCGGTGTGCCGTGCGACATGCGGTGACTTGAAAGACCAGGCGCCCAGCTGACGTCGAATCTTGCGGACGATGAAGCGCGCACCCGCCGGCGTCAGGCGCCGGCTGCGATCGTCCGCCGCGGCGCGGTCGAAGTTGACGAAGAGCGCCATGCAGGCATCCTCGCGCGCGCCGAGGTAGTCCTCGAGCGCTGTTCGGGCGTCGGCGGTGAGGTACACGGAGCGCTGCTTGGAGCCCTTGCCCGTGACCACGAGCCGGTTGCCGCTGCGTGGAAAGTCGGTGCGGTCGAGCGCCAGCGCTTCGGAGATGCGGCACCCGGTGCTGATCAGGAACTGCACCATCGCACGGTCGCGCTTCTCCGCTGTGGTCTCGTGCGGTAGGGCAGCGAGCAGGCGGGTGAGCTCGTCAGGGTCGATCGGCTTGGGCAGCCGCTGTTCGAGCTTGGGCAGGGTGATGCCGTTGGAGAGGTCCTTTTCGATCAGGCCTTCTTTGGCCAGCCAGCGCAACCACGAGCGAATGGCGACGAGCGCACGCGCACGTGAGGCGGGACTCTTCAACCGGCCTGCGAGGTGACGCTGATATGCGCGGAGGTCGTCGTGACGCAGCTGATCGAGCGCAAGCGTGTGCGCGCTGGCGGTGAGGAAATCGATCAGCTTGCGGAGCTCGGACTCATATGCGCGGACCGTGTTCGGGCTCCGGTTCGCTTCGAGCTGAAGCCAGCCAAGGTATTCGGTCGCGGCGGCCTGCAGATCGAGTGGCATGTCGAGGCCGACTGCATGTTGCCATAATCGATGCTGAGTGGGGGCTCTTCGCGCGCTGAGCTCCAGCGATCGCCTGGAGCAGCAACACGGGGACTTCGGCTTCGACCGTGAGTTCACCGATCGGGTTCAGGGCATTGCGCTCTGGTTCTATCGAAACTACTGGCGTGTCGAAGTCGAAGGAATTCGCAACGTTCCCGCTCGTGGTCGCGCGCTGCTCGTGGCCAACCATGCGGGTCTTGTCCCGTACGACGGCGCGATGATTCGCACCGCGATCATCGCCGAGCACCCGAAGCCGCGGCATGCACGAATGCTGGTGGTCGACTGGGCGTTCGCCATGCCGTTCACCAACATGCTGCTGGTCAAGACCGGCAACGTGCTCGCACATCCCGACAACGCCGCCGCGCTCCTTGAGCGCGATGAGCTGGTTGGAGTTTTTCCCGAAGGCGTGAAGGGCGCGTCGAAACGGTTTCGAGATCGCTACAAGGTCCAGCGCATGGGCCGTGGTGGTTTCGTCCAGGTGGCGCTGCGAACGGGATCGCCGATCATCCCGGTCGCGGTCGTCGGGTCGGAGGAGCTGCATCCCGTGATATTCGATCTCCGGCCCGTAGCGAGGTTGCTCGGTCTTCCCATCGTGCCGATCACACCGACGTTCCCATGGCTGGGGCTGGCCGGGCTGCTTCCGCTGCCGTCGAAGTGGTTCATCGCGTTCGGAAAACCAATCGATGTTTCCCATTTCGGCCCCGAGGCCGCCGACGACCCTCGCCTCGTGCTCGAGCTGACCGAAGAAGTTCGCAGCTGGATCCAACAGGCCTTGGGCCGCCTGCTTCCTCGACGCCGGACGATCTTCTTCTAAGGGAATCGGTTCCTGGCCGGCGCTGTCACACTGTGCCCCGTGTTTCAAAGATCGTTCGCGGGACTCGCTGTCGTTCTCATAGCCGTCGCGTGTGGCGGCAGCGGATCGATCTTGCCGAGCGGCCCGACCGCAGCCAGTGTTTCAGTGCAGCCGGCGGACCTCCCGAGCGACATGCACAAGTGCGACCTCTCGGGCGACATCGACAGCTTCCTCAACAAGTCCAAGACAAAAGACCCGAACACTTACACCTCGACCAAGACCGAGTGGGACTCGGCCAAGCAGAAGGGAGCGACCGCGGCCTACACGGCCTTCTACACGGACAGCACGGCGCATTGCGCGAGCATCGAATCCAACACTTCTGATATCAGCTCGGCGACGTACAAGCTGGTGGTCAACTTCGTCATCCAGTTCAAAGACGAGGCGAGCGCAACCAAGGGCTACACGAGCGAGTCGATCTTCGGCTTCAGCGCGTCATCGCTGAAGAGCGGAGGCGCACCAGTCGTCGAAGGCACCGCGACGGGGCTGACCAAGAACTCGATCGTGTTGAGCATCTCGGTCGCGAACCAGTCGTTTTACGTGGCCGTCTGGCAGAACAAGGCCTTCATGGTCATCCTCGCGATCCTCAACATCGATACGGCAACCTGCAAGAAGGTCGCGCAGGCGGGGAACGCCAGGATCAAGTAGCGGTCCGCTAAACTGGCCGGGCCGATCGCAAACGCTCGCCACGTCCCACACCGCACTCGGCGCCGGCGGGGCTCGCTGCCCCTGCTTCGCATAGCGCTCGTACTCGCGCTTGTGACCGCGCTCGTCTTCGGCGCGAGCAGGCTCATTGCCCTGGTCGGCACCCCGATCGCTGTGGCGGCGAATCTCAAGCAGGCGGTAGAGGCACAGACCCCGAGTCACCTTTCGCTGCCCGGCCTGGAGGCTGGCGCGTGCATGAGCTTTCCGCCGAGCCGTGCCGGGTCGGGGCAGACGGTTTTCATCGATGCCGGCCACGGAGGTCTTGACCCCGGGGTGGTGGGTCGCTCCGGCTCGCGCCAGGTGCTGGAAAAGGAGGCCACGCTCGGGGTGGCGACTCAGCTGAGCACTCTGCTTCGAGCGGATGGTTACCGGGTGGTGATGTCGCGCACGCAGGACTCGACGATGCTCAAGCTCTCAGCCACGGATTCGGTGCTCGGCGCGCTCACCGGCAGTGCTGTGCACCGCGACCTGGCGGCGCGCGCCGCCTGCGCGAACGCCGCCGGCGCCGCAGCGCTGCTTTCGATTCACTTCAATGCCTTCGGCGACCCGGCTGTCGGCGGCACGGAATCGTTCTACGACTCCGCGCGGACTTTCTCTTCGGAGAATCGCCGGCTCGCCACCGACCTGCAGGCGGCCTTGGTCGCGGCGCTCGGTACAGCCGATCGAGGCGTGTGGACCGACGACCAGCTGGCCGCCCCGGCGCTCACAAGCTCGGGCAACACTTATGGCCACCTGATCGAGCTTGGGCCGATGGCCGCCGGTTGGGTCGACAACCCGAGCCAGATGCCGGGCGCACTGGTCGAGCCGCTCTTCTTGAGCAATCCCACGGAGGCCCGTCTGGCGGCCGACCCTGCGGGGCAGCGCCAGATCGCGCTGGCGCTCGAGGCTGGTTTGGTGAAGTTCCTGACCGGCGCCTAAGCGATCGCGTCGGGGGGCAGCAAACGCATCAGCTCGGCGGCGACTGTCTCCAGCGGGCCACTGTTCGCCCTCTGCCCGCCAGGACTGCGCTGACCGGAAAGTAAGGCGAGCCGGCCCTAATCGCGGATCTGGGCGAGGGCACGTCGCAGAACGATCGGGAACCGCTGATCAAAATCGCGGCGTGCCTTCCCCGTGAGTGCGTCCCGCTGTCGGACCCACGCGAAGGTGTGCGCGAACGTGCCAACTCGAATCGCGAGCGCGAACGTGCCGGCGAGACCGAGACCCCAGGGCTCGAGATAGGCATCGCGCAGTCGCGTGAACCATGGATCGGACGGAGGCAGCTTGTTGATCTCGCCGAGAAATCGGAAGGTGACAACGAGCGACGCGAAGGGATGCGAAATCGACGAGTCGCCCCAGTCAAGCACGCGCAGCCGCTCGCCCTGGGCGTAAAGGTTCGCCATGTGGAGGTCATCGTGCTGAATCGTCTCCGGCATGTCGTGTGTGGCGAGTTCCTCGCAAAGCTCCGTGAAGCGCGCCGCAAACCCCCGCAGTCGACTGATCTCGTCGGTTTCTAGCGGCAGGTCGCGCCGAAGGAGGTCCTCGTAGCGAGCGGGCATCGTCGAGACTCGCAAGTCCGGAACGCCGTTTTGAAGGTGCTCGCGCGCATGTGCTGTCTCGCCCCGCTGGAGCTCTGCGTACATCGGTAACGCAGCCAGCCACGACTCTGGGGGATTGCCCAGTGCGCCGATCGGGATTCCGGCGTCGGCGAGCAGAAGCCACGCCCTCTCCTCGTCGTGACCAAGTACTTCGGCGACCCGGTCCGGCCATCGTGCATAGAGCTCCGCGGTGAGGCGCGGCTCGAATTTCTGAATTGGAGCACACGCCTTAAACCAGGCCACCCCAGAAGCGAGGGGCACGCGAAGCACAGTCGCCCACGGCCGCTCGTGAGCCACCTCAAACGGCCCGACCGGTTCGACGTGCGCTCGGATCCACTCTTCGACAGCGGCGCGGTCCACGCTCGAACTATGCAATTCGGGCATGGTGGTGCGCCTGGCAAGAATCGAACTCGCTGCCTCTTGCGCCGCAGGCAAGCGCTGTTGATTTGAGATCAAAACCGGCCCACGAGGGTCGGTGCACACGAGTTGAGGGAACGGCACGAGACCACGATCAACCTCGATGCCACCCGTGTACGAACGGCCCTTGGGCTTGTCGGCCTCGAGCGGCCGGCGCAGCTCAACGAGTGGTCTCAGCGCCCCCGGCTTGAAACGCGCCGCGAGCTCACGAAAGCAGCCTCAGCCGCCTGGTTCGAAAGACTTCGCCAGCTGTGCCCTAAAGGACGCCAATTCGCCCCGGGCCTCGTTTTCAGCACAGCTTGGTTGAGCAGCGGCGGGGACGCACCCCGTTCGTCTAGTGGACAGGATGCTGGCCAATCCCAATTTCCGCCCGCATTTTTCACTTGCGCTTAAGGCTGACTGGGGACACACTAGGTGGCAACCGCGGGGAGATCCCCGGAGAGAGAAGGCTTCGAGCGCTCTGGGATGGGCGAAGGAGGCGAAAATGAAGTCCAGGCGAGTGTCGATCGCTGCTGCCGTCGCGCTGGTCGTTGTGCTCTGCGGTCTCCCCGCGCCGGCAAGCGCAGAGCCCGCCGGCAATGCCGTAGCCGACTGGAATCTGATCGCGGTTAACACACTCATCGCGTTCCCTGGACCGGCGGGCGGAGCACCGCCTGCATCCCAGATCCACATGGCGATGACGCAAGGCGCTGTCTATGACGCACTCAACGCGATCACGCCGAAGCATCACCGACCTTATCTCCTCAAGAGGCGCTTCTCGGCGATGGCCTCGAAGGATGCGGCTGCCGCCACAGCGGCGTACCGAGTTCTCTCCAGCATCGTCTCGGGCGTACCGTCCACGATCGGGTTCCCGAACCGGGCCAGCTTGCAGCAGTCGCTTGACACGCAATACGCGGCCTCGCTCGCGTCGATGCCCGACTCCCCCTTCAAGGCGCAGGGGATCGCAGCGGGGAGCGCCGCTGCCGATGCGATGATCGCCGCCCGGCAAAACGACGGACGCTTCGGGCCGTCGCAATGGGTGCCCAACTCGGCTCCGGGGCATTGGCAGCCCTTGTTGAGGCCGGACGGAACGCAGATCCTCGATCCGACACCATGGGTCGGCGGTGTAAAGCCATTTCTGATGCAGAGCGCATCGCAGTTCCGCACCGCGGGACCGAACGCCCTCACCAGTGCTGCCTACGCGGCGGACGTCAACGAGGTTAAGGCGATCGGCTCGTTCAGCAGCACAAACCGTACGCTCGACCAGACGCACATCGCGATCTTCTGGCAGAGCAATCCCGTCGCCACCTGGAACTCAGTCGCCCGGCACCTTCTCGACCTTTACGCGGTCGACCTCACCGACAGCGCCCGCCTGCTGGCGATGGAGAACCTGAGCGCGGCGGACGCCGCGATCAACACCTGGAACGACAAGTACTACTGGGACTTCTGGCGGCCCTGGACTGCGATCATCCGGGCGGCGGAGGACGGCAACCCGGCGACCGTGGCCGACCCGAGCTGGACGGCGCTGATCACGGCGCCGTACCCCGAGCATCCGTCCGGGCATCTCGGCCTCGACAGTTCGCACCTCCGGGTGCTGGGGATGTTCTTCGGCATCGACGTGGTCCCAGGTGGTTTCGGCGTCACAAGCGCGCAATTCCCCGGTGAGACCCGCCATTACGGGAGCTTCTCGCAGGCTATTGCAGAGATCGTCGAGGCCCGCATCTGGGCCGGCCTTCACTTCCGGACCGCCGATTTGCAAGCGGTGATTCTCGGCACAAATGTCGCCGACTACATGGCCGACAACTACTTCCAGCCAGTGGGCAGGGCGGCTGCTTAGCGCAATGTGACGAGGGCGGCGCGTTCACGCCGCCCTCGTGTCATTTACTAACCCGCTACGTTCTGGATCTTCCCGTACATGCCGTGGGCCTCGTCGTCGATGCCCGCGGCGAAGTACAGCGCGTCAACCGTACCGCCGTTCCCGCCGATGAACTCGCGACGAGCAGCGTGGTGCGCCTGGCAAGAATCGAACTTGCTGCCTCTTGCTCCGCAGGCAAGCGCTCTATCCGGTGAGCTACAGGCGCAAGTGGTTCAGTTTAGGCGAGCATCGATCGCGGCCGTCGCGGCTTTGAACGCGGCCGCGTCGAGGTTGCTGACCACCACCAGGGCGACAAAAACCGATTTGTGCCAGGACGCCAACCGGACGTTGGAACGGTCGTAGGTCCAGGAGCTGAGGCCAAGACCGGTATCGGTTCCACGGACGGCGCCCGGAAGAATTTCACCTGGGGCGGGTGGTACGAAACCGAACACGCCGGATCCCCACGCGCGATCCGCCTGAGCAGAGTCGCCGAATATCGCGACAAAGCTGGTGACCGATTTGACGTTTGAGGTGGCGCCGAGCTCAGCGTTGCAAGCAGCCGGGCTTGCTGTGAAGAGCGAGATGGCTCCGGCGGTCGCACCACTCATCACCAGCTGCTGCCACTGTGTGCCGACCCGTGCGGCGAGCGCAGGGTCTGCCTGGGCGAGGCTCACGATGTACACATCGATAGGACCTGAGCCAAGGCACACCTTCAATCCGGACGGGATGTCCTCCGATTGCAGGATGGCCGTGGTCGGGGAATTAGATGGCGTCGGGCTGGGCGGTGTTGGGCTGAACACAGGATGCGTGCCGGACTGGCATGCAGCAAGCGCGCTCAGAGCGAGGATCGCGATGAGCCGGTGCACGAAGCGCGCAGTTTAGACTGCAGAGGTCTTCGCGCGCCTGTAGCTCACCGGACAGAGCGTTCGGCTCCGGACCGAAAGGCAGCAGGTTCGATTCCTGCCAGGCGCACTCTTTCTGTTCGATCCGTCGCAAGTCATCACGTGCCGCAGCCTCTGTCGAGGTCTCGCATGGAATGAGCTCGAGAGCGGCAATGTGTGCGGGCCGGGCCGGCCCTCGGTGGTAGGGTCGGCACGTGATCCGCGCGCACCTCGCGGCAGAGCTCCTCGTCGAGGGCGAGCGCTGGCCCGTGTTCGTCTGGACGATCGACCACCCGGCCGGGCTCGTGCTCGTCGACACCGGGATGATCGACTCGAGGCCCGAGGTCGACGATATGAGCCCGACGCCGCACCCCGAGAACATCCCCCGCGACGTCTCCTGCGTGATCAACACCCACCTGCATTTCGACCACTGCGGCGGCAACCGCCTCTTCCCGGGCGTGCCGATCCACGTCCAGGCGCGCGAGCTCGCCGACGCGCGTTCGCTCAACGACTACACGATGCGTGAATGGGTCGACTTCGAGGGCGCGACGTATGTCGAGCACGTGGGCGAGGTGGAGCTGCTACCGGGAATCCGCCTGCTGCCGGCGCCGGGGCATACGGACGGGCACCAGGTGGTCGTCGTCGAGACCGACGCCGGCACAAACGTTCTCGGAGGCGACGTGGGCGTCTCGTTCCCCGAGCTCGGCAGCGGCACGACCGAGGGACAGCGTCGCGTGCTCGCGCTCGAAGCGCTTACGTGGCTCTCCCACGCGCCGGAGCCGAAGATCCCGGAACGTCGGCCGTAGGCCCCTGCAAGCGTTTCCGCGCGGAAAGGACCCACGTAAGCGCATCGACAGCAGGTTTCCGCGCGGAAACGCGAGGTCCCGCTGGTGGGTTAGTCCGGCAGCTTCCTGATCTCGTCGCCGGGCCGGACCGTGCCGGCCACGACGACTCGGCAGTTGGCGCCTCGTAGACGAAGCTCGCGCCCGATCGGTGAGTTCACGAATCTCAGTGCATCGACGCCGAAGCGCCCCGAGAATTTGGAGCACCCGGTGTGAGGCGCCTCGCTGAACTCGATCACAGCTGTGCCGACCTGCACTCGGCTGCCGGCGGGCAGGTTGCCGCGGCTGATGTCGAAATCCACGTACAGCTGGTCACCGGCCAACGCCCAACGTTCGCGATCACCTGCGATCGCGGCCGCCACCCGTGCGTTCATCACCGTGAGCTGCGACTCCAGGTTCGGGCTTCCGTCCGGCGTCCGGGTGCTTCCACGAGCAATCCATGTATCGCCCACGAGGCCTACCTCGGAGTCGAGCACGGCTTCGGCGAGAATCTCCCGCTCATCCTCGGCCGGCCGCCGGGCGATCAGCTCGACCGTCCCGCGGTCCATGGGCGCCGTCCGGATGTGATCCAGGCTCTGCTCCAGGCGGGTTAGCTCCTCGGTCTGACCTAGCGGCATGCGGCTATTTTGCCGGGTCGCGATGGCTGGCATCATCACTTGATCACGATCCAAGAGGTCCGACGACTCGCGATGGCGATGCCAGAGACCGTCGCACAACACCACTTTGGCAACCCATCTTTCCGAGTTCATGGCCGGATCTTCGCCACAGTCCCGGATGCCGATCACCTGAACGTGATGATCGATGCCTTTGACGTTGAGGCGGTCGTGCGGGAGAATCCCGCGTTCTGCGAGGAGCTCTGGTGGGGCAAGAAGCTCAGCGGCGTCAGGGTGTCGCTGCAGCGTGCTGCCCCGAAAACGGTCGAAGCCCTACTCGAGGCGGCATGGAGGCGCAAGGCGCCCAAACGCTTGCTTCGCTAGCGCGGCTTCTCGCCCAGGTACAGCGTCTGCTTGCCCATCAGCCACCAGGCGGGCGGAAACGAGAGATAGGCCCTCACCAGCAGCGGGTGCTGTGGCAGGCGGCTCTTGGTCGTGTAGGGCATGAAGCGCGTGATGACCTGCTTGGTCGTGAACCCGGCCATCGTCGCGGCCTCGCCCAGGCTCTTTTCGGTCAGGGCCGTCTGGTGATCGATGAAGTCCCAGTAGGATCCGCCGATCAGCCGGATGTTCGGTTGCAGGATGAGCACTCGCCCGCCGGGCTTGAGCAGCGAAAACGTGACACGCAGCTGCTGCAGCACCGCCTCGGTCGACGGCAGGTGCTCGAGATAGTTGCTGAAGAACGCAAGGTCGAAGTGATCGTTCGGCATGACTTTCGCGAGATCCAGCCCGCTGGCGCGAATGAAATGGACGTCGATGGGCAGTGCAGCGCCAACGTCGCGGATGTCCGTCGCCCATCGATCCGCGGCTCTGACGTTGCGGATGAAATAGCCCAGGTCGCACGCGATGTCGACGATGCGAGCGCCTGGTTCGATGTACCGCTGAAGGAAACGGCCGAGCTCGCGCCATATCGCTTCTTTGGCGGCCTGGTCGGTCTCGTCGAAGCGCTGCTCGTAGACCTCCTTCAGCACGAT
Source organism: Candidatus Eiseniibacteriota bacterium (assembly GCA_035635595.1). Classification (GTDB taxonomy): domain Bacteria; phylum Chloroflexota; class Dormibacteria; order Dormibacterales; family Dormibacteraceae; genus Palsa-870. The sequence continues at coordinate 31,199 of DASQAU010000009.1, forward strand.
CTCGGGCACCTTGCCGGGGTCGTGTTCAGGGGTCGGGCCGGCCATCGGTACGTGAACGATAGCGCCCGGGCTACGGGTCTCTATGAGCGATACACGACGTTCGCGCCGAAAGTCTCGAACCCAAGACCCTCGTACAGCTTCACCGCCCCTCGGTCAGCGGCGTCGAGGAAGGCGAAGTCACCGCCCGAAGTGAAATGTCGCGCCACCAGCTCCGAGGTGACGGTCGCGGCGACACCTCGCCGCCGCTTGTCCGCCCGAGTGACGATTCCGACGATTTCAGCCGCGCCCTTCAACGAATGCGACACGCCGGTACCCGCCGGCTGGCCATCAAGCCAGGCCAGCAAGTAAACGCTGCGCGGTGACTCGAGCTGCTCCTGCAGCTGCTCCACCGAAGCAATCGGTCCATCGCTGTCCCCGCCGTTCGTCCAGCGGATTGTTTGAAACGCCTCCATATCGGCGGTCTTCGATTTGGTGGTCAGGCGGGTCACGGTCACGCCAGGCGCGGCGAACGGCTTGAACCTCTTGGGCCTTGAGGCCATCAACGGGTTGCGTTCGACGTGCTCGAGGCCGGAAGCCACCAACCAGCGTCCGACCTCTGGAAAGGCGACTTCGTCGTACTCGATCTGGAGCTTGTCGGCATGGTGCTCAAACATCGAACGCAAGGTGGCTACCGCCTCATTCGTCTCGCGCTCGAGCACCGGGCCCTCGACCATGGTCACCCACCGGCCTGGCTCCTCAGCGCGGGGAACCACAGCGCGGAACGGGCCAAGCGAAAGCAGCTCGGAGCCGGCCGGCCGAGCTTCGAGCGCGTCCCGCTGCCACGCCTGAAATCTCTTTGCGTCTTGATCGAGATCGGTGCTGGTCAACTGCTCCCAAGTCTGCGACAACGTAGGCTGGGACCGAGTGAGTGACAACGCGCTCGCCATCGAGCTCTTCGAGGGCCTGCCGGCGCGCTACGACGCGCTGGCCGAGGTTCTGTCCTTCGGGCAGAACAGGCGATGGCGACGCGAGCTGGTGAGCCATCTCAGCCCGCACCGCCCGCAAACCATCCTCGACGTCGCCACCGGGACGGGCGGGGTCGCGATGGCGCTGGCTGCCGCAACCGACGCTCGCATCACCGGGGTCGACATCAGCGACGCGATGCTCGAGCAAGGGCGCGCGCGGGTTCGAAAGGCGAACCTGGCGGGCCGCATCTCGCTCGTGCCGGCCCGCGCCGAGGCCCTTCCGTACACGTCGGAATCATTCGACGCGGTCAGCTTCACGTACCTGTTGCGCTACGTCGCCGACCCCGCCGCCACGGTCGCGGAGCTCGCTCGAGTGATCCGGCCCGGCGGGCACATGGCCAGTCTTGACTTCAACGTTCCACCCAACGCGGCCTGGCGCACCGCGTGGCGAGCCTACACGCGCCTCGCGCTGCCTGTCGCCGGGTGGTTGCTTGGCGGCGGCGCGTGGTGGGATGTCGGCCGGTTTCTCGGACCGAACATCGAAGGCCACTTCCGGCGGTGGCCGCTGGATCGAATCGTCGACGCATGGAAGTCGGCCGGGATGGCGAAAGTCGAATGCAGGGCGATGAGCCTGGGCGGCGGGCTGGTGATGTGGGGTACCAAGGCTGGTGACTGAAGCGCTCGCGCCTGCGTACTACGCCGCGCGAACCACGGGATGGCGCAGGGACGTGTGGGCGCTGCTCCATCCGCCATACACGGCGTGGCATCTCTCCTACGTGCTCATCGGCGCGAGCCTCGCGCCGACGGTCAGCATCGTTCGCCTGGTCGCCACGCTCCTGGCTTTCTTCCTCGCGGTCGGCGTTTCGGCACATGCCCTCGACGAGCTGAGAGGACGCCCCCTGCAGACCAACATTCCAGCGGCTGTCTTGTGGATCGCCGCGTGCGTCGGTCTGCTCGGCGCAGTCGGCCTCGGGATCGCGGGTATTTTTGTGGTCGGCCCGTGGTTGGTTCTTTTCATCGCGCTTGGCATCTTTTTTGTCTTCGCCTACAACCTGGAACTGCTGCGGGGGCGAGTCCACGGAGATTTCTGGTTCGCGCTGTCGTGGGGCGCGTTTCCGGTGCTCACCGCCTACTTCGCGCAGACCGGCCGCATTTCCGTGGCCGCGATCGTGGTGGCCGCAGCCGGCTACGCACTCTCATTTGCGCAGCGCATGTTGAGCACGCCGGCGCGGACGCTTCGCCGGAAGAGCAGATCGGTGTCGGGCGAGGTGATCCTGAGCGACGGTTCTCCGGTGCCGCTCGACAGGCCTACGTTGCTGCGGCCTCTCGAGCGAGCTTTGTCCTCTCTCTCGTGGGGCGTTGTGGCCCTCTCGTTGGGCTTGGTGGCCTCGCGATTTCTCTGACCCCGTACGATGCGGCTGTCATGAAGCCGGCCGAAGTGTTCGCTGACAAACCTCTCCTGCGTGGCTGGTCGCACGCTGTCGCCGCGCTGGTGGCGATCGCGGGGTTGGTCGCACTGATCGTCATCACGCGCCACGACACGGCGAAGCTCGTCTCGATGGTCGTGTACGGAACCGCGCTCGTGATGTTGTTTGCAGTGAGCGCGACGTATCACATCTTCAACTGGCCGCCGCGAGTCAAGGACTGGCTGCGCCGCGCCGACCACGCCACGATCTTCGTGTTCATCGCGGCAACCTATACGCCGCTGATGTTCAACGTGCTCGAGGGGTGGTGGCGCATCGGTGTCCTGGCCGCGATCTGGATCAGCGCTTTGGCCGGAGTCGCCGGCGCCGCGCCTTTCCTCCGCATCCCGCGCCAGCTGCTGGCGGCGCTCTACCTGGCGATGGGCTGGGTCGCGGTGGTCGCCTTGGTGCCGCTGACGGCGGCGTTGGGATGGGTCGCCGCGCTGCTGATCGCTTTCGGCGGCCTCCAGTACTCGCTCGGGGCGGCGGCCTATGCGTTCAGGCGGCCGCGATTATGGCCGAGGGTTTTTGGCTATCACGAGGTGTTCCACCTGGCGGTGATCAGCGCGAGCGTCACGTTTTACGTTGTTGTCGTGCACTACGCCGTTCCGTACCATCGGTTGAGCTAAGCCCCCCGCCCCTCCGGCGCTTCGCGCCACCTCCCCACGCGGTGGGGAGGCTAGACCGGCGGGACTCCGTGTTTGCGGTCTGAGCGGGTTGAGACCCGCGTGCTGTAGGCCTTGAAGCGCGCGATCAAGGTTTCGCGCAGCTGCTCTGCTTCCACCACGTCGTCGACGATCAGGTTGGAGGCGAGCTTGAAGAGGTCGACGTCCTCGCGGTATTCGTCCTCGAGCTGCTTGCGGCGCGCGGGCCGCTCGCTCTCTGGCAGGTCCGCGAGCTTGTTGAAGAAGACAGCGTTGACCGCCGGCTCCGGCCCCATCACCGCGATCTGCGCCGAGGGCAGCGCGATGACGGCGTCGGAGTCGAATGCGGGGCCGGCCATCGCGTAAAGACCTGCCCCGTACGCCTTGCGCACGATCACGCTGATCTTCGGCACCGTGGCTTCGGACACGGCGCTGATCATCTTCGCGCCATGCCGGATGATGCCGCGCTTTTCGACGTCCGTGCCGATCATGAAACCGGGCACGTCGGCCAGGAAGAGCAGAGGGATCTCGAATGCGTCACAAAGCCAGATGAAGCGCGCCGCCTTGTCCGCCGAGTCGTTGAAGAGCACGCCGCCCTTCTGCATCGGCTGGTTGGCGAGGACGCCGACGGCGTGCCCGTCCAGCCGGGCGAAGCCGGTGAGCAGCTCCTTCGCGAACAGCTTCTTGATCTCGAGCCAGCTGCCGTCGTCGATGATCCCGTCGATCAGCTTGCGCATGTCGTAGCCGCGGTTGGCTTCGGTGGGGATCAACTCGCCCAACGGTTTCGCTGAGGCACGAGCTGGCTTCGCCGCGATGGCGGCGGGCTTTTCCCTGCTCCGCTGCGGCATGTAAGCGAAATAAGCGCGTGCGAACTCGATCGCCTCCTTGTCATCCGCCACCAGCGCATCGCCGCAGCCGCTCTCGGTGCAGTGCATGCGGGCGCCGCCCAGCTCTTCGAGGGTCACCTTTTCCCCGACGACCACCTCCACCATGCGCGGTGATCCGAGATACATCGACGCGTTGCCCTCGACCATGATCACGATGTCGCAGAAGGCGGGAATGTAGGCGCCGCCGGCGGCAGAAGGACCAAACAGCAGGCAGATCTGGGGGACCAATCCGGACAGCTGTACCTCGTTGAAGAAGATGCGTCCTGCATGGCGCCGCCCCGGGAACATGTCGATCTGGTCGGTGATGCGGGCGCCGGCGGAGTCGACGAGGTAGAAGAGCGGCACGCGGATGCGCCCGGCCACCTCCTGAATGCGCACGATCTTCTCGACAGTGCGGGCGCCCCAGCTGCCCGCCTTGACAGTCGGATCATTTGCCATCACGGCGACCTGCCGGCCGTCGATCGTGCCGAGTCCCGTCACGACCCCATCCGCGGGCAGGTCGTCCGCCAGGACGTTGGCGTACAGCCCGTCCTCAATGAAAGAGCCCTTGTCGAGCAGAAGGGCGAGGCGCTCGCGCGCGGTGAGCTTGTGCTGCTCTCGAAGCTTGGGCAGATACCGGGTGCCACCCTTGAGCGCCCGCTCGCGCAGCTCCCGATTTCGCGGGTTGCTCACCGTCCTTTGAAGTCCGGCTCGCGCTTCTCAAAGAAGGCCTTGATGCCTTCTTTCGAATCCTCGGTCAGCGTGATCAGCGTGAACTGGCTGTGCAGATAGTCGAGCGCCGCGCGGAACTCCATGTCCTGGTGCCGGTAAAACGAGTCCCGACCAAGGCGCATCGCCACTGGTGACTTCTTGGCGAGCTTGTCGGTGATCTCCTTGACTGCGCCGTCGAGCTGGTCGTGCGGCACGACCCGGTTGATCGCGCCGAACCCTTCCATCTGAGTCGCTGTCCAGCGGTCGCCGAGCATCTCCATCTCGAGCAGGATCTTGCGCGGCAGGTTGCGCGACAGAATCGCCTGGATCATCATCGGCCAGATCCCGACGTTGATCTCGGGCAGGCCGAACGTCGCTGTGTCGGTCGAGACCACCAGGTCGCACGCGCAGGCAAGCCCGAAGCCGCCGGCGAGTGCGTGCCCGTTGATGCGGCCGACGATCGGCTTGCCCAGGCTCGTCATCAACGCGAAGAGGTCGACGAAAAGGTCGCGGCTGCGATGACGCTCCAGGTCGGACATGCCTCCGTCGAAGCTGGCGAGGTCGGCCCCGGCGCAAAAAGCCCTGTCGCCGGCGCCGGTCAGGACGACCACACGCACCTCGGGCTCGTGCTGGCACCACCGGAACGCGCCGGCGAGGTCGCGCAGCATGGTGGCGGAGAGGGGGTTGCGCTGCTCGGGGCGATTCAATGTGACGGTCGCAACGTGTCCGTCGACGGCAACCAAAACCTGTTCTAGCGCCGGAAGGTCAGTCACGCGGTAATCGTAGGTTCGCCGCGCCCCCAGCCGGGTTGCCCAGCCGGATTGCGGGCACTTCCTTTGCGTTGCTTAACAAAAATACTTTGCCGCCCGGATAATTCGGATTCAGAATGGCAGCGAATCTGCAACCGCCCCTGTCACCCAAAGTTAGGCCCGCAGTCGCTTAAACCATATACTCCCGCCCACCAAGAAAGAAATGAAGCTCAAACGCGAACCTGTCGCGGCCACGGCCGCGGCACCCACACAGGCCAATGGGATCGATCTCGACAAGCCAATCTTCACGCTGAGCGTGGCTTCCGAGATCCTGGAGGTGCACCCCCGGACTTTGATGATGTACGAGCACCTGAGCATGGTGCAACCGAGGCGAACTGTGACCAATCGCCGGCGTTACTCGCGTCGCGACGTGATGAAGCTGCAAGCCATCCAGACGCTCACCCGCGAGCATCACGTCAATCTCGCCGGCGTCCGTTACATCCTGGCGTTGCTCAAGCGCCTTCACAACGCGGGTGTCGAACCACCGGATGGCTTGAAAAACCTGGACGTGTCGCAGCTCGACGTCTGAATAACCCCAGTTCCGGGTTGATGGAAGGTAAATGTCAAAGAAGAGAAGACGCTTAGAGATCAAGGTCGAACCCCT
>DASQAU010000010.1:0-10165 GCA_035635595.1 Candidatus Eiseniibacteriota bacterium
CTTCATCAACGGCATGGTCGCATCCGACGCGCGGCTGCCGTTCGGCGGGGTGAAGCGCTCGGGCTACGGCCGCGAGCTGGGGTCGTACGGCCTCAAAGAGTTCGTGAACATCCAGACGGTTTGGGTGGGCCCGGCTAAAACCTAGCTACTTTTCCCCTCCCCGCTTAGCGGGGAGGAACATGCTCCTTTACTCTGCGCGCATGGCGCGCCGCCACCAGCGACGACATCTTCGCGACCGCAGCATCGAAAGTGAGCTGAAGTTCCGCGTCTCGGGACCCAAGGAACACAAAAAGCTGCGCGCGATGCTGCGCCAGAGGGGTGCGCACCTCGACGGACGGTATCGCGAGGAGAACTATCGGTTCAACGGGCCGGGCAAGTCCACCCGCAACACCACTCTCAGGCTCCGCGTGCTCGACGGGGGTCCGCGCGGAGTGCTCACCGCCAAGGGACCCGCCAGGTTTGAAGGTCGGGTCAAGATTCGAGAGGAGACCGAGGTCGCCGTCTCGGACACCCACGCGACCCTCGACATGCTGCTGCAGCTCGGGTTCCACGTGGCCTGGTCGTACCCGAAGCGCCGGACTCAATGGATGCTCGACGGCGTTGCTGTCACTCTGGACGTGCTGGAGTTCGGCTGGTTCGTGGAGCTCGAGGGACCCCTGGGCGTGCTGCCAGAAATGGCACGAAGCTTTGGGCTGAACCCAGACAAAGCTCTGCGTGAGAGCTACTCGGTGCTGGCGCGCCAGCACCTTGCGGCTGGCAAGAGGAAGGCCACGAAGAAGGCAGCGCTGCCGGAGACCGCAGCTTAGGCCGCGGTTTGTTTTCTGATCCGGTACAGAGAGCTCACGACTGCCGTGCACTCGTCCTCGACGTAATCCAGGCCGGCGGCTTCAGCAATGTGGCGCGCCTCTTCGGAACGGATGTCCAGCTGCAGCCACAGCGCCTTCGCGCCCACCGCGACCGCCTGCCTGGCGATCTCTGGCGCGTCCGCCGCGGGCCGGAACACGTCGACGATGTCGATCTTGACGGGCACCTCGCTCAGCGAGCGATAAACTCGTTCGCCGAAGAGGTGCTCGGCAAAGGGATTGATCGGGATGATCCGAAATCCTCGCTGCTGCAATCCTGCCGGCACGGATCCGCCGGCCTTGTTGGGATCACGCGACGCGCCAACCACCGCGATGGTGGTCGCGTTCTCGAGGATCTCGTGAGAGCTGCGACCCATGCAAAGAGCAAACGCGGGGACGGAGCAGCTATTCCAATGCAGCATCGTCGGCAAAGCGTACGTCCGGCCGCTGTTTCCTCACGCCCGCGCGGGATCCGGGTCGCCCGCAAGCACGCCAAGCAATGGCTCGCCCGCGACGTAGCGGCGGACCTGGTCCCCGGCGAAGCGGTAACCACGCGACATCCAACGTGCGGTCGAACCGGCGATGTGCGGAGTGATGAGGATGTTGGGCGCGTGCCACAGAGGATGGCCGTCCGGCAGCGGCTCAGGGTCGGTCACGTCCAGCGCCGCGCGAATGCGCCCAGACCGCAGCGCCCCGAGGAGTGCATCGGTGTCGACGGTCTTACCTCGACCGGCGTTGACAAAGAGCGCACCTGTTTTCATCCGATCGAGGAATGCGCGATTCACGAGCCGCTCGGTCGTCGTTGTCAGCGGCAGAAGGTTCACGACCACGTCGGCTTGCGGCAGAAGCGAATTCAGCTCCGAGGCTGCTCTGGCGTCGGGGCGTGGGTGCTGCGCCACTCCAATCACACGAACAGCAAATGGTTCGAGCCGAGCGGCCAGCGTCCTTCCGATCGAGCCGTGGCCTACGACGACGACCACCTGGCCTTCGAGATCGTCGACCGGGGTGTTTTCGACGGGGCTCCGGTCCCACTTCGTGAGGCGTTGTGACTCGATGAACTCCGGCAACCTTCGCTGCATGGCCAGGATGGCGGCGACCACCCACTCGGCAACTGGCCGATCGTGGACGCCGACCGCCTTGCAGACGATCACGCCTTGCGGAACGTAGGGCAGAAGCCAGTCGACGCCGGCGCTGAGCGACTGAACGACCCGCAGGCGCGGCATCGCGGCGAAAAGTTGCGGCAGCCGTGGGGCTGCTCCGAAGTTCAGCACCGCAAACTCGACGTCAGGCGTTGGGTCTGAAACGACCTCGACGGCTTCAGGCAGTGGCTCCAGCTCGCTCCGCTGACCGCCGTCAAGCACGAGAACTTTCACTGAAGACGACGGTAGGGCACCGTTGGCCTCAAACGTGCGGAATTCCGGCCGGCGGCCGCTTACGCTGCTTCGGTCTTCGCCCGGGCGAGGGGCTCGAGCGCGAACTCGAGCACCTGCTCAACGCGGCTCGCGAGATGGAAGGTCATCGACTCGCGCACGCTCTGCGGCACGTCGTCGAGGTCCTTCTCGTTGCGCTTGGGCAGGATGACCTCCGTCAGTCCCATCCGGTGAGCGGCCAGCACCTTCTGCTTGACACCGCCGATCGGCAGCACCAGGCCTTGCAGGGTGACCTCTCCCGTCATGCCCACGGTGCTTCGCACCGGGCGTCCGGTGAGCAGGCTGACGATCGCGGTCGTCATGGTCACGCCCGCCGACGGACCGTCCTTGGGCACGGCGCCCTCGGGCACGTGGATGTGGAACGACTTGTCGGCCGCACCGGCGTCGATCTTCAGCTCTGCCGTGTGCGACCGGACGAAGGACAGCGCGATCTGCGCGGACTCCTTCATCACGTCACCCAGCTGGCCGGTGAGGATCAGCGTGCTGCCGTGTCCGTTGCTCTCGGTCGCGGTCGCCTCGACGAACAGGACGTCTCCGCCCGTTCCGGTCACCGCAAGTCCGGTGGCGACGCCAGGCACCGCCGTCCGGGCGGCGACTTCGTTGTCGAAGCGCGGCTTGCCAAGGAACTCGCGCACGCGGTCGGGCGTGATCGCGACTGGCGGCGCGAGCTCGCTGGTGGCGACCTTCGTCGCGACCTTGCGCGAGATCTTCCCGAGCTCACGCTCGAGGTTGCGCACGCCGGCTTCGCGGGTGTGGTCGGTGATGACCTTCATGATCGCGTCGTCGGAAACGGTCACCTCGTCTGGCTTCAGGCCGGCCTGCTTGACCACTCGCGGCAGCAGGTGGTCCCGCGCGATGGCGACCTTCTCCTGCTCGGTGTAGCCGTCCAGGCGGATCAGCTCCATGCGGTCCAGCAGCGGCGCCGGAATCGTCTCCGACACGTTGGCCGTGGGGATGAACAAGACCTCAGAGAGGTCGAGGTCGACCTCGAGGTAGTGGTCGCGGAAAGTGTTGTTCTGCGCCGGGTCGAGAACCTCGAGGAGCGCGGCAGAGGGGTCGCCCCGCCAGTCGCTGCCGACCTTGTCGATCTCGTCCAGCATGATGACGGGGTTCTTGGTCCCCGCCTCTTTCAGAGCGCGCACGATGCGGCCCGGCAGCGCGCCAACGTAGGTGCGCCGGTGGCCGCGGATGTCCGCCTCGTCGCGGATGCCGCCGAGGGAGACGCGCGTGAACTTGCGGCCCAGCGCGCGGGCGACCGACTCGCCCAGTGAGGTCTTGCCGACGCCGGGAGGTCCGACCAGGGTGATGATCGCGCCTGAACCGCGACCGCCGAGCACCTCGAGCCCGCGCTCCTTGCGCAGCTTGCGCACGGCAAGGAACTCGATGATGCGGTCCTTCACGTCGGCCAGGCCCGTGTGGTCCTCGTCCAGGATGCGGCGCGCCTCGACCAGGTCGTAGTTGTCCTCGGAGCGCACGTTCCACGGGATGTCCAGCATCCAGTCGAGGTACGTGCGGATCCAGCCGTATTCAGGGTTCTGCTCGCTGGTGCGCTCCAGGCGGTCGAGCTCGCGGTTGACTTCGGTGAGCACGCCCTCGGGCATCTCCGCCTTGGCCACCCGCTCGCGGTAGGTCGAGACAACGTCGCTGCCGCCCTCGTTCAGCTGCCTCTTGATCGCCTCCATCTGCTGGCGCAGCAGGAACTCGCGCTGAGTCTTCTCCATGCCCTCGGCGACGTCGCTGCGGATCTTCTCCTTCAGCGACGCGTCGGCCAGGATCGACTTGGTCCAGCCGATCAGAAGGGTGAGCCGCTGCTCGAGGTCGATCGTCTCGAGGACCTCCATCTTCTGCTCGGTGGACAGGTCAGGCGAGTAGCCGGCCAGGTCGGCCAGGTGGCCGGGGGTCCGGGCGGCGCGCAGGAACTGCACGACCTGCGGGACGCCCCTCGACTCGACGAGGTTCTCCAGCAGCGCGCGGTACTCGCGAGCGAGCTCGAGCGCCTTCTCGGTCGGAGGCTCAGGGTCGAGCAGCGGGTCGGCCTGCACGAACAGGGCTCCGCCGATGTCGACCTGTCCACTGCCCAGCCGGGCGCGGTACTCGCCCCGGATCATGAAGGCCTCGGCGCCGGTCGGCAGGTCTGCCGACTCGCCCAGGCGGGCGGCCGTGCCGATCGTGCCGAACTTGCCGTCGATGCGGGGCACGAGCAGGATCTGGCGGTTGCCCTGGCGGGCGGCCTCGATCGCCGCCTTCTGGTCGTCGCCCTCGACCGCGAGGGTGACCGACATGTGTGGCAGGACGACGATGTCGTCCATCGGGAGGACTGGTAGCAGCTCGGACTTTGGTGTTGCCATCTTGTAGGAGAACGTTTACCCAGGAAACGGAATTCCAAATCACGTCGCAGCCAGGCGGCAAATCCCGGGGTGGCCAGGGGCTCTGGACAGGCTTAGAATGCCATCGGGCTGAGTAAGACTTGCTGCCGGCGCACTCTCGCCCCGCGGAGCCCGCGGGAAGAAGGCAGCAGGAGCGGCATCCTAGGGAGGTGCGGCGCTTGAACGGAAACAAAGCCAATCTGACCCGTCGCGAGTTTGTCAAGAAGGCCGGCCTGGCCGCGGGCACGCTTGCGGTGGGTATGACGTTCGCCGAGTTCCTGGCCGCTTGCGGCGGGAGCGGCGCGACCAGCGAGAGCAAGCTCGAGATCTTCAGCTGGTGGACCGCCGGCGGAGAGGCCGACGGCCTCGCCGAGATGTTCAAGATCTACAAGCAGAAGTTCTCGTCCGTCCAGATCGTCAACGCGGCGGTCGCCGGCGGCGCCGGCAGCAATGCGAAGGCCGTGCTGGCCACCCGCATGCAGGGCGGCAAGCCACCCGACAGCTTCCAGGTCCACGCCGGCCAGGAGCTGATCAGCACCTGGGTCAAGGCCTCGAAGATGGAGCCGATCACCAGCATCTGGAACTCCGAGGGCTGGGACAGCGTCATCCCCAAGGACCTGAAGACGATCGTCAGCTCCGGCAACGACGTGTGGTCGGTGCCCGTCAACGTGCACCGCGGCAACGCCCTCTGGGTCAGCGCCAAGGCAGCGTCCGCCGTGTCCGCCACCACCACCAACAGCCTCGACAACTTCCTTTCCGCGCTCGGGACCGCGAAGGGCTCCGGCATCCAGGCGCCGCTCGCGCTGGGCTCGAAGGGCAACTGGCAGGTCACGATGCTGTTCGAGAACAACCTCGTCGCGGTCGGCGGGGCCGACTTCTACCGCGGGCTCTTCACCGGCAAGAGCTCCTGGACGGACAACAACATCAAGACGGCGCTGAACTACATCAGCCGGATGCTCAACTACGTCAACACAGATCACGCAACCATCGACTGGGACCAGGCCGCGGGTCGCGTCCAGGCGGGCACCTCGGTGGCGACGATCATGGGTGACTGGGCGAAGGGCTACTTCACCGCCAACAACTGGAAGCCGGACACCGACTTCACCGGCATCCCGTCGCCGGGCACCACCGGTACGTACATGATCGTGTGCGACACGTTCGGCGTGCCCAAGGGCGCGCCCGACCATGACAACGCCGTGAACTGGGTCAAGGTTTGTGGCTCCAAGGACGGCCAGTCCGCCTTCAATCCCAAGAAGGGATCCATCCCTGCCCGGACCGACGTGCCGGCGAGCCTGTTCGACTCGATCGCCCAGCGGTTCATGGGCGAGTTCAAGAACGCATCCCTGACCCCCAGCATCGCCCACGGATCAGCGGCGCCGGAGGCATTCGCCAGCGGGCTCAACGACGAGATGGGCCAGTTCGTGCAGAAGAAAGACGTCAACGGATCCGCGTCCAACATCGCAAAACTAGCCGACCAGTTCCTCAAGTAAGGGATCACTTGGCGGTCGCCTCTTCGGGCACCGCAGCGAGGGAGCGGCTTCCAGCCGGAGGCCGCTCCCTCCGCCATTTCTCGTGGGACTTGCTGACGCCATTTCTCCTGATCTCCCCGTCGATCATCCTCATCGCGGTCTTCGTCTACGGGTTCATCGGCTACACCGCTTTCGTCTCGACGACCAAGTGGTACGGCATCAACCCCGACTACACCTCAGCTGGGCTGACCCAGTACACGGACCTGTTCGGGCTGCCTCGATTCCAGGCGGACATCACCAACACCATCGAGTTCACGATCCTCTTCCTCACCGGGTGCATCCTGCTCGGATTCGGCGCGGCGATACTCCTCGACCAGAAGCTGCGAGGCACGATCCTTTTTCAGAACGTCTTTCTTTTCCCGCTTGCAATCTCGTTTGTCGTCACCGGCACCGTCTGGCGATGGATGCTCAACCCCAACTTCGGGATCAACCTGCTGTTCGACCAGGTGCACCTCGGATTCTTGAAGTCGCCCTGGCTCGCGGATACCCACACCGCGCTGTACGGTCTCGTCATCGCCGCCACCTGGCAGATGAGCGGCTTCTGCATGGCCATGTTCCTCGCCGGCCTGCGCGGCATACCTGACGAGCTGCGTGAGGCGGCTCGGGTGGATGGTGCAACCGAGCTCCAATCTTTCTGGCGGATCATCCTGCCGCTGATGCGGCCGATCACCCTTTCGGCCGTGATCATCCTCGGTCACATCTCGCTCAAGATCTTCGACCTCGTCGTGGTCATGACCAACGGCGGCCCTGGCTATGCGACCGACATGCCGGGCTTCTACATGTTCGTCGCGACGTTCCGGCAGAACCTGTACGGACGCGGCGCGGCGATCGCCATGGTCCTGCTGTTCATGGTCGCGCTCCTGATCGTGCCCTACCTGGTCTGGAGCATGCGGCAGGAGGTCGAACGTTGAGCACCATGACGGCCGCCCCACGCCGGCGGTGGCTCACGCCTTGGGCCGTGATCGGCTACGCGCTGCTCCTCGTCGTCTCCTTCTTCTACCTGCTGCCCATCTACGTGATCGTGGTGACATCGCTCAAGTCGTTCATCGAGGTCTCGCACACGACGCCGTGGCAGCTGCCCTCAGCTCCGACGCTCGAGCCGTACGGCGCCGCGGTCGAAAAGCTCTTGCCGAGCTTCATCAACAGCGTGGTCCTCGTCGTCCCGGCCACGCTCCTGTCTGCCCTGCTCGGCTCTCTCAACGGCTACGTCCTTTCCAAGTGGAGATTCCGCGGCGCAGACTTCGTCTTCACGGCGCTGCTTTTCGGGATGTTCATCCCGTACCAGAGCGTGCTGATCCCGCTCGTCCTCGTGCTCGAGAAGGTTGGGCTCTACGGAGGCCTGCCGGGCTTGATCCTCGTCCACGTCGTCTACGGAATCCCGATCACGACGCTGATCTTCAGGAACTACTACGCCGCGGTCCCCAACGAGGTGATCGAGGCGGCTCGGATCGACGGCGCCACGGTGCTCGGTGTCTACCGCCGCATCCTCGTGCCGCTTTCGATCCCGGGCTTCGTGGTGGTCCTGATCTGGCAGTTCACGAGCATCTGGAATGAGTTCCTGTTCGCGCTCGTCATCGTGGCCGACCCCGACCAGCAGCCCATCACGGTGGCTTTGAACGGGCTCGCCGGCTCGCTGCTCGCTCAGTACCAGGTTCAGATGGCGGGCGCCCTGATGACCGCGCTGCCCCCGCTCATCATCTACATCGTGCTCGGCCGCTACTTCATTCGCGGGTTACTCGCGGGCGCGCTTAAGGGTTAAACCCCCGCCCGCTGCCGGCCCTGCCGGGCCACGGCGTCGATCGTCACGGCGGCCAGCAGCACGCCGCCGGTGACCATGAACTTCACGTCGGAAGCCGCGCTGAGCAAAGCGAGCCCATTGTTGATCGACCCGATCACCAGCGCCCCCGTGAGCGCAGACCAGACGGTCCCCCGCCCGCCGAAAAGGCTCGTTCCCCCGATGACGGCCGCGGCTATGGCGTTCAGCAGGATGTCTCCTGTCCCGGATGAGTAGTTGACGGCCAGGAGGCGCGAGGCACCCATGATTCCGCCGATCGCCGCCATGGTCCCCGACAAGGCGAAGACCGCGATCCGGATGCTGTTCACCGAGATGCCGGCCCGGCGGGCAGCCTCCGCGTTGCCGCCGACCGCGAAGATGTGTCGCCCGAACCTCGTCCTGGTGGTGATGATGTCGAAGCCGATGATGAAACCCAGCAGGATGAGGAGCGCCATCGGCACGCCGCGGTCACTGGCGAGAATCGCCGTGGCGCCGACGATCACCGCTGCGATGACCACGAACTTCACCACTTCGCCGAGCAAGCCGATGGAGGGAAGGCCTGCATTGGCCCGCCGGCGCCGCCGGATGATGACGTCTACGCCCAGGACGGCCACGACCGCAACGGCGAGGATCCAGCCGACCGTCGGACTGAAGAAATTACCCGCCAGCTGAGTGATGGTCGGGTCGGTGAGGTTGATCGTCCCCGTCTCGCCGAGGACGTGGAGCTGAGCGCCAAACCAGGTCAGCAGGCCGGCCAGCGTGACCACGAACGACGGGATCCTGAACCGTGTGAAGAAGAATCCGTGGAAGGTCCCAATCGCGGTGCCGGTCAGGATGCCGGCCCCGATCGCCGGGGCCGTCGGCCATCCCTGTTTGACGCTCAGGACGGCCATGACGGCAGAGCCAAGGCCGTATACGGAGCCGACCGACAGGTCGATCTCACCCAGCAGGAGGACGAGCACGATCCCCACCGACACGATGCCGATGTCGGCGATCTGCACAGTCAGGTTCGTCAGGTTGCGAGGGCTGAGGAAGTTGGGGTTGAGGTATTGGAATACCGCCCAGATCAGGACCAGGCCCAGGATTACGGGCAGCGAGCCGACATCACCCGAGGTGACTCGGCGCCGCAGGGAGTCGAGGCCGGCCCGGAGCTCTTGCCCAGCCGCTGGCGCCGGAGCCGGTCCTGCGCTCATTCCTGGGGCTTGAACTTGCCGAACTCGGCGCCGGTGATGGCGCCGACGACCGCTTCTTCGGAAGACTCGGACCGGACAAAGGTGCCGACCCGTTTGCCAAGACGCATCACGATGATCCGGTCGGCGACCTCGAAAACGTTGGCCAGGTTGTGGCTGATGACGATGACGCCGATGCCCTGGTGCTTCAACCGCAAAACCAGTTCGAGGACCTGCTTGGTCTGCTGCACGCCGAGGGCGGCGGTCGGCTCGTCGAGCAGCACCACCTTGGCCTTCCACATCACCGAGCGCGCGACTGCGACGGACTGACGCTGGCCCCCGGACAGCGCCGCGACCGGGTTGCGCGGGTTGGGGATCTTGACGTCCAGCGACTTCAGCACCTCGCGCGCGCGGAACTCCATCTTCTCCTCGCTGATCAGGGGCAGGGGGGAGGACACCTCCTCGCGCCCGAGATACAGGTTGGCGACGACGTCCAGGTTGTCGGACAGCGCGAGATCCTGGTACACGGTGGCGATGCCCAGCGCGGCCGAGTCGCGGGGGCCGTGCACCGGAACATGCTTGCCCTCGAACCAGATCTCGCCTGAGTCCGGGATATAGATCCCGGCCATGGTCTTGATCAGCGTCGACTTGCCGGCGCCGTTGTCGCCGACCAGGGCGACCACCTCCTCGGGATAGACCTCGAAGTCGACGTCGGAGAGGGCCTGGACCGCACCGAACCGCTTGCTGATGCCGCGCAGCTGTAATAGCGGCTGGCGAGCTTCGGATGCGGGTGGCGGGTGGCCTTCGGGCCACCCGCCGGTTTCAGTCACAAAAGGACTGTAGCGCTAAGAGATTCCTGCTGCGGTGCAGGCTGCTGCGTACTGCGCGGTGCAGATGTCAGCCTTGGTCCAGAAGCCGTCCGCGACGACGGTCGCCTGGACGTTCGTCTTGTTGACCGCGACGGGGGTGAGCAGGACCGACTTGATGTCCGCCTTCCCGTTGTTCACGGTCTTGCCGTTGGTCATCGACGCGGGCACTGCCACGCCGAAGGCCAG
>DASQAU010000011.1:0-4575 GCA_035635595.1 Candidatus Eiseniibacteriota bacterium
CACAGGTAGACGTTCCGCATCCCGTCGACCGGCCCGGCCAGCGGCAATCCAGTCTCGGTAAATCCCATCAGCCCGGCCCACCGGTGCGTGACCTCGGCTCCCTTTGACATTGATTCCAGCTTGTGGTCGAGGTGCTCCTGGATCTCCGCGGAGGGCTGGTCGTCCCAGCCGATCTCTGTCTCCATCGACGTGTCGCGCCAGCCGCCGATGAGCACCTCGCCCGACGGAAGCTGGCGCCAGTAGCGATAGCCGAAATGGGAGTAGGTCGGCATGTCGGACAGCGTGCGGTAGATCGGTGCTGAAGCCAGCATCTGGGCGCGCGTCGGCTGGATCTTCACCTGCGGCAGCAGCTGCGAGGTGTACGCGTTGGTGGCGAGGATGACGACGCCGGCCCGGCACTCGCTTTCGCCCGCTCGAACGCTGACCTCGACGCTTCCGGGGACGACGGCCGTTACTTCAACACCTTCTCGGATCGCGCCCGACTTCGCGCGCGTCGCCAGCGAACCCACCATCGCCGCCGGGTTGATCTCGCCGTCGCGGGGATTGATCAAACGCTCCCCATCCCAGCTCGCCTCGAACCCGTCATCGCGCAGCAGCTGCGCCGATTCTTCGAGACGCGCGCGCTCTTCATCGCCCGACGCGAACGTAGTGCTTCCCAGGCGGCGATGCCCCACCTGGCTGCCGTCGACGGCCTCGAGCATCCGGTCGTGGTTCTCGTTGGTGATGTGCCAGACCTCGCGCGCCTTCTCGCGCCCGAAGACGCGCACGGCCTCGGAGTAGCAGTCGGCGACCCCTGCCAATAGAAATCCCGCATTGCGCCCGCTCGCTCCAAACGCGAGATGCTTGCTTTCGACCAGTACCGCCCCAATCCGGCGCCTGGCCAGGTGGTGGAGGAGGCTCGTGCCCGCGATTCCGCCGCCGATGACGAGCACGTCGGCGCGGTCCGGCAGCTGGCCCGGGTATCGCTCTGACGGTCGAGCCCAGAAAGGTGTCGCCACGACGGTCAATTCTCGGCTCCGAATAACATTGACAGGCAAGTGGAGTTCGAGAGCTACGACGTCCTGGTTGTCGGCGGAGGGCTCGCCGGCATCAGGGCAGCGATAGCCGCCGTTGAGGCCAATCCCAGGGCCAAGGTCGGGATGGTCTCCAAGGTCTACCCGATGCGCAGCCACACGGTGTCCGCCGAAGGCGGAGCCGCGGCAGTGCTGAGGCCGGAGGACTCATACGAGAACCACGCATTCGACACCATCAAGGGCTCCGACTACCTCGCCGACCAGGATGTCGTCGAAGCTTTTGTTCGAGAAGCGCCGGTCGAGCTGATCCAGATGGAGCACTGGGGGTGCCCCTGGAGCCGGGACGCGGACGGCAAGATCTCCGCCCGTCCCTTCGGCGGCATGACGACGTGGCGGACGTGCTTCGCCGCCGATAAGACCGGCTTCCACATGCTCCACGCGGTCTTCCAGACCTCGCTCAAGTACGACCAGATCCACCGCCATGACGAGGCGTTCGTGACCAAGCTCCTCGTGGAGGACTCGCGGTGCATCGGCGTGATCGCACTCGACCAGCGCAGTGGGCGGTTTGATGCGATCACCGCCAAGGCGGTGATCCTCGCCACGGGTGGCCTCGGCCGGGTGTATGCCTTCACGACCAACGGCAACATCTGCACCGGCGACGGCATGGCGCTCGGGTATCGCGCGGGCGCCGGCTTGAAGGACATGGAGATGGTGCAGTTCCATCCAACCGGGCTGCCGTTCACTGGCATCCTCATCACCGAGGCGGTGCGTGGCGAGGGTGGCTATCTGACCAACAAGGACGGCGAGAGGTTCCTCAAGCGCTACGTGCCCAACAAGATGGAGCTCGGCCCGCGCGACATCATCTCCCGGGCGATGATCACTGAGTTCGACGAGGGCCGCGGGTTCGAGGGACCGCACGGCAAGTTCATGCACCTCGATGTGCGCCATCTCGGCGAAGAGGTGATCGACCGCAAGCTTCCCTTCATGCGCGAGCTCGGGCGTGAGTTCGTGGGCATCGACATCGTCAAGGACCCGATCCCGGTGCGCCCGGTGCAGCACTACATGATGGGAGGGGTGGACGCCGACATCTCGGGCGCGACCGAGATCCTCGGCCTGTATGCCGCCGGCGAGTGTGCCAACGTCGGCCTGAACGGCGGCAACCGGCTTGGCTCGAACTCGCTTTCCGAATGCCTGGTGTTCGGCGCCGCCGCCGGACGCGCGGCGGCCCACTACGCAGCCTCGGCCAAGCCGGTGACGGCCAACCCGGTCGACGCGATGCTCTGGGACGAAGCACGGCGCGTCGAGATCGAGTACCTCGAGAAGAAAGGAGGCCATGAGCGGATCGGCAACATCCGCGACGACCTCCAGCGGGAGATGGACGCGGGCGCGGGTGTGTTCCGCACGAAGGAGGGACTGGAGAAGCTGATCCAGGAACTTGGAGTGCTCAGGGAACGGTTCACGCAGCTCCAGGTCGAAGACTCGAGCCGGACCTTCAATACCGGGCTGACGGCCATCCTCGAGCTCGACTACATGCTCGAGGTTTCGCAGGTGATCGCGGTCTCGGCGCTTGCGCGCGAGGAATCACGAGGCGCCCACGCGCGTCGCGACTTCCCGGAGCGCAATGACGAGAAGTACTTGAAGCACACGGTCGCGTTCAAACGGGATGGGGGCAGGCCGCGACTCGAATACCGCGACGTCCGGATCACAAACTTCCAGCCACAAGCCCGGACTTACTAGGGGAGAGACGATTGGCCGCAAAGCGCATTACGATCCAGGCGACGCGGTTCGATCCCGAGAAAGACGAGAAGCCGCATCTTCAGTCCTACGACATCCCATTCGCTGACGAGAGCATGGTGGTGCTCGACGCTCTGAACCACATCAAGTCCTACGTCGACGGCAGCCTGAGCTATCGGTGGTCGTGCCGCATGGGCATCTGCGGCAGCTGCGGAATGATGGTGAACGGGACGCCGAAGCTGACCTGCAATGCATTCCTGCGTGACTACTGGCCGCACAAGGTGGTGGTCGAGCCGCTGAACAACTTCCCTGTCATCCGTGACCTGGTCATCGACATGGACGACTTCATGCACAAGCTGAAGTCCGTCAAGCCGTGGATCATCCGCAAGCAGGAGGTCCCGCTCGGGGCCGGGGCGCACCGGCAACTGCCGGCGCAGATCGACGAGTTCCGGCAGTTCAGTGAGTGCATCAACTGCATGCTGTGTTACTCGGCCTGCCCGGTGTACGGGCTGAATGACAAGTTCCTGGGACCGGCGGCGATCGCGCTCGCGCGCCGCTACAACCTGGACTCGCGTGACCAGGGGCTCAAGCAGCGCCTGCCGGTGATCGCCGAGGCAGAAGGGGTCTGGGAGTGCAGCTTCGTCGGCGAGTGTTCCGTGGTCTGCCCGAAGGGCGTCGACCCTGCCAAAGCGATCCAACAAACCAAGCTCGACACCACTCTGCGCTTCACGCTTCCGTACGGTAACCGCGACTAGTGGGGACGCCAGCGCAGACATCCGCACCCGCCGCTGCGCGCAGATACCGGTGGTCGATGCCGGCCGGCTGGTGGCTGCGCAAACGCCACTACTTCTTATATATCGTCCGCGAGTTCACTGCCCTGCCCATGGCCCTGTGGCTGCTGTGGCTTCTATTCGACATCAAGAGCGCCGGCGCCGGAGCCGCTGGGTTCCAGCCTCCCAGGTCGACCGGTTTCGTGGTCTTCAGCGCCGTCTGCCTTGGTTTCGCGATGTATCACAGCTACACGTTTCTCAAGCTGGCCGGCGTGATCATCCACTTGAAGGTGTTGGACAAGCCTGTGCCGCCGCGGTTCATCGTGCTGACAATGTTCAGTCTCTGGGCCCTGGCCTCGATCGTCATCGGCGCGGTATTGATCGGGTTCGGACGATGAACGCGGAAACGACACGACACCGGGTCGCGCTGCCACACCTGTTCTGGTGGTTCATGTTCGCCAACGGCGGGGGCCTGGCCGCGCTCGTGCTCCCCGTGCACATCCTGGTCCAGGGCATCCTTGGGCCGCTGGGAATCGTGCCCGTAGTGGACCAGCACTACGACACGTGGGTGAACGTCCTGGGCAACCCGATCGTGAAGCTGTACGTGTTGGCTTTGATCGCTTTGTCGTTCTTCCACTTCGCGCATCGGCTCCGTTATCTGCTCGTCGACTTCGGCGTCCATGCGGCCAAAAGCGTTCCGGCGCAGGTGGTCTTCTACGGCGGAGCGGTGGCCGTGACGGTGATCACGATCTGGGTTCTTCTCACGACGGCGCCGATCTCTCTCGGCTGAGCCCTAGCGCTTGCGCGCGCGCCAGATCTCTTCGGCCGGCCAGCGCTTCGCCCACTCCGCGGGCACCCACTTGTAATAAGGATGGTCCAATGCATCATCCGGGGCGAACAGCTCACGGAAATCGATCACGTCGAAACCCGTCTTGCGCAGCAGCTGGAACAGCTCGGACCCCGAAATGTGGAAGTCGGTGGAGGCGCCTTCGTCGTCATCCGTCCAGTCGAAGCGATGAATTCCCTTTTGCGGCCGGACCAGGCGCTCCTGGATCAAG
>DASQAU010000012.1:0-1743 GCA_035635595.1 Candidatus Eiseniibacteriota bacterium
TCAATTGGGACTGGCTGGGGACGCACATCCCGCTGGTGCTCGACGACCTCCAGCAGCACGTCCTCCTCACGGCGATCGCAGTTGCCGCCGGCCTTGTCATCTCTGTGCCGCTCGGCATCGCCGCTCACCGCTGGGGTTGGCTGCGCAACCCGCTGTTGACGGCGTTCGGCATCCTCTACACGATTCCTTCGCTCGCCCTGTTCGCGTTCCTGGTCCCGTACACGGGGCTGTCCTTTCTCACCGCTGAGATCGGGCTCACCAGCTACACGCTGCTCATCCTCGCGCGCAACGTCGTGGTCGGCCTCGAGTCGGTGCCCCCGGACATCCTCGACGCGGCCGACGGGATGGGCTACCGGCCCCTGGCGCGCCTCCTCCAGGTCGAGCTCCCGCTGGCGCTGCCCGTGATCTTGGCGGGCGTTCGAGTCGCCACCGTGACCACGATCGGCCTTGTCACCATCACCGCCCTCATCGGCGTCGGCGGGCTCGGACAGCTCATCAACAAAGGACTGATCGAGAGCTTCCACACACCGCTGGTGGTGGCGACCGTGCTCTCGATCGCCCTGGCGCTGGTCGCGGATGTGACCCTGGCCGGCGCCCAGCGGCTGGCCGTTCCCTGGTCTCGGGCGGCGGCAAGATGACCTTCATCCTCAGTTCGTTGCAATGGCTCACAGACCTCGCCCACTGGCAGGGCCCGGATGGAATCCCGATCAGGCTCGCGCAGCACGTTCAGCTTTCTGCAGAGTCGGTGGCGATCGGCGCGCTCATCGCGCTGCCCATCGGCATCGGGCTCGGCCACTTCGGGCGCTTCGGCAACCTCGCGATCAACATCTCCAACGTCGGCCGGGCAGTGCCGTCTTTCGCCATCCTCGTCATCGCCTTCCAGCTCTTCGGGCTGGGCGACGCCCCGATCATCCTGGCCCTCACCGCACTGGCCATCCCACCAATGGTCACCAACAGCTATGTCGCGCTGCGGGAGGTCGACGCAGACATCAAGGAGGCCGCGCGGGGGATGGGCTATCGCGAGCTGGCCCAGCTGCTTCGGGTGGAGTTACCCCTTGCGGTACCGCTGATCATGGCCGGAATCCGCACGTCCGCGGTGCAGGTCGTGGCGACCGCCACATTGGCCGCCATCGTTGCGGGCGGCGGCCTCGGTCGCTACATCATCGACGGCTTCGCCACCCAGATCTACACCGAGGTCTTCGCCGGCGCCTTCCTGGTCGCCCTCCTCGCGCTCACGACCGAGCTGGTCCTCTCGGCGCTGGAGCGCGTGCTCGTGCCTCGCGGACTCCGATCGCTCAAAGCGCCCGCCTCGCGAAGGGCAACGACCTTCAAGACCGCGTAAGTGGAAGAATCAACACAGCCCCGGGGTTGGATGGGGGAAACCCGCCGCGGGAAGGAGGAGATTCGATGATCCGTAAATCAGGCTCTACGTGGGTGCTGGCCGCCCTGACCGCGCTCGTCATGGCGGCTGTGGCCTGCGGAGGCACGACTCCGCCTGGAACCACCAGCAAGGGCACGATCACCGTGGGCGGCTTCGCGTTTCCCGAGAGCAGCATCCTCGCTCAGATCTACGGTGAGGCGCTGGCCCACGACGGCTACACGATCAATTACAAGCTGAACCTCGGCTCGCGCGAGGTGGTCGCACCGGCGCTCAAGAGCGGCCAGATCGACCTCTACCCCGGCTACGCGGCGACCGACCTCGAGTACTACAACAACAAGGCGGGCGAGGCCACCGGCGACGCT
>DASQAU010000013.1:0-3552 GCA_035635595.1 Candidatus Eiseniibacteriota bacterium
AGCTCGGGTCTCCGAACCCCGTCAGGTCCGGAAGGAAGCAGCGGTAAGGAGAGAACCCGGGGGTGCCGCAGTCATCTGGGCCGGAGCCGTGAACCGCGGTGCGAGCTGGGGGTCTTCGATCGAAGCGGGGGTGCGCGGCCATATCAATAAAGTCCGAACCGCATCTCCCTCCCGCCCGCAAGGGGGGAGGGCTGGGGGAGAGGGGCGTTCCAAAATTAGTGATTGAAAATGCCTGAGTATCAGAGCCTCTACCGCAAGTACCGCTCGCAGACGTTCGGCGACCTGGTCGGGCAGGAGGCCGCCTCGCGAGCCCTGCAGGGGGCGATCATCAGCTCGCGCGTCGCGCACGCATACCTCTTCAGCGGTAGCCGCGGGACGGGCAAGACGTCTGCGGCGCGCCTCCTGGCGAAGGCGCTCAACTGCACCGGGCGCGCGAGTGATTCCGCCGAGCCCTGCAACCGCTGCCAGTCGTGCACTGAGATGACCGCTGGTGCGGCGCTGGACCTGATCGAGATCGACGCGGCCTCGAACCGAGGCATCGATGAGATTCGCGACCTGCGTGAGAAGGTGAACCTGTCCCCGGCCCTGGGGCCGTTCAAGGTCTACATCATCGACGAGGCCCACATGCTGACCGAGCCTGCGTTCAACGCGCTGCTCAAGACGCTGGAGGAGCCGCCCGCGCACGTGGTCTTCATCCTGTGCACCACCGACGCGCAGAAGATCCCTCTCACAGTGATCGGCCGGTGCCAGCAGTTCGTGTTCCGGCGGCACAGCGAGGAGCAGATCGTGGGGCGGCTCACGCACATCGCCAAGACGGAGAAGGTGCAGGTGGACGCCGATGCGATGCAGCTGATCGCGCGCACCGCTCAGGGATCGATGCGCGACGCAGTTGGCCTGCTCGACCAGCTGGTCCCGTTGGCCGCGGGACCGATCAGTCTCGAGTCGGCGCGGTCGTTGTTGGGGATCGCCGATCCGCGATTGTTGGACTCGCTGCTGGATGACGTGCTCGCAGGCAAGGCCGCCGAGGCGCTGGCGGAGGTGAACCGGGTGTACGCCGCAGGCGCCGAGCTGCGCCAGGTCGTCCGCGGATTGATGGAGAGCTGTCGGGACCGGCTGGTCGCCGCGCTCACCAAACGCGATCAGGCCACCGCGCGCCGCCTGTCGAGCGTGCTGGATGCGCTGCTGCACCTGGACGGCGAGGTGCGCCGACACGCCGAGCCGCGATTCCTGGTCGAAGCGACGCTGGCTCGACTTGCGGTCGAGCTGGGAACGGATGAGCCGCCGGTCAGACCGGCGCCGGCGCCCGCGGTTGAAAAGCCGGGGCCCGTGATCGAAAAGGAAGACCAGGCAGCACCCCAACCTGCGGTCGGCTCGGCGCCGGTCGCCGGTTGGTCTGAGGTGCTCGAAAAGCTGAACCGCACCGTGCGCGCTGCGTATCTCGACGCGCAGCCTGAGGTCGACGGGTCGATGCTGATCCTGTGGTTCCGGTACGGCTTTCATCACAAGAAGGCGCAGGAACAGTCACCGCAGCTGATGCCTCACGTGCGGGAATGGTTGGGAAATGAGGTGAAGGTCGACTATCGATTGCGCGAGGCCGAGACGGCGAAGGCGGGTACCAAGGAGGCAAGCCCCGAAGACGATCCCTTCGTGCGCGAGGTGGTGCGGAGGTTCGACGGGCGGGTGACGCGCGTCAAGGAGGTGTCCGAATGAAGGATCCGCTGAAGATGTTGAAGCAGGTCCAGCAGATGCAGGACAGGATGGGCAAGGTGCAGGCGGAGCTGGAGACGGAGACTGTCGAGGCAACCGCGGGCGGCGGCGCGGTGCGCGTCGTGGCCACCGGCACGCAGAAGGTGGTGTCGGTGGCGATCGACCCGGACGCAGCCTCTGACACCGAAATGCTGCAGGACCTGGTGGTGGCGGCGGTCAACGAGGCCATGGAAATGTCCAAGCAGCTGGCGGCGTCCAAGATGCAGGCGGTCGCCTCCGGGCTCGGACTTCCACCCGGATTGATGTAGTCGTCGATGCCGCAGCTGCCGGAGCCGCTGGAGCGGCTCATCCAGGAGCTCTCGCGACTGCCGGGCATCGGCCCCAAAACTGCGCAGCGGCTCGCGTTCCACCTGCTGCGCTCGGACCGGCAGCGTGCGGACTCCCTCGCGCAAGCGATAGCGGATGTCAAAGCACGGATCGGATACTGCGAGCGCTGCTACAACATCGCCGAGGGCAGCCTGTGCACGATCTGCTCTTCGACGCGACGAGACGCGACCTTGCTGTGTGTCGTGGAGTCGGCGCTGGATGTGCTGGCGGTCGAGCGGACGTCGGAGTTCAGCGGCCTGTACTTCGTCCTGCACGGCGTCATCTCACCGATCGATGGGATCGGCCCTGAGCAGATCCACGTGCCGCAGCTTTTGGACCGCGTGCGCGACGACGGCGTCCTCGAGGTGATCATCGCGCTGAACGCCGACATCGAAGGCGAGGCGACGGCGGGCTACCTGCAGCATGCTCTGCAGCCGCTCGGCGCCAAGGTGACGCGCCCCGCGCACGGACTTCCGGTGGGCGGCGACCTCGAGTACGCGGACGAGCTGACGCTCGCCCGCGCGATGGCCGGCCGCCGGACTTTCTGAGTGTCCACTCCCACACTGTCCTCGCGGCCTGCGCTGCTGTTCGACCTCGACGGGACTCTCGTCGACAGCGTCTACCAGCACGTGCTTGCGTGGCGGCAAGCGCTCGAAGCAATGGGCATCGAGCTGTCGGTGTGGCGCATCCACCGGCGAATCGGCATGAGCGGTGGGCTCTTTTTGAAGGCGCTTGATCGAGAGGTCGGACGCACGCTGTCGACTGACGAGGCCGAGCAGCTGCGGCAAAGCCACGCGAAGAGGTTCCTCGAGCTGTGGGACCAGGTCCGACCGCTACCGGGTGCTCGCGAGCTGCTCACGACCCTGACGGCGATGCGCGTGCCGTGGGCGATTGCAACGAGCGGGAGCCAGGCGACGGCAAAAGGGCCGCTGTCCATGCTCGGCATCCCCGAAGGAGTCCCAATCGTGACTCGCGACCAGGTCGCTTACGCGAAGCCGAATCCCGACCTGTTCCTCGCGGCCGCCGAGCGGCTTGGCGTCCCGCCGGGCGACTGTTTCGTGGTCGGGGACAGCATCTGGGACCTGCTCGCCGCCCAGCGGGCCGGGGCGCTTGGGGTGGGGCTGCTGTCCGGAGGCTACGGCAAAGAGGAGCTGGAGCGCGCCGGCGCCTACCGCGTATACGAGGACCCCGCCGACCTGCTCGGGCATCTCGACGAGCTGGGCGTCCGCGCCGGCGCCTAGAAGCGCGTTGCAATACGAGCCTGGAGACCGGTACAATTCGCGGGTTGTCCTGACGGAAGGCTTCGTGCGCCCTAAAAAGCGCCGGGGTCGTCAGGAAGACCAGCACCTTGACAACTGAAGAGTGGGAAAGACTCTGAGAGTCTTATGACTCAGGGCGAAGGCCTTGGGTCCTCCGTTTTGGACGGAGAGTTTGATCCTGGCTCAGGGTTAACGCTGGCGGCGCGCATAACACATGCAA
>DASQAU010000014.1:0-2551 GCA_035635595.1 Candidatus Eiseniibacteriota bacterium
GCCGCGGAGATCCAGAGCACTGCGATCGACGGGATGACCAGCTGCAGCAGGGATTGTGCGAGGACGATAAACGCGCGCAGCGCGGTGCGCGCGACAAACCAGATGATGAACATCAGCACGAGAGTGAAGAAAGTGCGCCACCAGCGTCCCTCGACGAGGCGCCAGCTGCGGCCCATCGCCGTGCCAAGGCCCACGTTCTCGATGAACATCACGGGCATCACCACCGCCCAGGCGACCCAGATCCAGATCCACAGCGGAATGAGGCAGAAAACTATCAGCATCAGCCCGATGAGGAGCCAGTAGCCCATCAGGGGGAAGTAGCGGCGCAGAACGCCTGACAACACGCTCGATGCGGTGACCGGGCGGCCGAGCGCCGATTCGCAAGCGGCGTACGTGACGGCTCCGTAGTAGAGGGGCACAAGCGCGAGGGAGATCAACAGGCCGACGAGATACACGCCCAGGGTGCCGGCGTCGAGAAGGAAGCGATCAGGCGCCACGCCGAGGCTGGAGCCTGCCTGGTCAAAAAAGCGGCCCAACAGGGCGTAATAGCTGAAGCTGGACAGCGCGGCTTCAGGGATGGAGAGGATCACCGACAGCCCTGCGAAAAGCAGGAAGTGGCGGCGATACATGCGGAAGGTTTCGTCGAGCAGGTCGCCGATCTCGAGTGGGCGCAGGCGAAGTGGGACTGTTGCGCTCACCTCCCTCAATTGTGGGGCCGCGAAAAGGTCGAGCTATGCGGTCTCTCGTGAGGAGGGGCGAATTGAACGACGGAGAGGCCCTGGCCTCCCCACCCTGTGGGGAGGTGGCCCGAAGGGCCGAAGGGGAGGGGATGTTGGACGGGTTAGGGTTTCGCCGCCCCCGTGCCCGCAGGCTCCTTGTGTTTGTGCTTGACCGGCGTGAACTTGAGGCCGTCCTCGCCCTCGACGTCGATCTGCACCGTGTCGCCACGGGCGATCTTCCCGCGCAGCAGGTGCTCGGAAAGGTTGTCTTCGATCCGGCTCGTGATCACACGCCGCAGAGGGCGCGCGCCATAGATCCGGTCATAGCCCTCTTTCGCGAGCAGGTCCTTGGCCGCGTCGGTGACCTCGATCGTGATCTGCTGCTCGACCAGGTGCTTTGACAAGCGCTGAAGCTGCAGATCGACGATCTGCCGGATCTGCCCGGTCGTCAGGCTCTTGAACACCACGACGGCGTCCACCCGGTTGAGGAACTCAGGCCGGAACATCCGCTTGAGCTCTTCGTCGATCTTCTCTTTGGTGTTCTTGTGACGGCGCTCGACCTCATCGGCCTCGTCCACGACAGCGGGCTGGAAGCCAAGTGACGTGCCCGCCTGGTTCACGTCGCGAATGCCCAGGTTTGAGGTCATGATGATCACCGTGTTCGCAAAGTTGACCACCTTGCCCTTGGCGTCGCTCAGACGTCCGTCCTCGAGGATCTGCAGCAGCATGTTGAAGACCTCGGGATGCGCCTTCTCGATCTCGTCGAAAAGGATCACCGAGTAAGGCCTGCGGCGAACCGCCTCGGTCAGCTGGCCCCCCTCGTCGTAGCCGACGTAGCCGGGAGGTGAGCCGACCAACCTCGCGGTCGTGTGGCGCTCCATGAACTCGGACATGTCGAGCTTGATCAACGCGTCCTCTGAGTCGAACAGGTACTCGGCCAGCGCGCGAGCGAGCTCGGTCTTCCCGATGCCGGTTGGGCCCAGGAAGATGAATGAACCGATCGGCCTGCGCGGATCTTTCAGCCCGGCGCGAGCGCGACGTACCGCCTGCGAGACGGTGACGATCGCTTCGTCCTGTCCGACCATCCGCTTGTGGATCTCGTCTTCCATGCGGAGCAGGCGCGCGGTCTCCTCTTCGACCAGACGCGAGACGGGAACACCCGTCCACGCGGCCACGATCTGCGCGATGTGCTCCTCGCCGACCTCCGGAACCGTTTCACCCAGCTTGTCCCGCCAGGCCGCTTCTTTCAGCGCGAGCTTGTCCTGCAGCTTCTTGACCTTGTCGCGAACGCTCGCGGCGGCCTCGAAGTCCTGCTTGTTGACATTCTCGTCCTGGTCCGTCTTCTGCTTCTTGATCTCCTTCTGGAGCTCTTTCAGGTCGTCGGGCGTCGTAGTGAGTTTCATACGCACGCGCGCAGATGCCTCGTCGATCAAGTCGATCGCCTTGTCGGGCAGCGCGCGGTCGCTGACGTAGCGGTCGCTGAGGACTGCCGCCGAGCGCACGGCCGCGTCCGTGATGGTCACGCGGTGGTGCTTCTCGTACAGAGACTTGACTCCATTCAAGATGTCGATGGTCTCTTCGAGGGTTGGCTGGTCGACGAAGACCGGCTGGAACCTGCGCTCCAAAGCCGCGTCCTTCTCGATGTACTTGCGATATTCGTTGAGCGTCGTCGCGCCGATGCACTGGATCTCCCCACGAGCCAGCGCCGGCTTGAGGATGTTGGCGGCATCGATCGCGCCTTCCGCGGCGCCTGCGCCGACGAGGGTGTGCAGCTCGTCGATGAAGAGCACGACCTCGCGGCTCGATCGGATCTCGTCGAGGATCTTCTTCAA
>DASQAU010000015.1:0-7834 GCA_035635595.1 Candidatus Eiseniibacteriota bacterium
CGCCAGGTACGAGCGCTGATGCCATAGCTCTGGACCCAGGCTGGCCTCGGCCAGCAGGAAAGGCACCAGCTTGTCTGGGTGCAACCGTGGGCGCGGCAGGCTCTTGTGGAAGTGCTTCTCCGCGAGATGCCTGGCCAGCACACGAGCGTTGTAGCGATACCCCTGCACCGCGCCGGAGTTGCTCGGGATGCCGTGCTTTCTGAGGCCGGGCGATCCCTGGTTGATGGTGCCCGCGAAGTAGATCCCGGGCATGGTGGCGCTCCTCCAGAAGGGGGTCTGCGCCGGCAGCCTGCTGTGCCCGAAGGTCGCCACCCCGACCTTTTGCAGATCGAGCAGGGGTGAGGTGAACCCCGTGGCGGCGATCACTTCGTCGACCTCGAATTCCAGCACGCCGCCATCCCGCGCGTTGCGTGTGCTGACCTTGAGACGCCCGCCCGCAGGGGCGACCGATTCGATCGATGCATCGAGGATCAAGACCCCGCCGGCAAGCGCAGCGTCCTCGTATGGCTGCACGTAGCGGGCGCGCACTCCAACCAGTGATCGCGTGTTGACGGACAGCGCGGTCGGACTCGGCGAGGCGAGCACGATCTGGCGTGCCCAGGGAAGCAGCGCGCTGGCGATCTCAAACCCGGAGTTCTGCTTCCCAACGATGAAAACTCGTTTGTCGGCATACGTTTCCGCGGATCGCAGCTCACCGTAGTGAGAGGCGGCTTCGAGTCCGGGGATCGGCGGCTTCCAGGGCTCGGCGACGCCGACGGCGAAGACGATCACGGGCGCCTGGTACTCGCCGTCCGAGGTGCCGAGTACGAACTCTTTCTCGTCCGGCGTTCTCTTCGTTGTTTCCCAGCGGCATCCATAGCGAACGAGCAGCCCGGTGGCGCCGGCGAACGCAGCGAGGCCGCGCTCCATCTCCGGCCGCGACGGAAAGTAGGACGTGCCGTCCATCAGGGCTGGCATGATCCCGCGGTGCTCTACTTCGTCGGCGAGCAGGCTGTTCCAGTCGTAGCGCTCGTAGACCCGGCTGTTGTGATCACAGCCCGCGTATGGCTTGGTCCAGCTGAGCATCCGCTGGAAGACCGGCCAGCGCCGGAACATGCCGCCCGGGGCGGGGTCCTGGGAGATCACCGCATGTTCGACGCGGAGGCGATGGAGGCAGTAGCTGAGCTGCAGGCCACCTGGACCGCTGCCGACGATGACGAGTGGATAACGGCCCGGTGGGAAGGGCCTCTCGGTCAGCTGTGCCACCCGATCGTGCTGCGCAGCTTTCGCGCCTCCCCCTGCAGGACCCGATACATCACTCGTGGATTCGCGACGAGAAAGCCCTCGAGCTGCGCCGCCGGCATGACCAGGCAGCGCATGGAGCGCTCCGCAACGATGTCGGCGGTGGGGGGGACTCCCAGCAGGCACGAAATTTCGCCGAAGAAGTCGCCGGGTCTCAGCGACTCTCGCTTCTTTCCGTCGACCTGGATGACCGCGCTGCCCTCGAGGATGATGTAGAAGCTCGACCCGGTGAATCCCTGCCGCAGGATGCGGTCGCCCTCACCGAACCAGGCTTCTTCGAAGACGCGCGCGATGAGGTCGAGCTCGGGGGTGGAGAGGCCGGCGAAGAGCGAGAAACCCGAGATGATCTCGACGACATCGTCCCGAACGTCCATGTCAGTGGCTCCCTACTGTTCGAGCGATCGCTGGACGAGGGTGATGTCCATCCAGCGATCGAACTTGTTCGCGGCATCCTTGATCGTTCCGACCACCTCGAAACCGAGCCGCGAGTGGAGCGCGAGGCCCGATCGGTTGTCGGTCGCGATGGTGGCGACGATGGTGCGATAGCCCAGGCCGCGCGCCTCCTTGATCAACTCGGTCAGAAGGGCGCGGCCGATGCCGCGGCCCTGGTGCACCGGGTCGACGTACACGAGGTCCTCGACGACGTCGAATCCCCGCTGCTTCCATGGAAACAGGCGCGCCCAACCAATCACGCCGCTCTCGTCGGTGGACACGATCAGCTTGGAGCGCTTGCCGTGCGCCTCCCACCAGGCCGCGGCCTCCTCGTCGTCGAGAGGCTCCGAGTCGATGGTGGCGAAAGTCTGGTTGACGGCCCAGTTGTAGAGGCCGACGATCGCGCGCAGGTCGGCGTGAGTGGCGGGCCGGATGGCAAACGACCTGGTCGCCTTCGCCATTACGTGGCCAACATTACACGGAGCTCATTGCAGGTGAATCCGCTCGGGGGTCACCTTCACGATGACGCGGGTCTGGTCGGGACGGAAGCCTTTGAAAGGCCGCCTCGTGTAGAGGCGGGCGAGCTTGTCGATGTGCTCTCTCGCGCCCTCGTGGATCAGCTCGGCCCGGCCCCGGATCGCGAGCACGTCCCGGTAGGGGCTTTTGGGGTCGAAAACCGTGATCGCAACGCGGGGATCGCGCTCGAGATTGCGGGCTTTCAGGCGCGGAAACGCGGTGTTGAAGTAGATGTACTTGCCGTCGGTCTCGATCCAGACGACGGTGGCTTCGGGGCTTCCATCCGGCATGACAGTGGCGACCGTGGCGAAGTGCCTGGCGTTGAGGATTCGAACTTGCCTCTTCGTAAGAGCAACCACGTCGGAGGAGTCTGATACCTTCCGGCACGTGATCACCGAACGTAAGAAGCCCTCCCTCAAAACCCCGCTTCCGGGGCCCAAAGCCGCCGACCTGATCGCCCGGGACTCGCGGGCGATGTCCCCCAGCTTCACGCGCGCCTACCCCTTTGTCATGGAGAGGGGCGAGGGCTGCTGGGTGACCGACGTGGACGGCAACCGGTTCCTGGACTTCACGGCGGGGATCGCGGTGGTCACGACCGGCCACTCGCATCCCAGGGTGGTGGCGGCGATCGAAGAGCAGGCCAGGCGCTTCATTCACATGTCGGGCACCGACTTCTACTACAGCTCGGAGATCGAGCTCGCCGAGCGCCTGGAGGCGAAGATCCTGCCCGGAACCCCGGCCAAAGTGTTCTTCACCAACTCCGGCGCCGAGGCGATCGAAGGCGCGATGAAGCTGGCCCGCTTCACGAGCGGGCGGCCGAGCTACATCGCGTTCATCGGCGCGTTCCACGGCCGCACCTTCGGCGCGTTGTCGCTGACCGCGTCGAAAGCCAGCCAGAGGCGGCGCTTTGCGCCGCTGCTCTCATCGGTGTTTCACGCGCCTTTCCCCACAGAGGCGCGCGGTATTACCACTGACGAGACCATGGCGCGGCTCGAAGAGCTGTTCGCCACGGTCGCTCCGCCGGAGAGCGTGGCGGCTGTGTTCGTCGAGCCGATCCAGGGTGAGGGCGGTTACCTCGTGCCGCCGGACGACTTCCTGCCGCGGCTGCGCGAGCTGACGCTGAAGCACGGGATCCTGCTCGTCGCGGACGAGGTCCAGTCGGGCATGGGCCGGACCGGAAAGTTGCTCGCCGTCGAGCACTGGGACGTGGAGCCGGACATCGTGTGCCTCGCCAAGGGCATCGCGTCGGGTCTCCCGTTGGGCGCGTTCATCGCGCGTGCGGAGCAGATGAACTGGCCGCCGGGATCGCATGGCAGCACGTTCGGCGGCAACCCGATCGCGTGCGCCGCAGGGCTTGCCACGCTGGATCTCCTGGACGAGGGATTGATCGAAAATGCCGCGCGCGTCGGGGCCTTGCTGCAGGACGGCCTGCGTGAGATCGCGGCCACGCACGACAAGGTGACCGACGTGCGCGGCAAGGGTTTGATGGTCGCGCTCGAGCTGGAGACGCACGAGCAGGCGGACCAGCTGGTGCAGTCGGCGTTCGAGCGTGGGTTGCTTTTGCTGACCGCCGGCACCCGCGCGGTTCGCATCAGCCCGCCGCTCGTGCTGGATCCGGAAGAGGCGGCCACCGGCCTGGAGATCATCGCCGCAGCACTCGACTAGGGGGCCGAAACCCGCATGGGACTGTCGGATGCGGGATTCAATATCTGGCGAAACCCGCATCGGACTGTCAGTCCGGGTATGAGCTGCGCAACTAGCCGATTCGGTCTGCGATTGACTGCATGGCGGCGGCGGCCGCTTTGTCATCCCCCGCCACCGCTTTGAAGGCTTTTGCGCGCTGGTCGTCGATGACCTTGATGGTCGCGAGCACCTGGTCCCGCGCGTTGTCCGCCGCCACCGGCGCCAGCGCATAGAACCGCGTGACGAATTTCTCCGTGAGACCCTGCCGTGCCGCGACGTCGCCGTTGGTTGCGTAAGCGATCAGGTCTGAGTTCCGTGCGCCCCACAGCTGCTCCACTTGCGTTCCCGCCCCGGAGCCTCGCACCTCGGTGAACAATTTGCTCAAAGCGTTTGCGTTGGCGGCCAGCGACGCGGCAGCGCCGGCCTGCTCATCGGTCCGGTTGTTCACCGCCGCGTCGGTGGTCATGGTCGCGAGGTATGAGTGCTCCTGCAGCAGGTCGTTGAGCGACACGCGCTCGTCCACGGCTTTGTTCGAAGCATCGCCAGGAAACTTGTCCGGGAATTGCTGCACGACGCTTATCGCGAGCGCGTCGCCGATGAGCGTGCTGGTCGCGTAGGCGAGGCGAAGGGCCGAGTACATCGCCGTGTAGGACTTGGCCACCTGCTTGTCGATGACCTCCTTCATCTGCGTCAAGTACTGAATCTGCAGCTGAGTCGTCGAATCGACGGTGATCGACGTCAGGCGGGCGATGAGCTTTGCGTACTGCGGCACGAATCCGTTCTGCAGCCCCGACATCGCGCCATTCGATTTGGCGTCGTTGTGCGTCACCAGACCGATCGTGTAGTCGACCAGGTATCCGTTCTGGATGCGCCACGCCTCATCGAACTGCGCCGCGGCAGTGTTGCCGAACGCGGAGCGGACGACGTCGACCAGCGAGTTGGCGTTGGCGGTCAGGAGAACCAGGTAACCAGCGTAGGCATCCGTGTGATTTGACGCGGCGACAGCCTGTTTTGCGGCAAGCATCGCGTGCTCTCCAAGCAACAGGTCGAGGCGGGTGCGGAAGTCGGCGCCTTTGGAGTCGGCCGGGTTGAAGCTGGGTGTGGCCGTGGTGATGGGAATCGGCGAGCGAATCGAGCCACTCCCGGGGTTTGAGCAAGCGGCCAGAAGCAGCGCTGCCAGCGCCACGACCCGGATGGGTTTCAAACCAGCGCAATGGTAGGTCTTAGGATGATTCCCGCCTTGCCGGAATGGTTGCTGGTCGACGGCTCGAGCCTGATCTTCCGAGCCTTCTACGCGATCCCTCAGACCATGCGCGGGCCAGACGGAACTCTGGTCAACGCTGTGCGCGGAACCATGGACAACCTCGCGCGGTACATCACCGACCGCAAGCCGCGCCACGTGGCCCTCACCACAGACGAGGATTGGCGGCCCGACTGGCGCGTCGAGCTGATCCCGAGCTACAAGGAGCACCGCACCGCCGAGCCGGTGCCGCCTGCGCTCATCCCGCAGATGCCGATCATCATGGAATGTCTCGAGGCGGTCGGCGTCGATGCGCTCGGACTCGAGGACTACGAGGCGGAGGACATCATTGCTTCACTGCTGTCGAAGGTGAAGCCCCCCGTCGAGATTGCAAGCGGCGACCGCGACCTCTTCAGCCTCATTCGCGACCGCGAGGTCATCGTCCTCTATCCAGAGAAGGGCGGCCTGGCAGTCGTCGACGAGGCTGAGGTGGAGCGCAGGTATTCGATACCCGGCCGCCATTATTCCGACTTCGCGATCCTCCGCGGCGATCCCTCGGACGGCCTGCCCGGCCTGGCCGGGGTCGGAGCGAAGAAGGCGGCTGACCTCGTCCGCAAGTACGGATCGGTGGCGGCCATGATCGAGGCCGGCGTCTTCCGCCCATCCGATGCCGCATATCTCGAGAAGGCGCAGCGCGTGGTGCCGCCGGTGACCGACCTCCCGATCGAGGTTCCGCGCGGGCGGCGGGATCGGTATCCCGATGACCCTGCAAGAGCTGAGGAGCTCGGGAAGCGCTATGGGGTGACGAGCTCGATCGAGCGGCTCGTCAAGGCGCTGGGCTCCATGCCGGCCTGAACGGCACCTTGGAAGTCGGGCTCTGCGCGACCTGCAAGCATTCGCGGAAGGTCCCCGGGAGCCGGACCACCTTCTGGATGTGCGAGCGCTCTGTGACCGACCCGTCGTTCCCGCGCTATCCGCGGCTCCCGGTTTTGCAGTGTCGTGGCTACGAGCCGGACGCTACGAAGTTGCCGACTCAACCCTCAACAACCCCATAGGAAATCCCTCGCCTGGGTCGAAGGTGGCGGCCACGCGTCCGTCGGCCATCGACAGCTCGGCGATGGCGCCCGCGTCGTTCAGCGCGTAGACCCTGCTGCCGTCGGGGCTTGCCGCGACGCTCCACACCGACCATTTCGCGAGCTGCTGGCTGCGAGCGCGCAGCGTTGCGGTATCGATCCAGATGAGCCCGGTCTTGCCCGCGGTGACAAGCGTCTTGCCGTCAGGACTCACAACCGAGCCGCTCGGACCGAACTCCTTGGCCACGACGTCCTGCACGAACAGGCTCGACGTTGATCCCTTGGATGCGATATTTCCCGTGCGCACGACTGTTGGCGGGCTGCCGTCTAGGTTATCGATCTGCGCGACCAATCCGAGTGCGCCGTTAGCCGCGTACAGGTGCCGGCCGTCGGGGGTGAGCGCCAGCGACCACTGGAGCGCGTTCATGTTGGTGGAGTATCCGGGCCCCGGCAGGTCCAGGCAGAATGCGAAAGGCTGCGACAGGTTGAGCGCGTGCACGAAGGCCCCCTGGTTTTCGCGTGCGTACACGCTGTAGAGCCACTGACCGTCGGGCGAGAACACGCCCGAGATTCGCAGCCCGGTCATGGGTTCGTTCGGGTCGCCTTTGTCGACCACCGTGTACGGGCCCAACCGGCCCGCGGCAACTTCGTAAACGCGCACGCGGTAAATCCCGGCGGAAACGTATTCGACGACGTACAGGCGCTGACCATCGTTGCTCACCGCGTCAAAGTCGAAAATGCCGTCGAGATCGATGCGCTCCGACACCTTGAGGTTCGATGTGTCCACCAGGAGCATGTGTGAAATGTTTCGCCGGCCACTTGTTTGGAGCGCCAGCCAGCGGCCGTTCTGAGAGAGGCCGCCCGGCACGCCGCCCATGTTCGCCGGCGGCGCTTCGAAATTGCCTTGAATCGGCAGCGTGCGGAGAACCGCTCCGGTGCGTACATCGATTTCCTGAAGCGCGCCGGAGGCGACGGAGTAAAGGTGCTTGCCGTCTGGCGAAAGGGTTCCACTCGGCAGCCGGCGCTCGGTCGTCTGCGAACGGGAGTTGATGACGGCGACCAGCTGCCCGGTCTTGGTCGAAGCGGCTTCGTACAACCTGTAATCCCCGCTGACCAGGGGCAGCTTCGAATCCATCGCGGCGCAGCCGCTGAGCACAACCAGTCCGCACAGAGCCATCAGAAGTCGTCGCATGCTCTTCACCTCGCCCTCCATACACCGGTGGGCGAGGCTGGGTTCCCTGTTAATGGAGCGAGGCCGCGATCTCCAGCGCCTGGGCCTTGGTGAGGTCGCCCTCGATGCGGACGACGGTGCCGCCCTCGTCCAGGATCAGGGTGTTGGTCGCCAGGCGCATGGTCTCGTCCCTGAAGTTCCCGTTCGCGTCCAGGAAGATGAACACGTGCGGTGAGCCGGCGACCCAGTAGCCATGATGCCCGGCGACAGTCACCGGCTCGATCGTCGCGTCGGACGCGACCATCTTGGAGAAGAAATTCTCGTTGACCTTGCCGCGAGCCTCGGTGACCAGCACCGCCACTCCGGTCGTGCCGGAGACCGCGATGCCAGGCCGGGTCGAGTAAACCAGTGACACCTCTCCCAGCGTCGGTCCGTCCG
>DASQAU010000016.1:0-6724 GCA_035635595.1 Candidatus Eiseniibacteriota bacterium
TCCATGAAGCCCTGGAAGTCCTGCGAGCAGTGCTCGCCCGCGAAGTGGCACTTCCCGCTCAACGGGTCCGGCTGCCGGGCCTTCTCGTAGCCGCTGAACAGCGTGTACTGGCCGACCTTCCAGTACGAGTACGACCCGCGAAGAAACGGATCGTTGAGCGGCACGTCGAGCGTCGCGCGGCCGTTCCACCGGCTGGTGATGCCTGGGAACACAGGCTCGAGCTGGCTGAGGAAGGTCTTGGCGAACCCGGCCACGACCTTGGGGTTGCTCGGGTCGCCGCTGAACGAGGCCAGCGGAACCCCACCTCCTGTGTAGTCGACCAGGATGCCGGTGGTTCCGTCCTGCGCCCGCGTGCCGTCCCAGGTGTTCTGGTAGCCGGTGTCCGAATAGGAGGCGCCGTTGCCGATGCCCCACGGGCCTGACGTGTTCCAGTACCGCGTGTCGAACTGGAGCTGCAGCTTGGCGTTCTTGCCATAGCCGAGCTCTGTGATGGCGGTCTGCTTGAGGCCGTCAAAGCCCGCAGCACGATAGGCGGCGGCGGAGGTGAGGATCGTCCGCAGCACCGAAAAGGGGATCGCCATGATCACGCGATCGACGACTTGCGTGGTGGTGACTCTTCCGCTCTTCAGCGTCAGCGAATAGGTCCCGTCCGAGTTGCGCACGATGCCGGTCAGGGCGGTGTTTAGCTGCACTGGCGTGGCCAGCGCGCCGGCCACCGCCTGCGGCAGCCGCTCGTTGCCACCAACCAGGTGATAGCGCTCGTCAGAGGCGCCGAAGATGGAGAAGTTGCCGGGCACCGGCGAGAAGCCGAGCAGGTACACGAGGTTGAGCGAGCTCTGCTGGGTGGTCACGTTGCCGTACTCGATGTTGTAGGCGACGTCCAGCAGCTGTCCCATGTTCGAAGCGTGCCCGCCCGGCACCCTGCTCTCGATCCAGTCGTAAAGGCTGAGGTGGTCGAGATCCCGGCCTGCCTGGGTGAACTGGTTGTAGAGCGTGGGGTAGGACGCTGCGTTGAGGTCCTTCTTGACGTTGTTCCAGACGGGGTTGAAGTCAGCGTTCGCCTGGGCTTGCGTGTAGTACTTGCCGAAGAAGTAGTCGGTGTCTGTCGAATGAAGCGGTTCGGCGGCCAGCAGGTCTACGCGGGCGAGGTTGAACCTGTTGGCGAGCCCGAGGATCGTCTTGTGGCCGCTGTCGATGAGCTCCCCGCAGTGCTCGCTGGTCTGCCCGTTGAGCCAGGACGTGGTGTCCGAGTGCATCCGCCCGCCGACGCGGTCGGAGGCCTCGTAGACGGTCGAGCTGATGCCTGCGTCCTGGAGCGTGAGCGCCGCATTGAGGCCGGCGATGCCTCCGCCGATGATCGCGATCCGGCCCTGCTGCGGGACGCTCCGCCTGGGGGTCGACGCCAGCGCCGCCATCGGCCCGGCGAACGCCGCTGCGCCGACTGTGGCGCCGGTCACCTTGAGAAAGTCGCGGCGCGTGAGCCTCATCTGCCGGCGCTCTTCCTGCACGGCCTCGACCGTGCGCCCAGACCTCTCGGCCTCGTGGAAGTCGGCTATGAGCTCGCGGAACCGGCTCAGCAGCGGAGTGCGCGCCATTGACTGATCCTCCGTTGAGTGCGTGGTTGGAGTCGCTAAATGTTAGAGGGGTCCAGGTTGCCCCGGACCCCTCTTATCGAATCACGGAGTCGCCAGGGTCGCGACGACCTGCTGCTGGTAGTGGGCGCCGTTGTTGCCGGCCTGCGAGTACGTGCTGACGAAGGTCGACACGCTGGTCGAGCCGCTGAAGGTGTTGCCGAAGTAATCGCCGATGAAGGTGCCGATACAGTCGGCGCAGCTCGTGTGAGGCGAGTTCAGCTGGGGATCGAAGCTGTGCTGCGAGAGGCGGATGTTCTGGCCGGCTCGCTGCAAGTCGGCCCTGAAGAACTGGATGCTTGCGTTGACGCAGTAGTTGGCCGCGCCGTACGGCGGGAGGGTGCCCGAGTAGCTGGGGTTGACCCGGTCGAGAGCCAGGCCGGCCGCGGCCGCCTCATCGCTCCACTGCGCCGGGCACGCAAGCCGGCGGTCGTAGAAATCGACACTGATAGTGCCGTTAGCTGCAGCAGCAAGTTGAGGTTGAAATTCGTCAGCCGGATGGACGTTGTCGTTGACCTTGGCCGGTGCTGACCAGGTGACGCCGCCGTCATAGGACGCAGTCAGCTGGATGTTGTTGAAGCCCGTGCTGTAGTCCTCGTACGCAACGTAAAGGGGATAACGTCCGGCCACCTTCTGGCGGCCGACCGTGAAGGTAGTCTCGATGCCGTCGCGGAACGTGGTGTTGGCGAACCTCGCCGCGGGCGCCGCGATGTTGTCGGCGACCACCGACGTGACGTTCCACGTGGCGCCTCCATCCGTGGACTTGATCATCGTGATCTTGTCGCAGCAGTAGCTCTTCGACGGAGCGGTGTTGGTCAGAGGCGTGTAGAGAACGCCGTCCCCGTCGACATGTGGCAGCACGTACGTGGTCCCCTGAGGGTTGTTCGAGCCGTCGGGCAGCTTGACCGGGGCCGACCAGTCTGTGTGGCTGCCGTCAGATGCGGCCTGGGCATACGAGACGAAGGTCTTCGCGGTGCAGCAGCCGTCGAAGACCGCCCACATCGCGTACACGCGGTTGAAGAAGGGGCTGCTCGCGTTGGTGTCGACGGCGATCCACTGCTTGTCGGGCTCGCGGCCTTTCGCGTCGTATGTCGCCACATAATCCAGGTGACCGTTGTGCTGGGTGATCCAGTCATTGGCGCTGGCTGCGCCATGTCTGCGGACAGCGATCGAGATCACCTCCGGCGAGATGGATGGATTGGGCTCCTTGTTCTGGTTGATCTGGTAGTTCTTCGAGCCGTCCGGGTTGTAATAAAACTCGTAGGGCAGGTTGAGGAAGTAAAAGTTGCCGTACGAGTCGAACGCGCCGACCGGGTCGGTGTTGTCGGTCCAACCCTCGTACCCGGGGATGTGCCCCTGAACCGGCCAGGTGGCTCCGCCATCGAAGGACTCATAGAAGCCGAGGATGTGGTTGTAGCCTTCGGCGCTCACGAACCATTTGCTGGTGCCGATCAGGTGGCTGGAGTCGGTAGGGTCGGCCTGTATGTCTGACTCCGAGTGGTCCTTGACCAGCATCGGAGTGCTCGCCGGATAGCCCGGGTTGCTGCCCACCTGGGACGCGTACGGGCCAAGGTTCTCTCCGGTGTTCGATGCGCCTCCGCACGGCGTCATGCCGTCGTAGCCGTCGTTCGGGCTGAGGCTCCTGAAGTAAGGCGCCTCGGGCGTGTAGCAGCTGGTCTTCAGGCTTGTGGCAAATACGTTGCGGACCGCACCGCCGCTGGCGGCGTAAGCGGCGTCAGTCTGCGTGCCGTTGGCCTGCTTGCCGGCGCCGGATACGGCCATCGGCGAGCCGGCGAATGCTGAAGTGAGCAGAAGAACCGGCGCAGCAAGCATGACCAGTCGTCGTCGTCTCATCCCAATCCCCCAGCGGTGTTGACGGTGCCTTAAGGACACTAATTCAAGCCGGTTAAGAAAACAAGTTGGAGCGGGCGACCGGCCTCGAACCGGCTACCTCAACCTTGGGAAGGTTGCGCTCTACCAGGTGAGCTACGCCCGCGCCCCGGAAAGACGATGCCAGATTCTACGTTTCGACCACCGCCTCGGCCTGCGGCGCGGCCTCGGCGACCGCCGAGCGAACCAGCTGGGAGTACTCGGTGACCAGGCGATCCGATTGAACGGGGTCGAGCGTCGAGGCGATGATGTGGTACTCCGGCCGGTCGGCATCCGGCACCACCAGCACCCAACCTCCTTCGACGAACACCTTCACGCCGTCGGTCAGGTCGACCCGGTCGCGCATGTGCTTCTCCATCATGGTTCGCATCACGCGGCCCTTCACCTCCCAGGGGCAAAACTCAACCGCGCTGCGATGCGAGACGGGTGGGATGCGGTCCCTCAATGTCCCGAGAGACGCGCCCGTCTGCGCCAGCAGCTCAAGCACGCGCACCGTCGTGAAGATGGCATCGAAGGACACCGCGAAATCCGGCCAGCAATATCCACCGGCGCCGTCCGACGCCACCACCGTCTCGGCGTGCTGCGCAGCGCGGAGCACCGCACCAGGGGTGATCTTGGTCGGCACGAACCTGCTGTGCAGCTGCTCGGCGATCATCGAGAAGGCGAGCGACGCCGACGCCGGGCCGAGCACCATGCCGATCCGCCTGGAGAGTGCGAGCTGTGCCAGGACGGCGAACGCAGTGTCATGGTCGAGCACGGTTCCTGTTTCGTCCACCAGGAAACACCTCTCGCCGGGGGTGTCGATGAACACCCCGAGCTTGGCCTTCACCGCCGACACGATCAGCCCCATCTCCTTCAGGTGGTCGCGAAACGTGCTGTCGTCCTGCTCCACGATGATCTCGGCGGGCGAGGCATTGAGCGGGATGACGGTGCAGTTCATCTCCTGCAGGACCCTCGGCAGCACCGTCGCCGCGGCACCATTGTTGTAGTCGATGAGCACCTTGAAGGCGGCGCCGCGCAGCGCCTCGAGGTCGAGCTTGGCGATCATGTCCTCGACGTAGCGCTCGGACTGCCCGTCCCTGCGCACGATGCGGCCCATCTCGTAATGCGACACGCGCCGGATGTCCTCGCGGAAGAAAAGGCCTTCGAGGCGGCGCTCGTTCCGCTTGTCGAGCTCCAGCCCGTGGTCGTCGAAGATGCGGATGTCGGCCGAGCGCGGGTCGACCGGCGACGTCTGGACGTGCACCTCCGAAACATGGTTGTGCCGCGCCCAGTACCGCGAGACCGGCGCCGGCAGCACCGACAGGTCCATCACGCTGGTCCCCGAGGAAATCATCCCGGACATCAGCGCGCGGCTGATCATGCGCGCCGACCTCGTGTAGTCGCGCGAAATACCGATCTCGGTCCCCTTGGGTGCGAGGGCGCCGACCGCGGCGCCGAGCCTGGAAGCGAACTCGGGGGTGAACTCGACGTTGATCAGCCCGTTGAGCCCGTAGGAGCTGAACAATCCGCGTTTCCACGAGCCTGCCCAGATGATCGACTCGTGCACGACGGCGCCCGGCTCCACCTCTTTGTTCGGCCAGATGCGCACGTTCGGGTTGACTGTCGAGCCCGCCCCGATGACGACGTCGCTGCCAATCACGCTGCCCTCTTCGAGGAGACAGCCGTTCTTGATCGTCACCGACCTGCACACCACTGAGCCTCGTAGTCGCGAGTTCAAGCCGATGTACGTGTGGTCCCAGGTGATCGAGTTGGAGATCTTGACCCCCGAGTCGATGGTCGTGTAGCCGCCGACCACGGCCGGCCCGTTGACCCACGCGCCGGCGCGCACCTTGGCGCCGGCACAGACGAGCGCGGGACCGTCGATACGTGCGCCGGGCGAAACCTCCGCCTCCGGGTGGATCCATGTCGAATCGCCCACGCGGTCGCCGGGAATCTGCACCTTCACCTTGCCTTCCAGGCAGTCGAAGTTCGCCTTGACGTAGGCGGCGTGGCTGCCGACGTCCTCCCAGTAGCCGGAGGCCACCCAGCCGAAGACGTGCTCACCCTCCTTGAGCAGCTTGGGAAAGACGTCGCCCGACCAGTCCGTCACCTCGCCAGGCCGGAAGAAGTCGAAGACCGCAGGGTCGAGGACGTAGATGCCTGTGTTGGCGAGGTCCGAGATGACCTCGCCCCAGCTCGGCTTTTCGATGAAGCGCTGAACCGCGCCGCCTTCGTCCACGACGACCACCCCGTACTCCAGCGGGTTCGGCACGGGCTTGAGGACGATGGTGGCGATAGCGCGCCGCTCGCGATGGAATCGCACCGCAGCGGCGAGATCGATGTCGGTCAGCGAGTCGCCAGAGATGACCACGAACGGTTCGGTCAGCTGCTGGCGGGCCAGCATTACGGAGCCCGCCGTGCCCAGCGGCGAGTCCTCGACTGAGTAGGTCAGAGATACGCCCTGCTCGGATCCGTCGCCAAAGTAGTTGCGAATCGAGGCGCCCATGTACTGCACGGTGGCGACCACGTCGCGCATCTGGTGGCGACGCAGGTGCAGCAGGATGTGCTCCATGATCGGGCGCCCCGCGACGGGGACCAGGGGCTTGGGCTGACGGCTGGTGAGCGGCCGGAGACGCGACCCCTCCCCACCCGCCATCACAACGGCCTTCATCTCTGTACCGCATAACATCGTAGGTCTTGGTAGACGAACTAAACGAATTCGCTCACGACCTGCTGTGGACCTGGCAGCCTCGAATCGAAAATCTCTTTCGCACCATCGATCCCGAGCTGTGGGAATCGACCCGCCAGAATCCCGTCCTGCTGCTCTCGCGGCTCGGCGAGGAGGGCGTGGCCCGTGCTTGTGAGCGCGAGGACGTTCGTGCAGCGCTCGAGCAGGCGCGTGCAGCGCGCAGCGAGTACTACGACCGCAAGCCGCGGTTCATGGACGCGCAGGCCCCGCTCGTCGTCGCCTACTTCTCGCTTGAGTTCGGCCTGGCGGAATGCCTGCCGATCTACTCTGGCGGCCTTGGAGTTCTGGCCGGCGACCACCTGAAGGCGACGAGCGACCTGGGCCTTCCCTTGATCGCGGTCGGCCTCTTGTACAGGCAGGGTTTCGGACGGCAGGAGATCGACGGCGGCGGCCGGCAGGTCGAGGTCTACTCAGAGAACCAGGGCTCCGAACTGCCGGTGCGCAAGGTCGAAGGCGTTGAGGTCGAGGCGCC
>DASQAU010000017.1:0-2132 GCA_035635595.1 Candidatus Eiseniibacteriota bacterium
GTGACTACCGCGAACGCTCCGAAGTTCATGAACATGTAGACGAAGAGGTAGTAGAGCACCGCTGCGAGCCCGGCCTGGCCACCGGCGATGACGCCGATCAGGATGTAGCCGGCCTGCGCCACGCCGGAGTAGGCGAGCAGGCGCTTCAAGCTCGACTGCGCGATCGCCATCAGGTTGCCGACGACCATGCTCGTCGCCGCGACGAAGGCGAGCAGCACCTGCCATTCGGGCGAGAGGTGGGGGAGACCGCCCGAGAACACCCGCACGATCATCGCGAAGGCCGCGGCCTTGGTCCCTACGGACATGAAAGCCGTGACCGGTATCGGCGCGCCCTGGTACACGTCCGGGGTCCACATGTGGAAGGGCGCGGCTGAGACCTTGAAGGCGAAGCCGACCCCCATCAGCACGATGCCGAGCAGGATCAAAGGGTTGCCTGAGGTCGACGACGTGAGCCGCGTCGCGATGTCGGGTATCACGGTGGTCCCGGCGGCGCCGTAGATCAGCGCCATGCCGTACAGGACGAAGGCGCTCGCGAAGCCGCCGACCAGCAAGTACTTGGCGGCGGCCTCCTGCGACCGGCTCTCCGTGCGCGCGAAGCCGCACACGATGTAAAGAGCGATCGAAAGCAGCTCGAGGCCGAGAAACACAGTGACGAGGGACGTGGCCGACGCGAGCACCATCATCCCGATGACCGCACCCATGATCAGGATGTGAAATTCCGACTCGAGCATTCCCCGCTTACGCAGGTACGAGTGCGAGAGGGCGACGGTGAGGATGCCGAGGGTCGCGAACAGGATCTCGAAGAAC
The DNA here is from genome assembly GCA_035635595.1 of Candidatus Eiseniibacteriota bacterium. Taxonomy (GTDB): domain Bacteria; phylum Chloroflexota; class Dormibacteria; order Dormibacterales; family Dormibacteraceae; genus Palsa-870. The sequence continues at coordinate 808 of DASQAU010000017.1, forward strand.
AGGGCGAAGTTGTCGCCCGTTGCGAACTTGTGATACGCGAAATCGCCCTGTGCGTACAGCCAGCGATAGACCGCCGTGCCAAGCGAGTAGGTGAAGCCGACCACGGCGACGATGGCGACCGCCCCACCCCGGCGGCTCTTCGGCAGGACGAGGTCGACCACTATCGCGAACAGGAAGAAGCCGGTCAGCGTGGCGATGGCTGCGATCTGGCCGAGGTCGGCGAGCGCCTGAGACCACGTGTAGGACAGGTCAGCGCTCATCTCGCGAGCCCGGCCTGGCCGACCGACGTCATCAGGTTTGTCAGCACGTTGGGGTAGAGCCCGATCGCGAACATCAGCACGATCAGCGGCGCCAGCAGCGTGAGCTGGCCCGCATGGATGTCCGCGCTCGGCACGGGTCCAGCCGGAGCGCCCTGCATCGTGCCCTGGAACAACCGCAGCATGTAGACGGGCGCCAGCACCAGCCCGATCGCACCCAACACTGCGAGTACGGGCTCGCGCTGCCACGCGCCCAGCAGCGTCATGAACTCACCGACGAAGCTGTTGAGCCCTGGAAGCCCCAGGGCAGCCAGGGTCACGATGAAGAAGACCCCCGCCATGATCGGCATGCGTAAAGCCAGCCCGGCCATGGCCGCGCGGTCACGGGTGCCGACACGATCGGAGATCCAGGCCACGATCAGGAAGAGGGCCGAGATGATGATTCCGTGGTTGACCATCTGCAGCACGGCCCCCTGCTGGCCCTGCACGTTGAAGGAGAAGATACCCAGGACGATGAAGCCCATGTGGCTCACGCTGGAATAGGCGACCAGCAGCTTCATGTCGCGCTGGGCGATGGCCATCAGCGCGCCCCAGATGATCGCCGCGACGGCCAGCACCGGGATGACCCATCGCCAGTCCCACCAGCCCACTGGCTCAGGGAACAGCGGCACCGCAATGCGCAGGAAACCATAGGCGCCTGCCTTGCCCATCACGCCGGCGAACGTCACCAGCATCGGAGTCGGCGCGGCCAGGTAGGCGTCGGGAAGCCAGCTGTGAAACGGGAACAGCGGGGTCTTGATCGCGAAGGCGAGCGCGAACACGAAGAAGAGGCCGAACTGGATCGAGGGAGAGGGCGCGAGCGTCGCCAGCGTGGCGAGGTCGAAGGTTCGCTGGCCGGTGAACACGTACTCACCGATCACGCCGACGAGCATCAAGAGCGACCCGGCGAGCGTATACAGCACGAACTTGATCGCCGCGCGCCCGGGCCTGTCCCCCTCGCCAAAGATCCAGAGGAGGAAGTAGGCCGGGATGAGCATCGCTTCCCAGAACACATAGAAGAGGACGAGG
>DASQAU010000018.1:0-5216 GCA_035635595.1 Candidatus Eiseniibacteriota bacterium
GCATCACCAGATGCTTGGCTATTACGAGCGGCTACGCGATGAAGCTCGGATCATCGTTCTTTGTCCGGTCACGGTACCCACGGCGACCTGGGAGATGAAGCGTGAGCACCTCGAGGCTGTGATGGAGGGTTCGCGCGCCGCGACGGCCGCGCTGCTGTCACAGCGGGGCTCGAAGCTATTTCGACACTCGGGAATCCACTACCTGCAGACGTGAAGGTATGAGAAGGAACCGGCTCGGTTCCTTCTCATCGGCCGGTCGGCTTCGCCGACGGGCCTGCTCATCCTCCCGGGAAGGGATTTTCGAAATAGTCACTCCTGGCAACGCTGGAGTCGCGCAAAACAAAGTTGCGGCCGGGATAAACCCGGCCGCCCAGGCCACGCAGGATCTGCGTTAGGATTCCCGCGTCCCAGAGGTATGAACCTGGCGCTTGGGGGCTGCCCACACGAGGCCCTTGCCGGCGCGGGAGATTCAGTGGAGGACTTTTCGCCATGACGGCATCGACCCTGTTCACTTCTGAGTCGGTCACCGAAGGCCATCCCGACAAGGTCGCCGACCAGATCTCAGACGCGATCCTCGACGCGATCCTCGCCAAGGACCCGCTGGCTCGAGTCGCGTGTGAGGCGATCATCACCACCGGCCTTGTGATCGTGGTTGGCGAGATCACCACAGACTGTTACGTCGACATCCCTCGCATCATCCGGCAGACGGTGCGTGAGGTTGGCTACACCCGCGCCAAGTACGGCTTCGACGCCGAAACCTGCGGCGTGGTCACCAGCATCGACGAGCAGTCGCCTGATATCGCGCAGGGCGTGGACGTAGGCGGCGCCGGCGACTCGGGCATGGTGTTCGGCTTCGCGTGCGACGAGACCCCCGAACTCATGCCGCTGCCGATCACGCTCGCCCACCGCCTTGCCCGGCGGCTGGCCGAGGTGCGCCGCAACAAGACGCTCAGCTACCTGCGGCCCGACGGCAAGGTCCAGGTCACCGTTCGTTACGGCGACGACGGCAAGCCGATCGCTGTGGACAACGTCGTGCTCTCCACGCAGCACCACGAAGAGGTTTTGACCGACCAGCTGCGGTCAGACATCACGCAGCACGTGATCGACGCCGTCATCCCGGCCGAGCTGCGGGCCGACGGTGTGCGCTCGTTCATCAACCCCACCGGCCGGTTCGTCGTCGGCGGGCCGGTGGCAGACGCAGGGCTCACCGGGCGCAAGATCATGGTCGACACGTATGGGGGCTATGCGCGTCATGGCGGCGGCTGCTTCTCGGGCAAGGACCCGACAAAGGTGGATCGCGCCGGCGCGTACGGTGCTCGCCATGTGGCCAAGAACATCGTCGCGTCTGGCCTGGCGACACGCTGCGAGGTGCAGGTCTCGTACGCCATAGGCGTCGTCAAGCCCGTCGCGATCAGGGTCGACACCTTCGGCACCGGCAAGGTGCCCGACGCCGCGATCTCCATCGCGGTGAGCAAGCTCTTCGACCTGAGCCCGCTGGGCATCATCAAGGAGCTCAACTTGAGGCGGCCGCTGTTCCGCCAAACGGCGGTGTACGGCCACTTCGGACGCACCGATATCGACGCGCCATGGGAGTCGACGGCACGCGCCAAGGAGCTCGCCGAAGAATTCAAACAAGACGTCGCCGCTCACAGCGCTTGACCAAAACCGTCGCCGTCATTCCGGCGGGAGGCGCGGGCACGCGCCTGTGGCCGCGCTCGCGCCGGTCGACGCCGAAGCACACGCTGCCGCTCGGCGGCGGCGGCCGATCGTTGCTGCGCGACACGTATGACAGGGTCCGCGGGCTGTCGGACGACGTGTACGTGGTCACCGAGCTGCGCCAGCGCGAGATCATCGAATCGGTCCTGCCGGAAATCGATTCGAAGCACCTGATCATCGAGCCGACGGCGAGAGGCACGACCAACGCTTACGGTCTCGCGGCGCTGACGGTCGCTGAGCAATACCCGGATGCGGTGATGCTGGCGATGGCGTCAGATCACGTGGTGCGTGGCCGGGCCGGGGTGGTCAAAGCCGTTCGCGCAGCGGTGCGCGCCGCCGCCACCACGAACTGCCTGGTGGCTTTCGGCTTGAAGCCAAAATTCCCTTCCACCGGGCTCGGCTACATCTACGCGCCCCGCCGCGGCCCGGCCGGCACCCGCCGTGTCGAGCGGTTCACGGAGAAGCCCGACCTGGCCACGGCCAGGAGGTTCATCAAGGCGGGCGGCTACTTCTGGAACCTGGCCTGGTTCGCCTGGAACATCGAAGTCTTTCTCGACGAGCTGAAGCAGCACGCGCCCCGACATCTGGCCGGCCTGAAGCGGGTCATGCAAGCGCGGCGGGCGGGTGACGAGGCGTCGGCTGCAGCGCTCTACCGGCGATTGCCGGTCGAGGTCGTCGACCGAACCGTGCTCGAGAAGACCGACCGGCTGCTGCTCGTCCCGGCGGCTTTCGATTGGGCCGATATCGGGAGCTGGTCTGAGCTGGGCGATCGCGTCCATGCGGACGATCGAGGCAACTCGGTGGAGGGCGACGCCGTCCTGGTGGACACGCGCGGCAGTCTCATCCTCGGTGACCGCAGACTCGTCGCCGCGATCGGCCTCGAGGACATGATCATCGTCGACACCGAAGACGCGTTGCTGGTGGTCCCTCGGTCGCGGGCCCAGGACGTGCGCAAGGTCGTCGAGGCGCTCAAGCGCGCCCGGAAGACCAGTTACCTTTAAACCGCTCATGGCTCCAGAGATAAAGTTCGGCACCGACGGCTGGCGGGGCGTGATCGCCGACGATTTCACGTACGCGAACGTGCGCCGCGTGGCCCAGGGCGCCGCCGAGCACATGCGAGCGCAATCCAAGGACCCGCTCGCGGTGGTCGGTTACGACTGCCGCTTCGCATCCGAAGACTTTGCTCGCACGGTCGCGGACATATTCGCGACCAACGGCGTGCGAACTTTGATCTTCGACCGGCCTTCACCCACGCAGGTCGCGTCGTGGACCGTAATCGACCGCAAAGCCACCGGCGCGGCCGTGATCACTGCCAGCCACAACCCATATCAGTTCAACGGAATCAAGTACAAGCCGGAGACCGGCAGCTCGGCGCCGACAGAAGTGATCGCGGATCTCGAGCGGCGGATCAACGCGCTGGCTGACGTGCCGCAGATCGACCATGGCGCTGCTCGCGACCTCGTGTCCGTCTACGATCCGCGCGAGGCCTACTACGCACAGATCGCGCGCATGGTCGAGGTCGAAGCGATCAAGGCGGCCGGGCTGCGGGTGGTCCACGAGTGCATGTACGGGTCAGGCTACGGATACATCGCCGAGCTGATTGGCGGCGGACGCACCACCTTGACCGAGCTCCACAACCAGAGGAACCCGCTCTTCGGAGGCATCAGCCCCGAGCCGATCCGCCCCAACATCGATTCCGCGATCGCCTTCATGAAGGTGGGCGGGCAGGACCTCTGCATCTGTACCGACGGAGACGCCGACCGGGTCGGGATCATCGATGAGACCGGACGGTTCATCAACCAGCTGCAGGTCTTCGCCCTCTTGATGCTCTACCTGTTCGAGGTGCGCGGGATGCGCGGGCCGGTGATCAAGACCGTGAACATGACCGCGATGGCCGACAAGCTTGGCGCGGAGTTCGGGGCGAGGGTCTTCGAGGTGCCTGTCGGCTTCAAGTACGTGGCGCCGAAGATGATGGAGACCGACGCGGTGCTTGGTGGCGAGGAATCGGGCGGTTTCGGGGTCCGCGGCCACATCCCCGAGCGCGACGGCATCCTGGTGGGTTTGTTGTTTGCGGACATGATCGTCAAGGCCGGCAAGCCACTGTCCATGATCCTTGCGGATCTCGAGAAGCGGGTCGGACCGCACGCCTACGCGCGGCACGACATCCACCTCGTCCGCGAGACCTACGACATGGACCGCAAAAGGATCCTTGAAACGCTCGAGAAAAACGAGCCGCAAGAGGTGGCCGGAGTCCGAGTCCAGCGGGTCCGCGCAGACGATGGCTTCAAGTTCTACCTCGAGGACGGCAGCTGGGTCCTGCTGCGAGCCAGTGGGACCGAGCCGCTGATCAGGATCTACTCCGAGGCGGCGGACAGCGCGGCGGTCGAAGCGCGCCTCAGCGCGCTCGAAGACATCGTCGGTATCCGCCAGCATGTCAAGGCATAGCCGCATAACTCGTCGTTCCGCGCATAAAGCGCCTTTGAGCAGGCGGAATCCGGTAATTTCCGCGCGGAAACGGCATGCACAAGCCTGAGTTCGGACGAGTCGAGACGTCACGGGTCGATAAACCGTGGGGCTACGAGCTGCGCTGGGCAATCACCGACCGCTACGCGGGCAAGGTGCTGCACGTCAATAGTGGCGAGGCGCTGTCGCTTCAATATCACGAGCGCAAAGACGAGTACCTGTACGTCACCAGCGGCGTGCTGGACATCGAGCTTGGTGGTCCCGACGGCGCGCTGACCAGACATCGCATGCAGGTTGGCGACACCCTCCACATCACGCCGGGGACGCGCCACCGGCTGACCGCGGTCGAGGACGCCGAGATCTTCGAGGTCTCGACCTCTGAGATCGACGACGTCGTCCGGATCCAGGACCGCTACGGCCGCGCCACCCCGTGAGCCCGACGTTTAGACTTCCAGCGGCCCGATGAAGACCCCACCGATCCCAGCCGAGAGGCTCGCGCCCACGACGGCCGCCGACAAATCAGAGCGCGATCGCAGCTTTCTGATCTTCGCCGGCGTGGTGCTGGTCGCGATCGCGGTCGGCTTCAAGTCCGAGCTGCTGGGCCAGGGACAGGTCTGGGCTCTTGCCCTTGGCCTCGTGGTCGTGGCCGCTCCCGCTCTGCTTGGCTACCTGCGAGGCACGGAAGAGTTCCCGCGCATCGAGCACTACATCCCGGTTGCCCTGGGGGCCACCACCCTGGCCGGGCTGTCGCTGCTCGTGCCCGAGCTCTGGAAGTACCTCCTGCTGACCGCGGTGTTCGGGGCGGGATTCATCCTCGCGGCGCGCCTCGACTACCTGCGGTTGCGCGATGAAGAGAAGCGCGGCCATGTCGTGCTGCAAGAGACGATCATCATCCTCGCCCTCGCAGGCGCCTACCTGGTCGTTGTGTCACTCCATTTCAACGCGATCCTCCAGCTGTTCTGGATCTTCACCATCACCTTCATGGCTTCGTTCCGAAGCTTCCGGATCAACGGGTCGGCCATCGCACCTCGGCGAGC
>DASQAU010000019.1:0-1603 GCA_035635595.1 Candidatus Eiseniibacteriota bacterium
GGTCACAAGGCCCTGGTGCACACGGCGGCGGCGTCAAATCTCGGGCAGATGCTCAACAAGATCTGCATCAAGGACAAGGTCGGCCTGGTGAACATCGTGCGAAAGTCCGAGCACATCGATCTCCTGAAGAAGATCGGCGCCGCCTACGTCTGCAGCTCGAGCTCTCCGACTTTCATGGACGACCTGACTGAGGCGCTGACCGCATCCGGCGCTACGGTGGCCTTCGATGCGATCGGCGGCGGAAGGCTGGCGGGCCAGATACTCACCGCCATGGAGATCGCGGCGAACAGGACGGCAAAGGAATACAGCCGCTATGGGTCCACCACGCACAAGCAGGTCTACATCTACGGTGGACTCGACCGCGGGCCGACCGAGTTCAATCGCGCCTTCGGCATGGCCTGGGGTATCGGCGGGTGGCTGCTCACCGCCTTCTTGCAAAGAATTGGATTCGAGGCCGCGCAGAAGCTACGCGAGAGAGTCGCGGCCGAGATCAAGACCACGTTCGCGAGCACCTACACGAAGGAAGTCTCGCTCGCCGAGGCGCTCCGACTCGAGGAGATCGCGGTGTATAGCAAGCAGGCCACGGGTCAGAAGTACCTGATCAATCCGAACAAGGGGCTGTGAGTCGTTCGTGAGCCACGATCTGGAATTGCTCGGCCGCCGAGCGCTCGTCACCGGCGGCACACAAGGGATCGGCGAGGCCGTGGTCACTCGACTGCGCGAGCTCGGGGTGAGGGTTCTCACCACCGCACGAACAGCACCGGCCGACCTCAAGGACACCGATCTGTTCGTCGCGGCGGATGTCGCGACCGCCGAAGGCTGCGCGCGCGTGGCGCGCGCGGTTCGCGATCGACTCGGCGGCGTCGACATCATCGTTCATGTCGTCGGCGGCTCATCGGCGCCGGCGGGTGGATTTGCGGTGCTGGACGACGAGCAATGGCATCGCGCACTGGACTTGAACCTGTTGCCGGCGGTCCGACTGGATCGCGCGCTCCTGCCGTCGATGCTCGACCAGGGCGCGGGCGTGATCATCCATGTCACATCGATCCAGGGGCAGCTGCCTCTGCCCGACGCCACCATTGCCTATGCGGCGGCCAAGGCCGCACTCTCGAATTACAGCAAGGGCCTATCCAAGGAAGTCAGTCCCAAGGGCATCCGCGTCATCCGGGTTTCTCCCGGTTGGGTCGAGACCGACGCGGCGGTGCGCCTGGTGACGGAACTGGCGAAGAGCACGGGAACCGACTACGAAGGGGCGCGCCGGGGGTTGATGGACTCACTCGGGGGAATCCCGATCGGTCGTCCGGCCCGGCCGAACGAGGTGGCGGACCTCGTCGCCTTTCTGGTGTCACCGCGGGCTGCTTCCATCACCGGCACGGAGTACGTGATCGACGGTGGTACTGTGCCCACGATGTAGCCTGCGTGACAGGTCGACGACGGCTGGTCAGCTCCGGCTGTCGACGTACCGTTACCTTCGAGGTAATTGATTCCCTCTCGAGCCTCGCGGACGATGCCACACACGAGGGCAACTGTGGCGACTGAGGCCGTGGAGGGTAAGCTCGATGCCGACGATTGAAGAATACGCCAAGCAGCCGCGCGAGCAGCG
>DASQAU010000020.1:0-8563 GCA_035635595.1 Candidatus Eiseniibacteriota bacterium
CGAGAGCAGCGCCCGGTAGAGCTCGTTCGTCTGCATCAGCTCGGTGTGAGTTCCGACGGCGGTGATGGTTCCGCCGTCGAGCAGCGCGACTCGATCAGCCAGCGCAAGCGTCGAAGGCCGGTGCACGACGAGCAGCCCGGTGACGCCTCGAAGCACCCTGGCGAGTGACTCCTCGATGAGCGCTTCGGTGTGCACGTCCACGGACGAGAGCGGGTCGTCCAGCACCAGCACCGGCGGCCCGCCGAGAACCGCCCTCGCCAGGGCGAGCCTCTGCCGCTGTCCACCCGACAGCGTGTAACCCTGCTCGCCGACTCGGGTCTCGAGCCCCCACGGCAGCTCCCACACAAACCCGGCTTGCGCGACGTCGATCGCACGCTTGAGCTCTTCATCCGACACGATTGGGCGGCCCATCACGAGGTTTTCGTGGACCGAGGCCGAGAACAGGATCGGATCCTCGAATGCGACGCCTATGTGTGAGCGCAGCGAACGGAGCTGCAGCTCGCGCACGTCGACGCCGTCAAGGAGGACCGATCCCTCGTCGACGTCGTAAAGCCGCGGCAGCAGATACGCCAGCGTGGTCTTGCCGCTGCCGGTCCGGCCGACGATGCCGACCGTCTCGCCCGGCTCGATGACCAGGTTGAGGTCGCGGAGGATCCACTCGTCGGACTTTGGGTACTTGAACCCGACGCCGCGCAGCTCGATATGGCCTCGACTGCGATCAAGCGCGCGCGCACCTGGGTGGTCGGCGATCTCGGGACGCGAGTCGATCACCTCGTTCAGCCGCTCCGACGCGGTCTGGCACTCCTCGCTCATCGAGAGGACCCAGCCGATGGCGTCCATCGGCCACGTGAGCATGAAGACGTAGTTCATGAACGCGACCAGGCCGCCGATGGTGAGGGAGCCCTGCACGACGTTGAAGCCGCCGATCAGAAGCACCGCGACCAGTGAGAGGTTTGGAAGAAAGTTGAGTTGAGTCCACAGCAGTGAGCGCGCGGCGATCCCCTCGAGACTCGTGGCCCGCAGCAGCCGGGCCTGGTCTTCGAAACGCTTTTGCATGAGGGGCATCCGGCCGAAGGCTTTGATGATGCGGACGCCGGTGGCCATCTCCTCGATGATCGTCGTGAGGTCGCCCTGCTGATCCTGGAGGCGCCGCGCGATGACTTTGTACTTGTCGTGGAACTTGTTGCTGAAGTAGGCGATCGGCACCATGCACAGGACGACCACCACCGCAAGCTTCCAGTCCAGCTCGAGCATCAGGACGAAAACGACGGCGAACGTGACGATCGTCTGCAGGAACCAGATCAGGCCGAAGCTCACGAACCGGCGCACGGTGCCGATGTCGGAGATCGCGCGCGACAGGAGCTGTCCGGACTGCCAGTTGTCGTGGAACGCAACCTGCAGGCCCTGGAGGTGAGCGTAGAAGTCGTTGCGCAGGTCGGTCTCCATGCGCAGGGAGACGATTCCCGAATAGTTCCGGCGCAGGTAGATGAAGACGAACTCGAGCAGGCCGATCAGGACCAGGAGGCCGGCCATCTGCACGAGCCGGTCCAGCTGGTTGTGGGTGATTGGCCCGTCGATGATGTACTGGATCACTTTTGGAATTGAAGCGGCCGTGGCAAGGCTGCCCAGTTGAGCCAATCCGAACACGGTGACCAGTCCTGCGTACGGTCGCAGGTACGGGAGGTAGCGCCTGAGCGCCAGAAGGCCCAATGCCGTCGAATCCTTTGCGCCCTTCATTTGGGCGCACGAAACCACCTGGGGCGGGGGCGAATTATTTTAGCGCGCGGTTACTGGGTTTCAGCGGCGAGGTCTCGCATTGAGACCATCCCGATCACCTCTCCCCCCTCCACCACCGGCAGGTGGCGGAAGCCGCTGTCCAGCATCGTCCTGAGGGCCTCTTCGGAGTCGACGTCAGGGCTCACCGTCTTCGGGTCGCGCGTCATCCATGAGGAGATCTCGTGCGTGGGCGCGTCGTACGACTGAGAGATCGCGCGCACCGTGTCACGCTCGGTGAAGATCCCGATGAGCTTGCCGCCTTCCATGATCAGGGCCGAGCCGATCCTGTTCTGCGCCATCAGCGAGATCGCTTCACCGACGGTCGTCGACGGATCCACTGAGTAGAGCGTCGTCTTCATGACCTCACGAACGGTGGCCACTCCCGGATTCTATGCCTGGTTTGGGTAGGCGGCCAGCACCGCGGTCGCCGCGACGACCATGACGGCGACTGCAGCCTCGGCCCGGGCCACCGGCAGGCCGCGGCGCCACGCCAGCGAAAGCAGGAGCATGACTCCGACGCCCACGCCCTTCAGCGCAAGAACGATCCCGTACGAGGTTGACCAGAGGTCGCTTATCCCGTGGAGCTGCTCGGTGGCGCGAAGCACGCCTGTAAGAGCTGTGACGGCAAACGCGATCAGAGCCACGCCGGCGAAGCGGTCCAGCAGGCTCCTGGCTTCAGCCCCGCGCCACCCGCCGGGCGGCTGCAGGGTGGCCAGCGCGAGGATGCCTCCGGCCCAGATGCAGGCCGAGGCGACATGGAGGACATCCGCGAGCTCCGCGCCCGCCGGTGGTTGGACCGCCGCCGCGTGGCCGCCGAATGGCAGGAGCGCCGCGGCGAGAAAGGCGGCTGGCGCGACAAACGTGATTCCGCGGAGGCAGAAGACAAACGCAAGGCCCTCCGCGGCGACCCGGACGACTCGCTCCCACCCCGGCAGCGTTCCGGCCTGAAACGCCTCGACGCTGATCAGCGCCAGGCCGCCGGCGAAAGCGGCCCCCAGCGCGATGTGCATGGGAGGCCGGACCCAGTGAATGGGCGGTCGATTCGCCGCCAGGCGCCTGACGACCATGGAACCCAGGCCGCCCAGCAAGCCGAGATACTCGATCCAGTGGAGCACCGCCAGGACCAGATCCGGACGGCCGCTCACGACGCGGAGGCGATGATCCCCCCACCGAGGACGCGGCTCCCTGCATACAGCACCGCGGCCTGGCCGGGCGCCGCGCCGAAGAACGGCTCGTCCAGCGAGAGACGTCCAGCCCCATACACCCCCGGAATGGGCCGGGCGTGGTATCGGAGCCTGGCCTCACACCGGATCGTTGTCCCGGGCACGATCCCGTCGACGAAATTGACGTCTCGCAGCTCGACCTCGCGCGCAGCCAGCTCCTCCTTGCGGCCAACGACGAGCCGGTTGGAAGGCGCGTCCACCCGCAGCACGTACCATGGCCCGGCCTCAGCGAGATCGCCGAAACCGCTTCGCTGTCCTACGGTGTAGAGCGCCGTTCCGCGATGGGTGCCGAGGTCGCGTCCGCTCGAATCCACGACGGCGCCCGCGCGCACCGGCAAGCGATCCGCGAGGTAGCGTGCGGTTTCTCCGCGCGGAACAAAGCAGATCTCCTGGCTCTCCGCTTTGTTCGCCACCGGCAGCCCGAACTCGCGGGCGTGCTCACGCACCTCGGCCTTCGTCATTCCACCCAGCGGGAACAGGATCCGCCCGAGACGCTCGCGATCCAGGTGGTAGAGCATGTAGGACTGATCCTTGGCGTCATCGATCGCCGTGTGGAGCTCGGTTCCGTTGACGATGCGCGCGAAGTGCCCCGTGGCCAGCCGGTCGAAGCCGAGGTCGAGCACGCGGCCGAGCATGAGGTCGAAGCGCACGAACGCGTTACACCGCACACACGGGTTGGGCGTTCGGCCCGCGAGATAGTCGCGGTGAAACGGTTCGATGACCCGCTCGCCGAACTCCTTCTCCAGGTTCCAGCAGTAATAAGGAATGCCGAGCACTGACGCGACGCGGCGCGCGTCCTCCACGGCGTTGAGCGAACAGCAGCCGCCGTGCTTGGCCGATTCCTCCATGTTGTCGCGGGGCCACTGCTGCAACGTGATGCCGACGACGTCGTGGCCCTGAGCATGCAGAAGCGCGGCAGCGACTGACGAATCGACACCACCGGACATCGCCACAGCAACCCTCATGGGTGTGCCTCGACGATCTGACGCGCCACGATCTCGGCATCCTCTCCCACTCCGTAGAGGATCGCAGACATGTTTTTCCTCATCCAGTGCACGCCCATGAAATACAAGCCTGGCACTTTGGTGCACCCATCGGTCTGCACGGGGAAGCCCATGTCGTCGAAAACAGGAAACTTGACCCATCCGTAGTCCGGCCGGTAGCCGCTGGTCCAGATCACCGTCCCGATTCCTTCCTGGTCGATGTCCAGCTCAGTACGTGTTTCGATGCGAAGGGGCGGCGGCATGTCAAGCGTCGGCGGGGTGATTCCGTTGGCGGCGCAGTGGGCATCGACGAATTTCCACAGGTCGGAGAGTCTCGCGTCGCCGAAGTCGGCGCTGGCCGCCAGGTCATCCGCAAAGCGCACCTTTCGCCGATCTGCGCCGGCGAAATGCCCGAGCAGCTCGATGCCCATCGAGTGGAGCGTCCGCAGGTGCAGGTCGTGGCCCCCGCCGTGGCCGGTCGTGACGATGTTGCCGACCAGGCGCGCTGTTGGCGAAGGCAGCTTGTCGGGGGTTCGGTCCAGGAAACCGGAGTGGATCGCCCACCAAACGATGTCGCGTCCTCCGAAGCGGCGTGGACCCCATGGACATCGACCGCAGGCGATGAAGACGTTGCGACCGGCCTCGTGAAGCTCTTCAGCGAGCTGGCACCCCGTCTGCCCGCTGCCGACCACGAGCACCGCGCCGGGCGGAAGAGCCGCCGGGTTGCTGTATTCCTCGGCCAGGATCTGATGGACGTCACCTGGAATCTGTTCTGAGCCGGCCGGTCTGTGGGCGCGCTGATAGCCACCGGACGCCACGACCAGCCTGCGCGCATTCAACTTCCCAGACGGCAGCGACAGTACGAACCGGTCACCGTCAGCTTCGGCCGATGTGACCGGGCTGTTCGCTTCGACCGGCGCCTCGAACGAATCGGCCCACGCCTGGAAATAGTCGACGAGCTCCGCCAGCGGCATGTACCCGTCCGGATCCGCGCCGGCATAGGTCGCACCTGGGAGCTTGACGCTCCAGTTGGGTGTGACCAGGCAAAAGGAATCCCAGCGGCGTGTGCGCCAGGTCTCGGCGACACGCCCCGCCTCGAGGACCACGTGGTCGACCTTCGCCTGGGAGAGGTACCAGCTCGTGGCGAGCCCGGCTTGCCCAGCCCCTACGATTGCGACGTCGACGCTATTCGACGAGGTCTCCCTCCGCCTGCTCTACCTTCACGCCGCACGACTCGAGGTAGGAAACTCCCCGATCGAGCTCCTCCGGCTCTCCACTGATCTCCAGCAGGACCCACCCCTGGTCGCGGGTGACGTCAGCCCGACGGATGTTGGTCACGATCTCGAACTTCTTGCCGAGGTGGTAGATCACAGGCTCTTTGACCATATCGGGACCGAAGATCAGCTTCAGCCGCCTGCGCCCCATACCGCGGAGTCTAAGCCCGGCAGCTTCCCCCGGCGACCGCCGGAACGATCGAGATTTCGTCCTTGGCGCCGACCTTCGCGTTCAAGCCGGAACCCAGCCGCACGTCCTCGTCGTTCAGGTAAACGTTCACGAACTGCCGGAGCTCGCCGTTCTCGTCAAGCAGGCGGTCCTTGAAGCCTGGATAGCGCGCGTCCAGCGCGCTGATCGCCGTGCTCAGGTCGGTCGCTTCGACCTCGACTGTCACCTGGCCATCGGAAAGGCGGCGCAGCGGTCCCGGAATACGGAACTGAGCCATTTCTAGATTTTCACCATTTCGCGAAACGACTTTAGCGTGGGTTCTATTTCCACGCGCTTTGAATGGCCGTTCGCTGACGCAAGCACGTCGGCGGTCTTCAGGCCGTGGCCTGTCACGTACGCGACCACCACCTCGTCCCCGTTCCAGCGTCCGGCCTTGGCCAGCTTTTTCAGCACGCCGATCGTGACCCCGCCCGCCGTCTCGGTGAAGATGCCCTCCGTCCTGGCAAGCAGCCGCATCGCGTCGACTATCTCCTCCTCGCTCACCGCCTCGACCACGCCGCCCGTCTCGCGGGCGATCCGGTTCACATACATGCCGTCGGACGGGTTGCCGATCGCGATCGACCGGGCGATCGTGTCCGGCTTGACAGGCAGGACCCGCTCGGGGGTATCCGACTTGAACGCGTTGTAGACCGGGGCGCACCCGAGCGCCTGGGCGCCGGTGAACTTCGGGACCCGTTCCTCGCGGACCAGCCCGTACTCGACCAGCTCCCTGGCCGCCTGCCGATGGCGCACGAACTGGCAGCCGCTGGCGATCGGGATGATGATCTCGTCGGGGAGCTTCCAGCCCAGCTGCTCGGCCGTCTCGAACGTCAGCGTCTTGGATCCTTCTGCGTAGAAGGGCCTGATGTTGATATTGCAAAACGCCCACGGGGTCGACTCCACGAGCTGGCTGCAGAGCCGGTTGACCTCGTCGTAGTTGCCGCGAACTGCGACCATGTTCGGTTCGAAGACTCCGATGCTGACGATCTTGGCCGGCTCGAGGTCGACCGGGATGAAGACGAAGCATTCCAGCCCGGCCCGCGCCGCGTAGGCCGCGACCGAATTGGCCAGGTTGCCAGTCGAAGCGCACGCGATGGTCTCGAAACCGTTCGATCGCGCCCAGCTGATAGCGACTGACACCACCCGGTCCTTGAAGGAGTTGGTCGGGTTCATGCTGTCGTTCTTGAGGTAGAGGTTCCGCAGCCCCAGCTCAGCGCCCAATCGGTCCGCCTTCACGAGCGGCGTCATGCCCTCGCCCAACGTGACCACCGCCGCTGAATCTTCGACTGGAAGAAGATCGCGATAGCGCCACATCGACTTCGGACCCTTCTCGATGCGATCTCGGCTGACGAGCTTCTTGAGCGCCCTTTGGTCGTAGACGACGTCAAGCGGCCCGAAGCACATCTCGCAGACATGCGTCGCCTGCAGCTCGTATTCGGCGCCGCATTCGCGACAGCGCAACCCAAGGAGCTTGGACACGGGGCTCAGTTTAGGACGAGGAGCTTGCCGGTTAGTCGGGTCCGCGCGCCGGAGGGCCGAATGTGACCGTCGGCGGGATGGTCAGCATGCGGCCGTCATCGCCAAGAACGATCTGCCAGCTGCCCTCGTGCACCATCCGGTGGTGCCGGTGACAGAGAAGAATCAGGTTGTCGAGGTCTGTGGTGCCGCCATCGATCCAGTGGACTACGTGATGAGCTGCGCTCCAAGACGCCGGCCGTTCGCAGCCGGGCCACCGGCAGTTGCCGTCGCGCACCGCGAGCGCCCGCCGCATCGGCTCCGACACGACTCGTTTGGAACGTCCGACGTCGATGACCGTGGATTCTGAATTGAGCAGGATGCGGGCGATGCTGCTGTCGCAGGCCAGGCGCTCGATGGTGGTCGAGGAAACAGGAAGGGTGAACTCCATCTCCGCGGCAGCAGCGCCTGCAAGGCCGAGCAGAGTCTCGATCGAGCTCGTGACCTGGATCTGGGCTTGCGAGCCACCGCCCGAGGCAAGCTCAACCAGCGCATCCGCCTGACGCTGCTCGAGGGTGCGGTCGTCGTATGCACCTGACTTCTGTGCCAGCGGCACAATCGCGGTGATAAGTGCGGCACCGCCGACCGGGTCGAGGATTCCATTGACCAGGACGACGCCGTCCTCGCACTTGCTGATGGTGAGCTTGCGGATCTCCATCAGCTCCGCCTGCTCCGCCTCAAAGCGCTTGCGGTCAGCAGCGTGCCGGTAGTGGTGGCAGATGTAGTGGAACTTGCCCGGCGAGTTCTCACGTGCCTTCTCCAGCAGCTTGGTCTCGTCAAACTTGCTCCCAACTGCGTCGGCCGTCCTCGCCATGTCCTTCAAGTGCGCGAAGCCGATCTCGCCCCTCATCGTGGCCTCGACACTTGCGGACAGCTGATTCATGGCCTCTCCGACGGCGATCCGGTCGGCGGCGACAGTGCTAGTCAGGTGGCAGTTGAAGCGGAGCCAGTCGATCGGGCTGGTCGAGCCATCCTCCTCCCAAGCGTCGGTGGCGGCGAACTCAGCTGCCTCCTTAGCGAAGGCAAGGACCTGTAGGTCAATGACGTAAGCCTTTTCGCGGAGGCGCTGGCGCCGCTCGTCGTTGGTCAGATGAGCAGTGGTAGAGGGATATACGTCTTGCGTCGCCAGCATGGAAATAGACTACCAAACAGATGTTCGATTGTCAATACTTTTTGCCTGTCAATTTCGCCTCCCAGACCCCGCCCTCACCCCTCTTCCCAGTCCTTTTGTCCCCGGATCTCGAGCCACCAGCCGAACGTCTCTCCCGGCCCCAAAACCGTCGATGAGGTCGCCGGCTCGACTGCTATCTGCCGGTACCCGCCCAGGTCTCCGTTGCAGACCCACACCGCGACTTCCGGCGTCAGACGCGCATCCCAGGCCAGCTCGATCGCAGCCCCTGACTTCCAACCGAGCCGCGCGCGATCAATCGACCCATTCGGCAGAACCGTCTTTCCGCTCGCCCCCCACGCCAAGGCGGCTAGCTCCTTGCCTCCAGGCACCCCAATTTCCATCCCTTCCTCGAACCTGAAGAGTGTGTGCCCACACCAGTACCCGAGATGAGGTTCAACGCCAACATTCAAATA
>DASQAU010000021.1:0-8601 GCA_035635595.1 Candidatus Eiseniibacteriota bacterium
GTTGATCAGGTGGCGCGGAATGCTCAGGAGCGTTACCAGGCTCTCGGCGGCCAGATCGATGCACCGGCCCGCGCCGCCTACCGCGGCCTGGTCGACAGCGCCGGTTTTGAAGAGTGGTTCGGCCGGGTCAGCCCGGTCGACGAGCTCGGCCGCCTCAGGCTGGGCTCGCGGCCGGCTCGGCGCAGCCAATCGGAGAGGCTCGAAGAGCTGCGGGCGATCCCGTGGGTATTCGCCTGGTCACAGATGCGGCTCAACGTTCCGGGCTGGTATGGGCTCGGGAGCGGGATGGCCGTGGCAGACATGAATGAGCTGCACGATGCCTATGCCGAATGGCCGCTGTTCAACGTCCTTATCGACAACGCGGAGATGAGCCTCGCCAAGACCGATCGCCGGATCGCCGAGAGGTACCTGGCCCTCGGCGATCGGCCGGACCTGAGCGCGCAGGTCCTCGCCGAGTACGACCTCACCATCGATAGAGTGCTGGCGGTGACCGGCCATGGCAGGCTGCTCGAGAACCATCGCGTGCTCTCGTGGGCCGTCGAGCTACGCAACCCGTATGTCGACGCCCTGTCCCACATTCAGCTCCACGCTCTCGAAGCCCTGCGCGGCGACAGTGTCGACGCACGCCGCCGTGAGCGGCTCGAACAGGTCCTGCTGGTCACGGTGAACGGAGTCGCGGCCGGGCTTCAGAACACCGGCTGAGAGTCTGCGGTTATTTAGAGCGCGCGGGTAGGCGCTGCCCGACCCACTGGCGCAGGGCGTCGAGGTTCATCGCCCCGACCACGCGGTCGCGCTCCTTTCCCCCGTCCATCAGGACAAGAGTCGGGATGCCGCGGACGCCGAACCTCTCCTGGAGCTCAGGCGCCACGTCGGTGTTGACCTTTACGGCCTTCAGCTGGCCGGCCAGCTCCTGGGACAGCTTTTCGACAGCCGGCGCGACGATCTTGCAAGGTCCGCACCAGGGGGCCCAGAAATCGATCAGCACCGGTATCGGGCTCTTCTCCGCCACGGCTCTGAATTCCGACACGCCGCTGTCGGTGAGCCATGGCAGCGGCTTGCCGCACTTCGGGCAGTGGGGGACCCCTTCGGCGGCAGCCCGAACGCGAGTCTTCTGCCCGCAGTTGGGACAGGTCACGACCGTGGGATCACTCATCTTTCTCGAATATACGTACCCGATCCGACCGCCCCCAAACTCGGCTACAGGCCGGACCTTACTCGGGGGTGGCGCCCCTCACGGCCGTGCGCAACAGCGTGCGCAGGCTGGTGAGATCGCGGCTGTTGAGGCTCCCCAGCGGACCCGACTTGTTGGTCAGCCGTTCCCAAAAGGCCTGACGCAGGCGCTGGCCTTCTCCTGTGAGGACGACCCCCTTGGCGCGCCGGTCGTTGGGCTGAGGCCGGCGGCGAACGGCGCCCATCTCCTCGAGGCGGTCGACCACGCCGGTCAGGTTGGAAGCGTCGTACTGCAGCTGCCCTGCCAGCGTGCGCATGGTTACAGCGCCATCAGGTTGCAGCTGCAGGAGCACCTTCGCCTGGACCGCGGAGAGCCCATGCTGCGCGGCCAGCTCGGTGAAGTGTCCCTGCAGCCGCGCCTGCATCTCGAACCAGAGACCGACGACCTCTCCTTCGAGCCGGAGGTGGTCCGAGGCTGGGGCGGCTCTCTTTCGCGGCGTCGGCATGCCGTGAAGGATATCTTCGACCATCGTGGTCAGTTACAGTAGTGGTAAGTTACCGGTAGCTGTCGCTGGCCGTTGGACAAGGAGTACAGGTGGAGATGCAAACCAGCTCATCGGAAGCCATGCGCGGCAAGGTGGTGATGGTCACCGGCGCGAACGCAGGCATGGGGAAGGAGATCGCGCTCGCGCTGGCCGGGATGGGAGCGACCGTCGTGATGGTCAGCCGGGATCGAGCGCGCGGCGAGGCCGCTCGCGCAGAAGTGGAATCTACCACCGGAAACCGCCAGGTTGAGCTTCTGCTTGCCGACCTTTCGTCCCAGGAATCGATCCGTAACCTGGTCGGTGATTTCGAGGCCCGGCACAACCGGCTGAATGTGCTGGTCAACAACGCCGGGATCACCCTGGCCAAACGGACCGAGACGGCAGATGGGATCGAAGCGGTGTTCGCGACGAATCACCTGGCCGCCTTCCTCGTCACCAACCTGCTGCTGCCCGTCCTCAAGGCGAGCGCTCCGAGCCGGGTCGTGACCGTTTCATCTGCGGCGCACTCGATGGGCAAGATCGACTTCGACGACCTGCAGGGCGTCAACGGCTACAACGAGATTCGGACCTACAACGCCTCCAAGCTCGCCAACGTGCTGTTCACCTACGAGCTGGCGCGCCGTATCGCGGGCACGGGCGTGACGGCGAACGTCGTCGAGCCGGGATTTGTGAAGACCAACTTGAGAGTCCCATTTCCCTTCAGCCTCTTCTCGTTCATGAGAGGTTCGGCGGTGAACGGAGCCAGGCCAACGGTTTTTCTGGCGTCGTCCCCTCAGGTCGAGGGAGTGAGCGGTAGTTTCTTCAACGTCAAGGGCGTAGCCACCAAATCGTCGACGGCGTCATATGACGAGGAAGCTGCGCGGCGGCTCTGGACGCTCAGTGCTGCGCTTACATCTGCCGGGTAACGCGACCCGTCCACAGGTCGAGCTCTTTGAAACCGTGCATCCCGAGGGCCTGGGAGATCTCGCCTGCGTGAGACGCGTCGTGCGTGATCAGGCGCATGAGCACTGACTGGCGCGTGAGGACCTGGATCTTGCCTTCGCGCTCGCGACGGAACTCGGCGACAAGCATCTCGGGCATCCAGCCATACTGGATAGGTATGAGCAAAGGATTTAGAGAACCCGACTTCGCGCAGGTCGTGATCGATCGCGCGACCACCGACACGATCCATCGCATTCTTGAACAGGACGCCGCCGCCGCAGAGCACGCGCGCGACCGGTTTGCCCATGGCGGCTTTGGCGTGTGCGAGGACTGTTCCGGGCAGATCGCCCCCGAGCGCCTGGAGGCTCTGCCTGAAGCCACTCGGTGCGTCCGCTGCCAGTCCATCTGGGAGCAAACCAACCCCCGCTAGCTCCGCGATTAAGGACGCCCAGGGCGGGGAAGAATCACGAGCAAATGAACCAGCTGAGGACGGCTTTCTGGATGGTCCTGCTGACAGTCCTGCTCGTGCTCATCGGCAGGTTCTGGCTGGGAAACAGCGGCATGTACCTGTTCCTCGGCATTGGCATAGTCATGAACGGCGTGGCGTACTGGTTCAGCGACCGCATCGCGCTGGCCGCGGCGCACGCTCAGGAGGTTGGGCCTGCCGAAGCCCCGATGCTTCACCGCCTCGCGGACAGGCTCGCCGTCCAGTACGGAGTGCCCAAGCCTCGGGTGTACGTCAGCCCGGATCCTTCACCTAACGCGTTTGCCACCGGCCGGAGCCCATCCCACGCCGCCATCTGCGTCAACCAGGGCC
Organism: Candidatus Eiseniibacteriota bacterium; assembly: GCA_035635595.1. Classification (GTDB taxonomy): domain Bacteria; phylum Chloroflexota; class Dormibacteria; order Dormibacterales; family Dormibacteraceae; genus Palsa-870. The sequence continues at coordinate 3,454 of DASQAU010000021.1, forward strand.
TCCTCCAGATCCTCGACGAGGAGGAGCTGTACGGGGTGCTGGCTCATGAGTTCGCGCACGTGCGCAACCGCGACATCCTGATCAGCTCGGTGATCGCAGTCCTGGCAGGCACGATCACGATGATCGCAAACATCGCCCAGTGGGGCCTGATGTTCGGCGGTTTCGGCGGTCGGGACGAGCGCGACAGCCAGGGAACAGGAGGGATCCTGGTCGGGCTGCTCCTGGTCATCCTTGCCCCGATCGCGGCCACCCTCATCCAACTCGCGGTTTCACGGTCGCGCGAGTACGAGGCCGACCACACCGGGGCCGAGGTGTCGGGCGATCCGATGGCGCTGGCGTCTGCGCTGCGCAAGCTCGAAAGGGCGACCCAGATCGTGCCGGCGCAAACCGCCCAGCCCGCCTTCGCCCACCTCTACATCGTCAACCCACTCTCGAATCAGACCTTCGCGAACCTGTTCAGCACGCACCCGCCACTCGAGGAGAGGATCCGCCGGCTCGAGGCGATGGCAGCCGGCATTCGCCGCTAAGCTCCCGCCGGGGCTCGCACTGTCCTCGACGATCCGTCTAGATGGGGACTACGCTAGGGAACGTGACGAGAAACATCAACCTCAACAAATACTTGAGGTCCCTTTACGCCTTCGTGCCGAGCCTGAAACGTGCTTCGGACCATGCGCTCAGCGTGTACATGCCGGTGCGGGCCGAGGGCTTTGACGCGCGCTTCTACGACATCGAATTCGGCAAGCTGAAGCGCCGCTACAAGGACCGGCTCGCCGACGAAGAGCGTGAGGTCATGGAGCGCGAGCTGCCTCGGCTGCGCGAGCACCTCGCGATCGTCAAGCCCGCGGGCTGCCCGGCGATGGCTGGATTCGCCGACGAGCCGGCGGGGCTGCTCGAGCTGGTCAGGCTCCCGGCCGAGACCGAATCCAGGCTGCAGGTCGGTCCGCTCCTGCTCGCGCCAATCGAGCGCCAGCTCGAGCGATTTCCTCCCGCGTTGATCGCGGTGGTGGACAAGGAGCGCGCGAAGCTCTTCGCCGCGATCCTTGACGACGTCCATCCGATCGCCGAGCTCGAGGGTCAGGACGTGAAGCACACCAAGGCCGGCGGCACCTCGGCGGCGAGCAACCAGCGCAAGGCCGACAACCGGACCAAGGCCAACCTCGAGCTGGTCGTGCAGCGAATCCAGAGACAGATGCAGTCAGGGCTGTATGAGCGTCTATTCGTGGCCGGGCCTGAGGAAGCGCGCACGGAGCTCGAGCACCTGCTGCCCGAGCCGCTCAGGCAGAAGCTCGCCGGCCACCTTTCGGTTTCGCTGGATTCACGCACGCTCCAGCACGAGCTCCGCGAACAGCTGCAACCGGTCTAGCCTCCCCACCGAAGCGCCAGAGGGGAAGGGCCGGAGGGGAGGCTCGCTCTTGCTCAGCCTCAGCCAATCGGCATCCAGAACTCGATCCTGGTGCCGAGGCCAGGTTGGCTCTCGATCTTGTACCAGCCACCCGCCATCAGGGCCCGCTCCCTGAGGGCCAGCAAGCCCATGTGCCCAGGCAGGTTGTTTCTCTGTGCGACCACAAAGCCGTGGCCGTTGTCGACGACGATCCCGTGGACGGCGTCGCCGCTCGTCTTGAGGTGGATCTGAACTTCGGTCGCGTGGGCGTGCTTTTCGATGTTCGTGATCGCCTCGGCGAGCTGCCTGAACACGCTGGACTTGAATTCGTAACTGAGCTGCTCGGGCAGGTCCAGGTCCACCTCTGCCTCGACGCCGGTCAGGGACCGCAGCATCGCGAGCCGGTCCCGGATCGAATCCTCGAGCCCGCTCGGATCCTCGAGTGCAGGCGGCCGCACCTCGAACAGCAACCTTCTCAAGGCGTCTTCCGTCTGACCGATCAGGCTTTGCGCCTGCCGCAGCGCGGGTTGATTGGAGGGGTCTGATTCTCCAACGCGCTGCAGCTGCAGCTCCGCTGCCGTTAGCTTTTGCAGCGCGTCGTCATGCAGCTGGTTGGCAAATCGCTTTCGTTCGTTGTCTACCGCGGTCGAAACGGTTTTGAGCAACATCTGCCGGGCCGCGTCCACTGTCTGGAGCCTCTCGACGGTTTCCTTTAGATCTGCCTCGGCGAGTTTCAGCTGCCATACGAGGCCGGCTGCCAGCCCGGCTTTCTGAAGCACCCATGCGTCCTCGCGGGTGAATCCATCGGGCCGTGTCGAGTCGTACGCGGCAACCAGTCCAAGCCGCTGGTCGCCGGCGCGCCACGGGACGCTGATCGCGCTCTTGACGCCGAGGAATTTCAGCACGCGTGCGGAATCCTCCGATTCGTCGCCCGCGGCGGCGCGATAGATGAAGTCTCTGTAGACCACTCTGCTCTGCAGATCGTTTCCTTCCGGATTGCATACGACCGGGATGAGGCGCGACATGAACGCCGCGTCGACCCCATAGCCGCCGGGCACCGCGTTGAGCATGCCTTTCTCGTCGACCTGCCAGAAGAGCACTCGTTCGGCGCCGACGAGCTCAGCCACGCTCTTGGCGAGGCGCTGATAGAACTCAGTGAGGTCCTGGCCGGCGCGGGCATGCACCGAGATGGCGAGCAGCGCCTCGACCGAGACCTCGTGGGCGCGCTCGACGCGGGTCGCACTTTCTGCGCGCTCGGCGGCCACGAGGCGTTCCTTCTGGGTCTGCTCCAGGTCGGCACGAAGGTTGACGAGCGCGTCGACCATGTCCTGCCGGCGCTGTCGAAGCACGGCGGCCTGGATCGATGACGCCACCTGGGCCGCGAGGGTGGCGAAGGCGTGGCGCTGGAAATCGGAGTAGCCGAGGCCACGGGCGACGCCGATCATGCCGATGGTTTCGCCCCCGGCAACCAGCGGCTGGCCCCAGATCGACGGATGGCCGCTAGAGCTCGCCGACGCGATCAGCTTCTCGGCCTCCTCACGCTGGGCGCTCCCTTCGGAGGATCGCGAGTAGACACGGTCGTAGGCGCCGCCGGCATCGGTCAAGCCCATGAAGGCGACCGATGACTTGGTCAGGGAAAGGGCCGATCCCAGCGCGGACTGCGCTATGTCATCGACGTCTTTGAGGCGCGCCAGCTCAAGGCAGGCCGCCTGAACCGCTTCAAGCGCCTCCCGCACACTGACTTCGAGCGGATCCGCCGTCGTCACGGCTCTCTTAATTCCCCCGTTGCCTCCGGGCGCCACGGCCCGGCGCGCGCAGAGCGCACTTCCAAGACATCCGGACCTCGAACTGCCAGTTTACGGCCCGGTCCGGGAACAGTCGCCTTATGATCAGGGAGAAGGGTTGGTTGAGGTGAGGGCGATCGCCCGATCGGTGGTTTCCGCAGATTCTCTATTGCCTGTTTCGCTCTGGCTGCCGGACTTCGGCGTCGAGACGGGCGATGCGATCGTCGGTCGCACCACTGGCTTTGCCGGCGATCGCGACACCAGGGCGCGGCAGCAGGTTCATGTCCTCCTCATCGAAGATGACAGCGCGATCGCCGAGATGTATCGAGTGCAGCTCGAGTACGACGGCTTTCGGGTCACGATCGCAACCACCGGCGAAAACGGCTTCGTGGCGATGGCAACTACGAAGCCGGACATCGTGCTCCTCGACCTCCTGCTGCCCGATCGCAGCGGGCTCGAGATCATGGCCGACATCAAGTCGCGCTTCCCCCAGCATCCGCCCGTGGTGATCCTGTCGAACTACGGCGAGCCGACGATGATCGACAGGGGGATGTCACTCGGGGCGCTGGAGTACCTGGTGAAGTCTCGCGTGACGCCGGCCAGGGTCTCTCAGTCCATTCCCGGCTGGATCGAGCAAGCGCGCCGAGGCCGGCCAGACACCAGCAACTGATCCGTGATCCTCGCTGAGCGTCTTGCACAAGACCTCACCGCGCTGGGTTTCGTCATGCTCGGTGGGGCGACTGTCCTGGAGTGGTACCGCCATCGGGGTCATGCGCAGGCGATGCTGGCCCTGTCCCTGGTCTCACTCGCCATCGTCGCCGCGCTTGGTCCGCTGCAGGCCGCGATCGGCCAATCCGGCGCGCTCGGGATCATCACGATCGTCGCGTTCGAGGCATCCGGTTACTTCGTGCTCAGGTTCCGCGACGCGTTCTTACCCCTGAGCCGGCGGGCGCGCCAGGCAGCGACCGCCCTCCTGCTTGTCTCGTGCCTGGCGGGCATCGCCGTTACCGTCCTGCCGAACTCCAACTCCATCCTCATGACGGCAGTCGCGCTGGAGCTGATCGTCGCCTGGTCGATCTTCACCGGCGAGCCTGTCGTTCGCTTCTGGCTCGCCAGCCGAGACCTGCCCAGCGTCCAGAAGGCACGCATGCGAGCGCTCAGCTTCGGCTTTGCGGTCCTGATCGCGATCCTGGTCGTGGACGTGCTCGGCGGCTCGGCCCTTCAGAGCCCTCTGGCGGTCATCATCACGCAGCTGATCGCGCTGGCCATCGTGCCGGTCATCTATGTGAGCCTTGCGCCTCCCGGACTGCTCCGGCGTATCTGGCGGATGGGGGAGGAGTCTGAGCTTCGATCCGCCATCCAGGACCTGCTGATCTTCAGCCCGACCAGGCAGGAGCTGGCGGAGAAGGCCGCCGGCTGGGCGCGGCGCCTGCTCGGTGCACAGGGAGCCTTCATCCTCGATTCACAGGGCAAGCTCATGGCCAGCGCAGGCATCGACGGTGGAGAGGTGGACGAGATCATGTCTACCCGAAAGGGAAAGCCAGATGGCGGGCTCGAGGAGCGTCTGCCGGGGCGCGGCCCTGCCATCGTCGTGCCGCTGCACCTGACCGAAGGCGCCGGCTATCTGGGTGTTACCGCAGGCACGTTCACACCGCTGTTTGGAAGCGACGAGGTCAACCAGCTCCAGGGCTACGCGAGCGCGGTCACGGCCGGCCTCGAGCGGGCGAAAGTAACGGAGCGCCTGGCCGCGATCGAAAGGAACAAGACGCAGTTCCTCAACCTGGCTTCGCATGAGCTGCGCGGGCCGATGACTGTGGTCCGTGGCTACGTTTCGATGCTCGAGGGCGGACTCCTGGGCGACCTCAACGAACGCGGGCTCAAGGCCGTGCCGGTGATCTCGGCCAAGGTCATGGAGATGAACGCTCTGATCGAGCAGATGATCGAGGCCGCTCGGCTGGAGGATGGCGCGTTGATGCTGCGGCC
>DASQAU010000022.1:0-4514 GCA_035635595.1 Candidatus Eiseniibacteriota bacterium
GCGGGACTGATCGACGCCGGCAAGATCAGGACGACGTTGACGGAGACACTGGGCAAGATCAGCGCGGGGACGCTTAAGGAGGCGCACCGCCGTCTGGAGGGCGGGAAGGTGAGCGGCAAGATCGTGCTCGAGGGCTTTTGAGTGAGGCGGCGCTCACGCGCCGCCGAACTTCCAGACCGGGATGCCGAGCTTCTTCGCCTTATCGGCGAGGTTGTCGCTGATGCCGGTGCCCGGGAAGTGCATCACGCCCTTCGGTACGATTTCCAGCATCACGTCGTTGCGCTTGAAGGGTGCGGCCCGCCCGTGCTTCGTCCAGTCGGGCGCGAAGCCGATCTGCGGGACGTTGCGATTCTTCGCCCAGAGGGATGCGATCTTCTCGGCGCCTTTCGGCGACTTGCCATGGACCAGCACCATGTCGGGATGCTTCTCGTGGACCTGGTCGAGCTTGGCCCAGATCAATCGGTGATCGTCGAAGGCGAGCCCACCAGTGACCACGATCTTCGGACCGGGAGGAAGGAGCACCTCCTGATCGGCACGCTTCTTCGCCATCAGGAAATCGCGGCTGTCCTGCGCGGCGGGGGCGTAGCGGCCCCCCGCCGCGTTCTGGTAGCTGAGGACGGTATGAGGGAAGAGAACGGAGGCGACGGAACCGCGCTTATCCGTCCTTTGGCTGTAGCAGCAAAATGAAAATGTCCGCTTCTGGCCAAGTAGAAATGTCCGCTTTCGGCGACGTGGCGTCGCCTGAAAGGCGGACTGGTGGCCCAGGAGCTGGTCGAGATGAGCAGCAAGGAGCTGGACCCTGCGCGGCCGGTCCGCCGGCCGCCGCGCGCTGCCTCGAGCAGGCCGTCTGGCAGCTGCGGGTGGACAGAAGAGTTCTTATCGGTCCAGGATCCGCGGCTAGAACTTCCTACCTGCCGCGTCCAGGTGTTCCGCCGCGACGGGACCTTCGTGAAGGAGTTCATCGTCGAGCCCCACACGGCCGCGAACGGGTCGGTATGGGATCTGGCCCTCTCGCGCGACCCGCAGCAGCAATTCCTCTACCTCGCCGACGGTCGGAACAACCAGGTGCTCACGCTGGTGCGCGACACCGGCGAAGTGGTCGGCGCGCTGGGGCGGCCCGGCCGTTCCGCCGGCGCGTTCCACTGGGTGCACGACCTCGCCATCGATTCGAAGGGCAACCTCTACGCGGGCGAGGTGGACACGGGAAAGCGCGCGCAGCGCTTCCTGCGCAGGTAGCCGATCTGGCTCGAAGGCTCGTTCATCAACTCGCAGGTCCTCGCGTCGCTGTTGCGCTCTGAACACCAATGCGGGGGGCTCCGCGGCCTTTGCGGTTCGTGCGCAGGTTGCTTTGTTCGATGCTTCACAAGCGTTGGCAACGATAACGTGGCTCCTCGGCAGCCGTAGCACTCTGCGCGCCTCGGAAATGGGCGCCGTCTGCAAAAAGGGAGTCTCATGAACGCAATACTGCCGAATCGTTCGGTCGTCGCGATCGTGGTTGGGGTCCTGGCGGCGGCGAGCGCTCGAGCTGCCGTCCCCTCCAGCGGAACGCTGACCGACACCTCCGGTCCCTTGACCTATTCCGCCGGGCCGTTTTCGGTGGCGAATCCTACCCCGATCCCCCTCATCGATAGTGGGCCCGAGTGCAACAACCCGGTACAGCCCTGCGACGACTTCTCGCTGACGGTCACGCTGCCCGCCGACTATGCGACCACTCATCCGAACGATCTGATCCGGTTCAGCGCGAGTTGGACTGACACAGGCAGCGGAGCGTCCGACTACGACCTGTACGTCTACGCCGGCGCGATCGTCGTCACCGACGGATCGCAGCAGGCTCAGACGCAGTCCGCCAGCAGCTCGAATCCAGAGGTCACTACGCTGCGGTCGTTCAACGGAACCAAGACCTTCACGGTCAAGGTCGTGCCCTTCACACCGACGGGGGAGACGGTGAAGGTCGCGATCTCGTTGGTCGCCGGGGCTGCGGGACCCGCTCCAAGCACCGGCTTCGGCCAGGCGACTCCGACCTCGCCGGGCGCTCCGCGCTACCAGAACTTCTTCCCGCCAAAAGGCTCAGGGGCCGAAGCGGGTGCCGGCGAGTTCAACATTGGCTTCAATCCCCGCACCGGCAACATCATGACGTTGTCCGATCTGAATACCTTCCGAGTCACTCCGCCGGAAAAGCGAAGCCCGCCGCTGCCCGAAGCCGGTCCGGCCCTATGGACCGACGTGTCGCCGTCGATCGTCAGCTTGACGACGCTCGACCCGATCTTGTTCACCGACCGCAAGACCGGCCGCACCTTCGAGTCCATGCAGACCACGGGAGCCGAGGCACTCTTCGCCTTCAGCGACGATGACGGGGCGAATTGGATCCAGGCATCCGCCGCTCCGCCGAACGGCGGCATCGATCACCAGACGCTGGGCACCGGCCCCTATCCCCCGCTGTTCCCCGTGCCGAACCCCGCCTATCCCAACGCCCTGTACTACTGCTCGCAGGACGGCGTCGGGCCCGCGACGTGCCAACGCAGTGACACGGGCGGCTCCACGTTCGGACCTGGCGTGCCGATTTACGACGGCACCGCCATCACCGCTTGCGGCGGCCTGCACGGCCACGTGAAGGTCGGAGGCGATGGAGCCGCCTACGTACCAGTGGCGCAGTGCGGACCCCAGCAGGGCGGAGTGGTGAGCCTCGACGCGGGGCTCACGTGGAAGCAGTTCCTGATTCCGGGGAGCCAGTCGTTTACCGGGGGGTCGACGGACCCTTCGATCGCCGTCGACGACAGCAACACGGTCTTCGAGTGCTACGTCAACGGGCAAGGGGCGGAGCACCACGTCCACGTGGCGGCAAGCCGCGATCACGGCGCCACCTGGATCAACGACACCGACATTGGTATCGCAAGCGGCGTGGTCAACGCGGTCTTCCCCGAGGCGGTCGCCGGAAACTCCGGGCGCGCTGCTTGCGGGTTCCTCGGCACGAACGTGGCCGGCAATCACGAATCGCTGGATTTCCCCGGCAGCTGGTTCTTGTTCATTGCGACCACCTACGACGGCGGAAAGACCTGGACCACGGTCAACGCGACGCCCAACGATCCCGTGCAGGGTGCTGGAGGCATCTGGAACGGCGGCGGGAGCAATCACAATCGCAACCTGCTGGATTTCAACGAAGTCACCATGGACGACCACGGCCGCGTGGTGTTCGGCTATGACGATGGTTGCGTAACCGACACCTGCATCCAGGGCGGCGGCGCGGCGAATGACTTCGTCGCCTTCGAGCGGGTGGCGCGTCAGATTGGCGGCAGGCCGCTGTTGGCCGCTTTCGACCCGGTGGAACCGGGGGCGCCCAAGGCTCCCTATCTCGCTACGGCCACGCGCACGGCGGGCCGTGTCACCCTCAGCTGGAATGCCCCCGACAACGGCGGCGCGGACATCCGCGCCTACAAGATCTATCGCGGCACGACCGCAGGGGGCGAGAAACAGCTCCACACCGTGATCGGTAGCAAGACGATCTACCAGGACACCGCAGTGAATGCGAAGGTGCCTCAATACTTCTATCAAGTCACTGCGGTCAACGCGCAGGGACAAGGCCCCCGGAGCAACGAAGTCATCGCTCAATAACGGTTATCGATGTCTCGTGAAGGCGCAATGACGGCGCGATTCTGGGGCTGCGCGCTCATGACGCTCCTCAGTGCCGGCGTAAGCGCGGGCTTTTCCCTCGCCGGTCTACTTGGCTCGTCGAACGGCGCAACCTTCGCTCGCTATGCAGCTTCACGAAGCGTCGCCTTGTTGGTGACGGTCCTGATCGCGGTGGGCGTGCGCTCCCGCACGGGAATTGCGTTCCTGGGAATCGCGATGACTTCAGTGCAAGCGTTCGACGGCGTCATCGGCGCGCTCGCCCACGATCCTTCGAAGACCTACGGACCGTTTGCCTTCGCCATACTCAACGCAGTCGCCGTGGCATGGCTCCTCCGAGAGGCGCGGGACCGATCCGGTTCAACCGGTTGAACCGCCGACTAGCACTGCTTGCTCAGCGCAGGTGTGCACTCACCCTTGGCAAGCACCTGGAGGAGTGCGAGGCAGTCGCGTCCATGTGGACGTGAGGAACAACTCAGGACATGGTTGACACTTCCGGGACCCGTCACCTCGAGCGGCTGAGTTCGTCGATGACGTCAGCGAGCCCCACGACCGCGCGCGCGAGACGGTCGAAGTCCAACTTCTCCGGCGTGTCAGTTTCCTCGTGGTAGTGCGCGTAGCGGAAAGGAGCCGTGTCGGTGACCATCACGGCAGGCACCCCTGTGCGCCAGAACGACCAGTGGTCCGACCAACCGATGCCGGGAACCACGTCGGCCACGGCGGCACCCTCGGCAGGAAGCTTTCCCGCCCCTGTACCAGCCGCCGCATGCACGATACCGCCGCGCACCTGGTGGAGGGCGTGATCCCGCAGGTGCCGGTGCGCCAGTGGGTGTTCTCGCTGCCGCGCTGGGCGCGCTTTCTGCTCGCCCGCGACCCGCAACTCATCACGT
>DASQAU010000023.1:0-9193 GCA_035635595.1 Candidatus Eiseniibacteriota bacterium
CAGCTCGGAGTGGATCCCCTCTGAAGGCGTCACCCATCACCAGGTGTACGCCAACGACCTCGAGCAGGCGAGGCTCGCGGAGCAGGTGGGGCTTGACTCGATCTGGTACACAGAGCATCACTTCCTCAACTGGAATCCCAACGTGATGGGAATGTGCGCCGCGGTCGCGGCGGTCACCTCTCGGATCCAGCTGGGCCCCTCAGTGGTGCTGGCCCCGCTTCACAACCCGATCAAGCTGGCCGAGGAGTGCGGCATGCTGGACGTGCTCTCCAACGGTCGCTTCACGATCGGCGTTGGTCTCGGCTACCGGGACGTCGAATACGCCGGTTTCAACGTCCGGCGTGCGGCTCGCGCTCCCATGACCGAGGAGCTCGTTCAGGTCATGAAGCTTGCGTGGAAGGGCGAGCCGGTCACATTCCATGGCCGCCATTGGAGCTTTGACGAGGTTGACGTTTATCCAAAGCCCTTGCAGAAAGGCGGGCCCCCGGTGTGGATCGCGGGTTACGTCGACGCATCGCTCGACCGCGCGGCGCGGTTGGGCGACGGCTTCATCATGGATGGCGGGACCGATTCGAAATCCTTCGGCTCGAGCGGTTACAACCGCGACATCTTCTGGCGGGTGCAGGACATGGTCGACCGCTACAAGGCGGCGCTCGCAAAGCACGGCAAGCGCTACGAGGACCAGGAGTTCGCGATGACGCTCGGAGGGTTCATCTCCGAGCGCGGGGCCGATGACGCATGGGACCAGGTCAAAGAGTCCTACATGCTCACGCGCCGGACGTACGGGTCCTGGTATGGGCTTCCGCCGGCGGACTACGCCGACTGGTATCCAGACCGGATGTCTGAGGACGAGCTGGCCGCGCGACGCAGCGAGATCATGCTGGGGACGCCTGAGCAGCTCGCCGAGAATCTGCGCCGTCTGGAATCGATCGCCGGCGACCGGCTGCACGTGATGTTTCGCGTCAAGTACCCGGGCGTGCCACACGAGCGTGTCTCCACGGCGATCCGGCTTCTCGGCCAGGTGCGCGACAAGCTCCAGGTGCCCGTGGGCGCCTAGCGGAGGGCGCCCTCAGCGAGTGGGATCATGCGCCCGCTCACCACGCGCCACAGGCTGACCGGAGCGCCGATGCGGTCGCCGTGGGCGTCAAAGCGGATCCTGCCGCCGATGCCTTCGAAGTCGGTCGAGGCGATGGCGTCTCTGACCTCCTTGCGAGTGGTCGCCCCTTTTTCCAGCGCCGCTGTGATGACGCTGACCGCGTCATAGCACTCCACAACATAGGACGGCGTCTCACCGATCTCAGCCACGCAGCGCCGGACGAGACTTCGAGAAGCCGGCGTCGACAGAGGGTCCGCGCCGGCGTAGGTGTGAATGCTGCCCTCGCCTGCGGGTCCGGCGAGCCGCGCCAACGGATTGTCCGGCCCGCCTTCTGAGCTGATCACCTGCGCCCTCACGCCCGCTGCATGCAGCGCGCGCATGAGCTTGCTGCTTTCGATCTCGGTCGCCCCGAAATCGATGACGCCCGGCTCAGCGTCGCGTATCGCTTCGACGATTTCCGCGAAGTCCTCCTGTCCGACGTGCATAGCAAGCACCTTGACCGGCCGGCCTGAGAGCGCCTGCAGGCGCTTGGCGAAGGCCTGGACCAGCGGGCGCCCGTAGTCGGTGCCGTCGTGCACAGCCACGGCGGAGGCGGCCGGCAGGTGGGCATGCGCAAACTCGGCTGCGACTGCCGCCTGTCGTTCGTTGTCCGCGCACAGGCGAAAGAACGTCGGCCAACCGGCGCGGCTCAGGGCGTTGTCCGTGGAGCACTGGGTGACCTGAGCCAGCCCGGCTCGGGCGTACACGGGTCCCGCGGCGCCGCTGGGGCCGCTGTTCTTGTGGCCGATCACTGCGACCACCGATGGGTCGGCGGCAAGCTCGGCGGCGGCTTGTGCGGCCACGTTTTCGTCCTCTTTGTCATCCACCGCTCGGATTGCGATGTCCAGACCCCGGGCGCGAGCGTCGGCGACCGCCAGCTCGACTGTGCGCAGCATGGGCAGCCCGACGATGGCCTGGGGCGTGGTCAGCGGTGCAGCGAAACCGATTCGAAAACGCACGTTCGTTCGTCGAGTACTTTAATCTCCACGGAGTGTCCGGCGTGTCTGCTACGTACCGCCGCCTCCTGCGGCGCGAGGTGGTGGACATTTGCGTCCTGATCTTCATCGCGGACGTCGTCACGGGCGTGCAGACGCCGTTGTTTTCGCTGTTCACAACGAGCCTTGGTGCCTCGCTTGGACTGCTCGGGCTCATCACGGCAGTCCTCGGCCTCACTCGCCTGGTGTGCGCGCTGCCGATCGGGATGCTGTCCGACCGCCTCGATCGAAAAACGGTGCTGGTCGGCGGGATGATCGCGTTCGCTGTGGCCTTCGTGCTGTTTGCCGTCGCGCCCAACGCAGGATGGGTGGTCGTGCCGCGCGTTGTGATGGCGATCGCGATGGTCGCCACCTTCCCGCTTGGGATCGCTTATATCGGCGACGTGGTCGAGATCCGCGACCGCGGCGCTGCAATCGGTGTGTACACGGCGTCGATGGGTTCGGGATTCGCGGTGGGACCGCTGCTCGGAACCTGGGTCGCTTCCGTCGCCGGGTATCCGGCCGCCTACCTCACCGGGGCGGGGATCGCCGTTTTGGGGGCTGTCTATGGTGGGGTGCGGTTGATCAGAACCAAGGCCGAACCTGGCAAGGCTACTCTGGCGCCGCGCCTGGTGGATCTGCCGGCGTTCGCCGCGCTGGTTCGCCAGCCCGCCATGGTCATGGCCTGCGCCGCCAACATCGCAATGACTCTCTCGATGACCGGAGCCATCTTCACGTACTTCCCGGTGTATGCCAGTGGCGCCGGGATCAGCACGGTCACCATCGGCAGCCTTTTCGCCTGGCGGTCGATCGCGTCGGCGGCGGGTCGCGTGCCGATGGGGCCGCTGTCTGCGAGGCTGCCCGCGCACTGGACGCTTGCAGGGGTCCTGCTGGTCGAGGCCGCAATCAACCTGGTGATCTCGCGCACGACCTCGCCGTCGGTTCTGACAGTCCTGTTGATCCTGGAAGGGATAGGCTTCGGAATCTTCCTTGTCTCAGGCCAGATGGCGGTGGCTTCGGCAGCGGCCCGCACCAACCGCGGCGCAGCGGTCGGTCTCTTCTGGATGGCAGGCAGCCTGGGTGACCTTTTTGGGCCCATCGCCCTCGGTGTGGTCGCACAGGAGATGGGTTTGATCGCGGTCTTCCAGACGGTCGCCGTCTCCGTCCTGGTGGGGGCAGTCCTGGTGGCTGCGTTCGGCGCGATCGCTGCGTATCGCTCCGGACGCACGCCCGCACCTGTGACTTAGGGCACGCCACCTTCGAGGATTTTCGACAGCACCGCCGGATCGATGTTCCCGCCGGACACGACGCATACGACGCGCCCCTTTCCGCCGAGCCCTTTGAGCCCTGCTGCCACGGCGGCGCCGGCCGCGCCTTCGCCGACCACCGCCGCGCGTTCGACGAGCATCCTGATCGCGGCGGCAACGTCGGCCAGGCTCACCACCAACGAACCGGCCAGAAGTCGATGGGCAGGAGGCCACATCTCGGTGAGCATGGTGCGGGCCCCGATACCGTCGACGAATGTAGGCGTGCGCTCGCATTCGACCGCCCGGCCTGCCGCAATCGCCGCCGCGAGTGGGGCTGCAGTCTCCACCTCGCAGCCGTAAACCCGGACCTCAGGCTTCATGCCTCGAATGGCCGCCGCGATCCCGCAGCTCAGCCCACCGCCGCCAAATGGGACGAGCACGGCGTCCACGTCTGGCAGATCCTCGAGGAGCTCGAGGCCGATCGTCCCGTTGCCTGCCATCACTCCGACATCGCTGACCGGGTGAATGAAAGCGGCCGGCTCAAGCGGCGCGTATCGATGCGTCGCAAGGATGTTCCACCAATCGTCGTACGCGAGGGAGACGATTTCGCCTCCAAGACGCCGGATTCCATCCAGCTTGGTCTGCGGCGCGCCATCAGGAACCACGACGGTGCAGCGAACTCCCCGCCGCCGGGCCGCCCAAGCAAGGCCCTGTGCCATGTTCCCGGCGCTGGCCGTGTAGACGCCGGCGGCAAGCTCAGCGGCGCTCAGCATGGCCATCGCGTTGTCCGCCCCGCGAACCTTGAACGAGCGGATGGGTTGAAGGTTCTCCAGCTTCAGGTAGAGCTCGCCCAGGCCGGCTCCATCGATCCGGATCAGCGGCGTGCGCGGCACAGCATCTTTGATGCGCTTGCGGGCCGCCACGACGTCGTCGAGCGTGATCGAGTCTGGTTCGCGCAGAGCTTTCATCGGATCGGAGCGACGTCAGGCCACAGGGGTCGCTGCCGGAGCTCGCGCTTCATGATCTTGCCGCTGGGATTGACCGGCATCTGGTCCAGCGGCACGAACAAGATTCGCTTCGGCACCTTGTACCCCGCGATGCGTGTCCGGCAGTGGTCCTGGAGATCGGTCTCGCTCGCCTGCAGGCCCGGCTTCAACGCCACCACAGCGCGCACCTCCTCGTCCCACTGATCGCTTGCCACGCCTATGACCGCGGCCTCCGCGACGGCTGGATGTGAGTACAGGGCTTGCTCCACCTCGGCGGAGTACACGTTCTCGCCTCCGCTCTTGATCATGTCCTTCAAGCGATCGTGGTACATCAGGTAGCCGTTCTGCCGGGAGGCCAGGTCCCCTGTTCGCAACCATCCGTTCCTGAAAACCGCAGCAGTGGCCTCAGGACGGTTGAAGTAGCCGAGCATGACGTTGGGTCCGCGAACGCAGATCTCTCCCGCGATCCCGTCTTCGACCTCCCGACCACCGTCGTCCTGGATCGAGACGTCGTTGAGCAGAATCTCCTGACCGATCGAGCCGTCCAGCTCGGGGTTGAACATATCCTCCGGCCGGAGCCGCGTCACGATGGGGCCGGCTTCGGTGAGCCCGTACTGGAAGTAGATCCGCACCCCCGGAAGCACATTGCGGACGGCTTCCTTGTCGGGCAAGCGAAACGTTGCGCCGCCCACGTACAGGCGGCGGAACGAGTCCATTCGGTGTATCCCCCAAGCGCCACTGATCAGCATGCGCCGCACCATGTTCGGGATGAAGAAGCCATTGGTGATGTGCTCCTTCTCAATCAGCGCTGCGGCCTCCTCCTCATCGAAGTGGCGCATGAAGACGCTGCAGGCGCCGATGACGAGGTGGGGCAGGAACCAGCACAACAGTGAGGCCGAGTGATACATCGGCGCGATCAGCAGCGTGATGTCGTCTGGTTCCATGTCCGTGTCCACGATCTCGTCGATCGCGTTGGCCATGACATTCCGGTGTGACAGAAGCACGCCCTTGGAGGCACCCGTCGTGCCGCCCGTGTACAGGATGACGGCGGGCGCCTCGGGAGCCAGAACCACGTCCGGCATCGAAGGTGCCCGGAGGAAGCTCTCGTACTCCGGACCTTCGACGATCACCCGCTTCACCGCCGCCGCTCCTCCTCCGCCCGCAATGTCGTTGACTGCAGGGCCGAAATCCCGGTCGGCGAGCACCACCTGGGCCCTGCAATCGTTCAGCCCATGTTCGAGCTCTGGTCGCGACCAGCGCCAGCTCAAGGGCACCGCGATCGCTCCGGCGGCCATGGTCCCGAGGATCGTCTCGGCGCTGAAGATTCCGTTGCCGCACAGGATCGCGACCGTCTCACCCGGCCGCACACCGGCGGAAATCAAGCCCTGAGCGACCGCCCAGGCACGCTCCGTGAGCTGGCGGTGGGTGAGCCGCCCTGAACGATCGACAACCGCGGGGAATTGCGGCCTTCTGGAACGGTTGCGGCGCAGAACATCGTTGACGGTGAGCACTCGCCTCCCCAGATTAAACAAACTAGCGATCGCTCACCAAACGAGCGGTTGACAGCAGGTGAAGTCCCAACTAAGGTCTGGGACGTGCTCGTGTGCGACGGCAAACCGCGAACCGAGCACCCTCGCTGATGGCCACGCGCCGGAGGGGCCGGTCTGTCGGTGAGAACACTGCAGATGAGATCCGTCAGGTCGCGCTCGATCTCTTCTACAAGCGGGGCTTCCAGGCGACAACCCTCCGGCACATCGCGTCGCGTGTCGGCATCCAGGTCGGCAGCCTCTACAACCACATCACGTCAAAGGGCGACCTTCTCTTCGACATCATGGAGACGGTCATGCTGGATCTGCTGGAAGACCAGCGCCAGGTCGCGCAGACGCCGGACGTCGTGGAGCGGATGCGACTGCTGGTCTATCACCACGTCAAGTTCCATGGCGAGCGTGCCGAGGAAGTTTTCATCGGCAACAGCGAGCTCAGGAGCTTGAATCGCGGCCAGCGGACGCGGATCGTCGGCCTTCGCCACGACTACGAGCAGATGTTTCAGAACGAGCTCGAGGATGGCATTCGGCAGGGTAAGTTCCTTCCGGTGGACGTGCAGATCACGGCCTACGGCATCCTGGCCATGACCACGTGGGTGTCGGCCTGGTATTCGGCCCGTGGCCGCCTCTCCCTGGAGGAGATCGCTGAGATCTATACCGCGATCGTGCTTCGCGGGATATGGAATCCCGCCGCCGGCCAGCTCGAGACCCACCTGAGGCGGGTCGGGCGAGACACCGCCAAACGGATCCTGGCGGCGGGCGCAGCGACGAAATAGTCCGCGTCCCATGCGTTCCGTGAAGGTCGGCGTGACGCTGAAGATGTACGACTACGCCACTTACCGCCCCAAGTCGCTGGCCGAGATCGCCCAGCAGGCGCGGCGGGCGGAGGAAATTGGTTTCGACTCCGTCTGGGTGATGGACCACGTTTTCATCCAGCGAGCGGGTGGCCGTGTGCTGTCGCATGAACCGATGATCTGCCTCGCCCAGGTCGCTGCGGCCACCGGCGAAATCTCACTCGGCAGCCTTGTGCTCAGTCACGCATTTCGTCACGTCGGGCAGCTGGCGCGCGAAGCGGCTGCTCTTGCGGACATGAGCGGGGGCCGCTTCATCCTCGGCCTGGGCACCGGATGGCACCGGCCGGAGTTCGACGCGCTGGGCCTGCCCTTCGACCATCTGGTGAGCCGTCTCGAAGAGGCGGTCGAACCGCTCCGGGCGCTGCTCAAAGGCGAGCCGGCGAGCGTGGACGGAACGTGGCTGCACATGCTCGAGGCTTCCATCGCCGCGACCGCTCCGTCGCCGCCGCTGTGGATCGCCGCCGAAGGGCCAAGAATGCTGGCGCTGGCATCGCGAGCCGACGGATGGAACCACGCCTATTGGGGTGGCGACGACACGGGGCGATTCAAGGCGGCCCTGGGTGGGCTTCATGAAGCGCTTGATCGCATCGGTCGTGACCGCCAAGAGGTGGAGGTCAGCGCGAGCATCGCGTGCGTCCTGGACGGCCGGCGTGAAGTCCAGGACGGCTTCCGGGAGCCTGAGGTTGCCGTCGGGTCGCCCGAAAGGATCGCGGAGGTGATCAGGGCTTATGCGCAAGCCGGGGCTCAACATGTGATTCTCTCGCTCTCGCCGGATCCGTACGCGGAGATCGACCCCGACGCCTTCGAGAAGGCGGCACCGATTCTGCGGCTGCTCTAGCAGGTTCATACTGACGCGGAGATAAACGATGCCCTTTGGACTCCATCCGCTCTGGGCCGTCGCGCTGCTGGTAATCGTCTTGATCCTCTTCGGTGTGGGAAGGCTGCCCAGCGTCGGAGGTTCGGTGGGGCGTGGGATCAAGGAGTTCCGGCAGTCCCTTCGCACCGACGAGCCGGGCCCACCGAGCCCACCTGCCGGCTCGACCAAAGACTGATAACGCGAAGGGGCCGCTGCGGCGGCCCCTCCGGCGGCGACGAGTCGAAGAGAGACCCTATCCGGCCAGCGTTTGCGCCTGACCGATCACATCGTTGGCCTGCGCGATCCAGCTCTTGGCCTTCTGCTCGTTCAGTGGCGTGTCGCCGAATGCGGCTGAATCCAGAGCCGCGCGAATCTGCATCGCCAGCGCGTCACGCGAGGCGGTCAGGCTCGAGATCTGGTTCTCAGTTGATGTGTAGCTGGTGTCGTCCGACGACGTGCCGCCCTTGATCGCACGGGTGGACGCGACCAACGTCGCCATCGAGAACTGCCCAAAGGGCGCGTTCAGCTGTTTGTAGGTAGCACCCAGCCGGCGGAGCGACTCGCGGTGTGCGATCAGTGACTGCGGCACTGCCCACGCGAAAAGCTGGTCGATCAGGACCCGGCCGTCATGGACGTAGCTGTCCTGCAGGCCGAGCAGCGACATCATCGTCGCCCTCTGGTCCGTATGGTCGGCCCACGTCGAATCCATGCCGAGGTGGCGTACTCCCGGGCCAACCATCCCGAGCCACATGGTGCCGATCTCGGAGTCGATGCTTCCGTGGTTCCACGCGAACGTGAAGTTGCCGGTCGAAGGGACCGTCACACACGGCGAGGTACAGTTCGCCGCGCCCGCGAAGAGGAAGTAGTCCGGGTGCGCGAACATCGTGAGCGTCGGAGTTCGCTGAGGGTCCGCGGTGACCATGTGCAGCGCTTTCATGCCGACCGGGTCGGCGAGCGCCACGCTGAGATCGTTGGTTGCGCCAGTGAAGGGATTGACGGCTGTGAGCCGCCCCAGCGCGCGGCCGAAGTCGCGGGTCACGGTCGCGGTCCTGGACGGGTTGCCGGTGATGTAGACGGTGGGCGCCATGTCCGAGTGGACCGTGAACGGGGTGGTGATTCCCTGCTGTGTTGCCATGAGGCCGGCGAGGTTGACGTTGACCTCGCTCACCTGGCTGTACGAGCAAGGCGTGGTCACGCCGTCGCAGCCGGCGGGGGTCGGCGTCGAGCCGACGAAGTGGTCGCCCTCGTCGACGGTGAACAGGAACAGCGTGTTGTCCTTGGTCAGTCCATCGGCGGCCAGCCGGTCGAAGAACTGCTGGAATGCGACATCGTAACTGTGCAGCTGGGAGGCGTATGTAGCCTGGCCCGGGCCGTCGGCGATGTGGATCTCGCCGGACACGCCGTGCTCGTCATGCGCATCTGAGATGTAGCCGAACGTGACCGGGATCCCGGCCTCCTGCATGTGGGCCACGTAGGAGAGGGTCGTGCTCGCGAACAGCCCATCGAAGCCGGGGAACCCCGGCTGTCCGAACTGGTCGCCGACCGGGTGGCCGCTGAGGTCGTTGACCGCCGCGTTTCCACCAGTGATCGCCGGGTT
>DASQAU010000024.1:0-27546 GCA_035635595.1 Candidatus Eiseniibacteriota bacterium
TCGGCCGCCCGTCGATTATCCGAACACCTGCAGCCCGCAATCGTGGTCTGCGGCGTCGGCCTACATGCTGATGACCACGCTGTTGGGCCTCCAGGCCGACGCGGCTCGTGGAGTCCTGCACATCGCGCCGCTGGAGACTCCGCTGTGGCGGCGGGTGGAGGTGAGCGGGCTCCATTTTGCGGGGCACCGGATTGATTTCGAGGTGGACGGCACGAAAGTCAAGGTCGGGAAGCTGCCGAGCGGAATCAGTGTCGAGCGGGGATAGGCACTTAAGCCCCTCACCCTAACCCTCTCCCCGATGGGGAGAGGGGATCAAAGCTTTTCTCGGTAGTAGGACTCGTCGATCGCTCTTTCGTAGACCGATTGGTATCCGTCTGCCATCTGGCCCGGTCCGAATCGCTCGCTCGCGCGCCGAACGCAGCGCTCGAGGTCGATGTCACCGATCCGCGACCACGCGTCGACAAGACCGTCGAGGTCGTGGGCGAGCCAGCCGGTGACGCCCGGCTCCACTATCTCGTTGGCCGCTCCTCGCGCGAGCGCAATTACCGGCGTGCCGCTCACCATCGCTTCGACCATGGCGATGCCGAACGGCTCCTCCCACTGGATCGGAAAGAGCATGGCGCGCGCACGTGACAGCAAGTGCTGCTTCTCCTCGCCTTCTACGTTCTCGTGCCATGTCACGCCATTACCCAGGTGCGGCTTGATCTCATGTTCGAAGTAGTCGCTGGCGTCGTTGTCGACTTTGCCGGCTAGCACGAGCGGCACGCCGATCCGCCGTGCCACCTCGATCGCGATGTGCTGTCCCTTGGTGGGTGATATCCGAGCCAGCTGAAAGATGAAGTTGTGCTTCTCCTCGCGCTTTGTGACGGGCGTGTAGTCGGCTGGATCGATGGCGTTGTACACGACGCGCCGCCAGTCGACTCCGGCGACGAGCGCCTGCTGCGCCTGGCTGATGGCGACGAGATGCACTCGATGTTCGACCGCCGCGAGAAACTCGCCTTCGGCCTCAGTGAGGTCGCCGTGGAGGGTCGCCACCACCGGTGTCTGCAGACGCGAGCTCGCGGCCATCAGGATCCCGGTCAGACCGGAGTGATCGTGCACCACGTCGAATGCACGACGCTTCACCAGGTCGTACGCGCGATACAGAAACAGGCTTTCGCGAGGGACCTGGTCGCGGGTGCCGAGCTGGCTCGACCAGCTCTCGGGAGCGATCGCGACCGTCTCAAACGGCCCTTTCGAACCCTGTTGCCCGATCACGCTCACCTCGTGCCCGCGAAGCTGCAGCTCGCGCGCGAGGTGATATGCCATGAGCTCGATGCCGCCGTAGCCGCTCGGCGGGACTGGATACCAGGGAGACACGATCATCGCTATGCGCCGGCGGTCCACGGTCCTACAACCCCCAAACCCTGGACGCCACCCTGTGCCGTTACACTACCCGATTTCACGACGCTTCCTGAAAAGGCGGTGAAAAGCCCAACTTTATCCGCTTAATCCATTGACTTTCGTTCCTGGCCTTTGACACAGTTAGGCGGTTTTCAAGAGGCGCTGCTGTCGCCTCGACTCGGGTGTGCTTAAAGGGTGGGAGTGAAGATGGGTGTGGGTGGCTACCGCCAGTTTCGTTGGGCCTACGCGTTGGCTGTCGCCTCTGGGTTGAGCGTTGTCGCGGCGATGGCCGGAGCGGCCGCGACCGGGGACGACACCCTGGACGGCGGGGCCCGGTTCGCCAAAGTCGACCCAGCCCTTTTTGAATCCAGCGGCGGACACGCCGCGTTCGTGCCGGCGTCGCTCAGCGATCGACCTGTCTCGGTCGTGATGCAGCTGGCTGCCGCCCCCGTCGCCGTTCAGGACGCCGCCGCCCAGAAGCATGGACAGAAGCTGACGGCGGATGAAAAGCACGCCATCCGGCAGCAGCTGCAGGCTCAGCAGGACGCACTCGGAGCCTCGCTTGCGCGGGCCGACGCCAAGGTCGTCGGCCAGATGCAAGACGCGTACAACGGCATACAGGTCGTTGTCCCGGAGAGGAACCTGGCGCAGCTCGCAAGCCTCCCCGGCGTGGCAGCGATCCACGCTGTGCAGACGTTCACCCCATCCAACACCAACGGCGTTGCCTTCGTCGGCGCGCCGCAAGCCTGGCAGAGCTTCGGTCTGACCGGGACCGGCGTCAAGATCGCCATCATCGACACCGGCATCGACTACACGCACGCTGACTTCGGCGGACCCGGCACCGTCGCCGCGTGGAACGCTGCCAAGGCAACGAGCACCGCTCCCGCCGCCTCGAGCCTCTTCGGCCCGGCGGCGCCAAAGATCAAGGGCGGCTACGATTTTTCCGGCGACGCCTACAACGCCAGGATCCGAGGCTCAGTTCCTGCGCCTGACCCGAATCCACTCGACTGCAACAGTCATGGAACGCACACGGCGGGCACCGCCGCCGGCTTCGGCGTGCTCAGTGACGGCACCACGTTCCACGGGACTTACGGCGCGTCGACCATCTCTTCACACTCGTGGATGGTGGGCCCCGGAGTGGCTCCGAATGCGGACATCTATGCGTATCGCGTGTTCGGTTGCGTTGGCTCGAGCGAAATCGTGGCCCTGGCGATCAACCGGGCCGTGGCCGACGGAGTGAACATCATCAGCATGTCGCTGGGTTCGCCCCTTGGCGGCACGGAAGACCCGACGTCGGTAGCGGCTCAGAACGCCTTCGACGACGGCATCACAGTGGTCGCGTCCGCCGGCAACGAAGGTTCGAGCGGCTACATGGTCGGCTCGCCCAGCACAAGCAACGGTGTCCTCTCGGTGGCCGCGATGGACGGCAGCACGCTGACCTACCCGGGCGCGACGCTCAGCCTGACCTCGGCCGGGGGAGCATCGGGTGGCGCGGTGACAACGATCGACGCCAACGGCGCCCCCATCCCGAGCGGTCCGTTCGGCGTGAAGGTGCTCCGCAACTCCAACGGTTCGGTCTCGCTCGGGTGCAATGAAGCAGAGTACGCGGGCACCGCTGGCAAGGTCGTCGTAACAGTGCGCGGAAACTGCGCGCGTGTTGCCCGCGCCGTGTTCGGCGACAAAGCCGGGGCCGCCGCCGTCGTCATGATCAACAACGCCGCCGGCTACCCGCCATTCGAAGGCGAAATCACATCGAACCCGGACACCGGCGAACAGCACGTGGTGACGATCCCGTTCCTTGGCGCGCAGCCGGCCGCGGCGGCCGCGCTTGTCGCGGCTGACGGCGGGTCCCTGACCCTCTCGCCAACCACTCTTCCCAACAATGGCTACAAGGCGGTCGCCGGCTTCTCGTCGGGTGGACCGAGAAACCCCGACTCGGCGCCGAAGCCTGACGTGATCGCTCCGGGTGTGAGCGTTGCATCTGCTCGCATGGGCTCCGGCACCGGCGCTGGGGTCCAGTCCGGAACGTCGATGGCCTGCCCGATGACCGCAGGCATTGCGGCGCTGGTCAAGGAGGCACACCCGACCTGGACCGGTGTGCAGATCAAGGCCGCCATCATGAACACCGCCGACTCAACTCTGAACACCGGTTACAACCCGCGGCGCGCCGGCACCGGCGTTGTACAGGCGCAGAAGGCGGTCAACTCGTCGGTCCTCGCGACCACGACCGACTCCCTTGACGCAATCAAGTTCGGGTACGTAGCCGGATCGGGCGCCTACGCCGCCCAGGTGGCGTTCACGCTGACGAACAGCGGCACGTCCACGGCCAACTACAACCTCAGCGTTGCCGGCTCCGGCTCTCAGGCCGGCGCCGCCATCACCGTCTCGCCCGCGAGCGTCTCGCTTGCGGCAGGTGCGACATCCACCGTTCAGGTTTCGCTGTCCATGCCCGCTGCGTCCTTCGCGGCGCTGCTGTCTGACTCCACGTTTGTGATCGGAGCAGGCGGTGTCTTGACTGTTCGCGGCGCCATCGTGGCCACTCCGGCTGCGGGCCACGCCGCCGACCAGCAGACGCTCAGGGTGCCCTTCATGTTCGTGCCGCGCGGCGTTTCGAACGTGGCGGCAGGCACACCCGGTCCCTGGAGCAACGTTCCTCCGGCTCCGAATTCCACGCCGGGCCACACGATCGCCTCAACGCTGTCGCTCTCCAACAACGGCATCCACTCCGGCTATGCCGACCTCTACGCCTGGGGCATCACCGACGCCAGGGAGACCGGGCAGCCGATGGATGTGCGCGACGTGGGGGTCCAGGTCCTGCCTGGTGAGGCGCTCGGCGGAGCAGCCGACGACCGCAGCCTGGTCTTTCTGATCAACACGTGGGGCCAGGCCGCAAACCAATCGGTCAACGAATACGACATCCCCATCGACACGAACGGAGACGGGGCCCCTGATTTCTTTGTGGTCGGCGCAGACCTTGGCGCCGTCCTGACCGGTTCGTTCAACGGAGTATTCGCTTCTTTCACGATCAACGCCGGCACGCACGCCGTCATCGACGCCTTCGTGGCCGAAGCGCCGATGAACGGTTCGACCATCGAGCTGCCGGCGCTGGCCAGCGAGCTCGGATTGTTCCAGAAGGCGGAAGGCGTCGGCCCGGTCAAGAAGCAGGGGCTCACCTACAGCGTGGCGGCGTTCTCCCTCGTGCCCGGAGGCTTCGTCGATGTCACGGGCTCGGCGTCCATCAACCCATTCAGCCCATCCGTCTCGAGCGGAGACTTCGCAACGCTCGCCCCTGGCGCACTGTCTTCGTTCACGCTGACCGTCGACCCGGACCAGCAGAAAAAGCAGCCCGCCCTGGGGTGGCTGGTCGCCTCGGTCGATGACGCCAATGGCGCATCTCAGGCCGATGAGGTGCCCGCGCCGGCGAAGTAGCAGTTCTATCGCATGAACAACTCGAGGCCGGGCCCCGCGGGCCCGGCCTCTGCGTTTCTGGCCACGGGTACTGCGAACCAGGCGTGGGTTGTAAGGGATATGACGCGCAGGTATTTCGCCGCGCCCGGAGAGGGCGCGTCCTTCGGAAGTGCGGGGATTCCAGGTGAGGTCGGCGACGGGGAGCAAACCGGTGGCGATCCGATCCGTGTCCTCATCGTCGAGGACCACCGGGTTGTCGCAGAGGGTCTTGCCGCGCTGATCAACCAGCAGGGCGACATGAAGGTGGTCGGTGAGGCAGGTTCGGTGGCCGAATGCGTCAAGGCGGCTGCGGAGCTGGGGCCTGACGTGGTGCTGCTCGACTTCCGTCTACCCGACGGCACGGGCGCGGAGGCGGCCGCCGCCATCCGGGAGGTTCGCCCTGAGGCCAAGCTCATCTTTCTCACTCGCGAGGACACCGACGCCGCGCGCTTCGCTGCAGTTCAGGCCAGCGCAAGCGCGTTCATCCACAAGTCGAAGGCCGCGACCGAGGTGGTCGCTGCGATTCGAGACGTCGCGCGCGGGCGGGTGCTCATCACCCCCCGCACGATCGCGACGCTGCTTGCGAAACGCCGCGCGATCGAGGCTCAGTTCGAGAGCCTGACCCCGCGGGAAAGGGAGGTCTTGCAGCTCATGGCCGAAGGCCTCTCGAGCCGTTCCGTTGCCGCGAGGATGGGAATCAGCTACACCACGGTGCGCACGCATATCCGGAGTCTCGGCAGCAAGCTTGGCGTGCACTCGAAGCTCGAGGCGATCGTGAAGGCTCGGGAGCTCGGCCTGGTCAGATAGTCGTGGTCGTCCGCGGGCGCCGGCTGGCGCGCGACGGTCTCTCGCGGTGCGGCAGGTACGAGCGGTCGCCGATCCACTGTGCGGGCGGAAGGGCGAGCAGGTTGGCCATCTGGTTGAGCGTCATGGCGTACTTCGACCGCAGCTGGGCGAAATGCTTCCACCCCTTTTCGGTGTCCTTCACTTTGTAGCCGGCCTTGGTCAGCAAAGCCACCGCAGCCACGTATTCCGACTGCTCGACGATCGGGTAGCTGGCGCTCTTGAAGCGGAAGACCCAACTGAGGTCCTCGACCAGGTGGTTGCCGACAGTGAACATGAGCCTGGCCGGCCCGATGGCGCCGTCCTCGACCGTGCTCATGACGAGGATGGCCGCGTCCATCACAGCGCCGAACGAGTTGACCCAGGCCTCGTTGTCATGGCTCGACCGGAAGTAGACGAGCAAGGGATATGCGAGATGGCTTTCGAGGACCATCGACGACCATTGACGCCATTCATCGAAGACGGCGCCGAGCTCGTGGCGCATTCCGAGCTCGGCGGCGGTCTCGAGGATGTGAACGCCGGAAGGCGGGGCGCCGGCAAGGGCATCGAGGGAGATGACCAGCTCCTCCCGCGACCGGAACGACTCAAAGAGCGAGAAGAGCAGGGTGATGGCGAGCGCGGCGAGCCCGACCCCGGTCGCGCTCTCGGCCACGATCAAGATTCGCGCCACCGGCCCCTCCGGGACGAAGTCTCCGTATGCAAGCGGGACGAGGGTGCTGGCCGAGATGTAGATCGAGGTGATCAGGTCCGGAGGAGCGGGACGGATCTCTTCCGCAAATCCGTCCAGGACCAGCCCGTATCCCAGGACCAGGGCTGATGCCCAGATCGCAAACAGCATGAGCAGCGCGATCGGAGCGAACGCCGCGAGCCGACCTTCGCTTCGATCCACTCGTGAGGTGCGCTGGCTGACCCAACGCCAGACGTACCACATGGGCCGCACGACGCCCCGCGCCAGCTGCACTTTGCGCACCGCCGGGCGAGGCAGCACCACAGATTGAAAGAGGTCGTAGAAGACGACCACGATGATGGCCAGACCAACCACGGCCAAGACCCACTGGGCGGCTGTCACAGGTGGGATCGTAAGAGGTGGGTCAGAGTCGGTGCAGGAGAGGGATCCTCGGCGCGACCGCATAGTTGAGCTGGATCACGACGATGAGCGCGATGCTCAGGTAGGTGTTGAAGACGCATAGGGCGGTGGCGACCGCGTAAAGCGCCTGGGCGACAAGGACGCGGCGCCTGATCACTCCAATCACCACCCGCTGCGCTTGTCCTTCGGTGGCGAAGAGGTGAGCGCGAAGGGCGTACTCCGCGCCCGCCAGGATCACGAAGCCGAGGACGAGGATGTTCAGCCAGTACACCAGCAGCGCAACCCGAAAGGTGATGAAGTGGGCCAGCAGCTGTGTCGAGAAAGGAACCAGCGTGACGGCGAGCAAAAAGCCGAGGTTGATCCAGGTGTAGTTCCGGTCGCTGCTCTTCAGCTGGCTGAACTGCGTCTGGTGGGCGACCCAGAAGATCCCCAGCGTGAGAAAGCTCATGGCGTAAGTCACGACGTTCGGCAGGAGGTCGGCCAGAGCTTGGGCCAGGTCTCCTTCCCCTGTGATCCCCGTCGCCGCCGGGACGGCCAGCCCAAGGACCAGGAGCGTCATGACGACGGCAAAGATGCCGTCGCTGATCCCCGACAGCCTGTCGAGGTTGTGCCCTGCGATTACGTTATAGAACGGGGCCGGCTCCGGTGTCTCACTCACCGCCAGTAGGTTAAAGCGGCCGTGTCGCAGAATTAGGGCATGCAAGAACGGAGTGAGGAGCAGATCGTCAGCCGCCTGTTCGAGCTCGAGAACGAGGGCCAGGCAGAGCGGCGGACAGAGTTGACTGAGGAGCGCTTTCTGTCGTTGATCCAGGACCCCGACAACGGCCGCGCCTACGTCTTCATGCATGGGACCGACGACACCGAAGGGGCTGAGGTACCGCCCGGGACCGAGTTCTGGGAATACCCCACGCCGGACGAGGCCGGCCGGGCGTACGACCAGCTGCTCGCCGAGTCGGGGCGAGCCGGCGACGTGGTCGAGGAGGACTCCGATGAGGGCCTCGGCGACTCGGAAACCGGAGGGGCCGAGGTGAGGGACCGGTACTCGGCCAGCGACGAGGACCCCCTTGTCAACGTCGACGATGGTGCGGACCCAGAGCTCACCGCCTGATCGGCGGTCGCAACTTCACTCTCCACGCGTCTGGGCGGCATCCCAGCCAAATCAGCTGGTTAACGTCAGCAGCCCTTCAGCCTTCGCTTTACAGTTGCACTTAACAAGTGTCGAGAGCAAAGGACGGTCTGGGGCGATGTTGCCTCGGCGGGTAGGGGAAAGGGAGGGTGCGCAACCTGGACCCCGACGCCGACGGCGAACTCGAGGCCCGTCCGGTTCAAGTCTTGATAGTGCAGGATCATCCGCTCCTGGCGTCGGCGATCGCGCGCGTCCTCGAGGGCCAACCCGACCTGGCGGTGTCGGGGGTTTCGTCTTCGGGAGCTGACGCCGTTCAGGCTGCCGCCCAGAACCGCCCCGACGTCGTCCTCATGGACTTCAGGCTCCCTGACGTGACCGGTCCGACGGCAGCGCGCACCATCAAGAATGCGCACGCCGATGCGGCCATCGTTTTCCACAGCGCCGACGACTCCGAAAAGGCCTTGCTGGACGCGATCGACGCCGGAGCCACCGCCTACCTGACCAAGGAGGCGACCGCCGACCAGATCATCGAGGCAGTGCGCCGCGCCTCCAAGGGCGAGGTGCTCATTCCCGTCGAGCTGTTCGCGCGGGCCATCGCGCGGCAGCGGGGAGTCGTCAGCAAGAAGCGGGAGAGAGAGCAGCTCCTGGCGCAGTTCACGCCGCGGGAGCTCGACATCCTGAGCCTGCTGGCCGAGGGCCTTGACACCGCCTCGATGTCACAGCGCCTCGGCATCGCGCCGCATACGGTCGAGTGGCACGTGCGTCACGTGATCGAGAAGCTCCAGGTTCACTCCAAGCTGCAGGCGGTCATTGCCGCCGCGCGCGTTGGCCTGATCGAGCTCTAGGCGTCCGGCGACGCCATCCTCATAGAGGGGTCGAAGCCCGTGTCCAAGCATGGCGACAACGCATTACCAGCCCGGTATCAATCGGGCGTGAAGATTTTCCTGGTTGCAATCATAGGCAGCCTTTCAGTCGCCGCCTGTGGTGCTGAGACCGGTGCTACGCCGACGCCGTCGCTCATCGTTTTCGCGATGGCGGCGCAGAACGGCAGCGGCGCCTCCGGGACGGGCACCGTGGCCAGGGGCGCCGATTCATTCACGATCACGATCAAGCTGACGCGGCTGATGCCCAACTCAAGCCACGTGTCTCATCTCCACGATGGCAGGTGCGGCGCACCAGGCGGCATCGCCTTCGCGCTGAAGCAGGTCATCGCGGACTCAGCCGGCGGGGCGACGATCGTGAGCACAGTCCCAATTAGATATGCGGTACCCGCGTCCGGCTGGTACGTCAACGTCCACCACGGCCCGGATTTCACCGAGGCCGAGTACGCGCCGAGCGACTCCTGCGGGGATCTTCCGGCCGCCTGATCCAACTCGGAAGGGGTGGGCGGCAGTGCTCACCCCATGCCGATGTCATGGGGCGTCAGCGGTGCTCGCCGGCGGTATCGCGGCGGGGACCGAGGGGAAGCCGTGGGCTCGGCATGTATTCGACGGCGGACTGACGGCCGCGCGGCTGCGGGTAGAGGTCGAGGAGCGCCCTCTCCTCCGGTGGAACCCCAACCTTGACGGGCAAGCCGAGCTGCTCGAGCTCCGGGGCCATCAGCGGGTGGTCGTGCGTGAAAACGCCGCTCGCCAGGAGCTCCGCCACGTCGGCCGCCCTGGTCGGGTCCATGTGCTTCGCGAGCAGTCCCTCGACTGTGATCTTGACCTGACGCAGGGCTTTGCGTCCGATGTCTGCGAGCAACAAGGTTTGGTCCTCGTGTTGGCCGGGCAGCGCCGCCACCTCGACGAGCGAGCGCGCCGCGTACTGGCCAAGCTGCGGATCGACCGGACCTAGCGCGGCATGCCGGTCGATCAGGATCTCGTCCGCGGCCAGCGCGATCAGGGTGCCGCCGCTCATCGCGTAGTGCGGCACCACCGCGACGATGCGGCCGTCGTGATCGCTCAGCGCTCTCGCGATCTGGCTCGCCGCCAGGACCAGGCCGCCGGGGGTGTGCAAGATGATCTCGATCGTCTTTTTCGCGGGCGTCTCACGGATGGCTTGCAGCACGCTCTGTGAGTCGTCGATGTCGATGTACCGAGCGATCGGGATGCCAAGGAGCGACATCGTCTCTTGGCGGTGGATCAGCGTGATCACGGTGGCGTCGCGTTTGGACGCGATGAGGGCCAGCACGCGGCGCCTGTTCAGCGCCATCAGGGACCTCTGGATGACTGGCTGGAGGGAGCTGAAGATGAAGAAGAGCCAGAGCCAGTCCAGGATGCTCACATCGATCCAACCCTAACAGCGCCGGCGAAACCGGTCGTTGTCATGTTTCGGGCGAGCTCCACCGCAGCCGAAATACATCTCGTCGCATATCAGCGCGCCCTGGATCAGCCGCTCGTCGTCGCTATTCGCCGAATCGCGGATCCGGTGGAAAGCAGCCGCAAGCTCGACCAAAGCGGGCGGGGTCTCGTCGTCAAGCGGCACGTCGATGGCGCGGATGATTGCGCCCATGCAGCGTAGGGCTGGGTCGCGAAGCTCGTACTTCTCCAGCAAGACCTCGAACGTGCACTTACCGCCGTGGTGCCCGAGCTCTGCGCCCCGCATGTCGAAAGGGATCGCCCCGAGCTCGTTGGGGTCGCGATTGCGATCGACAAACTCGAAGGAAGCATCGGGGTCGACGAACCGCCGGATTGCCCAGGCGGTCGCAATCCGATCCACATGGACCTTCGCCCTGGTGACAAAGCGCACCTAGGTTCTCTTCAATGCGGTCGCGGCGCGCCGCATGGAACGTCTGATCCGCGCTTCGTCGCGCTCCGGAAGCTGACCCACCGGAAGCACCCACGCATCGCCGGCTTCGTCTGTGATCTCCTCAGCGATCCAGTCCATCTGCTCATGCAGGTCGTCTGAGTAAGCAACCACAGCCGAGCCCGGTGTGAGGGGAACGGCGCCGATCCGCCTCAAGCGCCGCCAGACGGTGACTCGCGGCGTGCTCACGCCTGAAGGCAGTCGCCAGACAAGGACCAGCCATCGGTAATCGGCAGAGATACCGGAGATTGTAACCTAGGTTATATTGCAACCTAGGTTGCAGCAATGGCTCGACGTCGCCAATCCGAAGCGCTTGTTGGTCACACCCGGCCTGCCTCGTCACGTGTGGTTGCTTCAAGCGGGCGTCGCGCTCAACTTCCTGGGGAACGGGCTGGTAGCTCCCTACCTGATCATCTACCTGCATCTCGATCGGGGCATACCGCTACCCCTCGCGGCCCTCGCAGTTGGATCCGGTGGGATCCTCGCCACCGTATCTGGCCTGGTCGCCGGCCCGTTGATAGACCGCTTCGGGCCGAGAGCCTGTGTATCGCTGGCTATGGCCGCAAATGCGGTGGCCTACGCCGCCTACACCCAGGTCCACGCTCCCTGGCAGGCATTCGCGGTCGGCCTTGCCGTTGGCATCGGCACCGGTGCGTATGGTCCGAGCGTGCAGGCGCTGTTGACGGGAATTGTTCGCCCGGACCAGCGTGGTGCAGCGTTGTCGCAGCAGCGCATGAGCGCAATTCTTGGACTGAGCCTCGGCGGGCTGGCGGGCGGACTGATTGTTGCGACTGGATCGCCGAGCAGCTACGCCGCCATCTTGCTGCTGGACTCGGCCACGTTCATCGGTTTTGCCGCGCTCGTGCGGCTGCTGCCCAACCCGGAAACCGCCGCCATCCAAACCTCCGGCCGCTATCGCGTCGCGCTCGGTGACCGCAACCTGCGCCTTCTCGCAGCCATCAACCTGGTGATGGTCGGCGCTGGAATCGCGCCCGTGCTGCTCCTCTTGCCGGCATTCGCCCGGACGGTCGCAAACGTGCCCGGCGCAGCAATCGGTCTGATTTACGGGGTCAACACTCTGGTCATCCTGGTCACGCAGCTGCGGATTACACAGGCCGTGTCGCGCCTTCCTCCGCGCACTTCGCTCGCCCTTGGCGCGATCGCGTGGGCATCGGCTTGGTCGCTGATCGCTGCCACCGGGTGGCTGTTGCAGGGATGGCCGGCGGTGGCCACGCTTGCCGTGGCTATGACCCTCTACGCAATCGGGGAGTGCGTCTACACCGGCGTGGTCACGCCGACGGCCGCCGCCATAGCACCTGAAAACATGAGAGGGCGCTACCTCGCTGTGATGGGATTCACGTGGCAGGCGGGATTCATGCTTGGACCTCCGGCCGGCGCAGCGCTCATGGGCGCCCTACCCCTTGCATTCCCGATCACGGCCGCTGCGCTTTGTGCGACCCTCGCGGTGACCCTGCGCCGCGTCGCTCGCGGCTTAGACCAAAGCCTCCCGCTCAGCGGGCGGGCCCCCTTCGCCAGATAGAGCTCTTGGTGGTGGGCCGGGCTGGAATCGAACCAGCACAGCTTTCGCGGCGGTTTTACAGACCGTTAGGCTCACCAATGCCCAGCCGACCCACACGAGGCCGCCGAAACGGTCGGAGGCTGATGGCTATGGTACCCGCTCCGACGGACTGCCCGACATAATGGCGCCGTGGCGAGCGGCTATGCCCGATATGTGCTCGTGGTCATGGTCGGCATCAACTTCCTCAACTACATGGATCGGTGGGTCGCCGCCGCCGCGGCCCCCCTGGTGCAGAAGGAGTTCCACCTCAGCGACTCGCTGATCGGGCTCCTCGGGTCAGCGTTCCTGCTGGTCTACGCGGTCGCGGCCCTTCCGTTCGGCTATTGGGCCGATCGCGGCGTGCGGAAGACCGTGATCGGGGTCGGCGTCGCCATCTGGAGCATCGCCACCCTCTTCACAGGGTTTGCGCGCAACTTCGGCCAGCTCTTCCTCAGCCGCGCCGTGCTGGGGATCGGAGAGGCCAGCTACTACCCGGCCGGCACCTCCCTGCTGTCCGACTACTTTCCCAAAGAGCAGCGCGCGCGGGTGATGTCGATCTGGGGCGCAGGCAGCACGCTCGGCATCGCGGTCGGTTTTGCGGGTGGTGGCTACATCGCCGAGCGGTTCGGCTGGCGCAACGCGTTCTTCTTCGCCGCGATACCCGGAATCCTGTTTGCGATGCTGGCCTTCGGCCTGCGCGAGCCACTCCGCGGAAGCGCCGAGAGCCTGGGCACGGCGGTGAAGAAGGTCCAGGAGGCCAGTCTGACAAAATTCATCCAGCTCCTGCGGATTCCGACGCTCCGCGCGACGATCTTCTCCCAGACGATCCTCTTCTTCGTGCTTGCGTCCAACGCCTTCTGGCTTCCGATCGTCCTGAACCGGCGCTTCGACCTCTCGGTGAGCCGGGCCGGGCTTTTGGCGGGCGTAGTCCTCGTTGGTGGCGGCCTCATCGGGACGCTGGCCGGCGGGTGGATCGCCGACCGTCGATCGCTGAAGAATCCGGCCGGGCACCTGGAGGTCGGAATTGCCGGCTTCTTGCTCGGCGCGGTCTTCATCACGATCGCCCTGGTTGCGCCGATGAACGTGGGGCCGGTCCCGGTGTTCGTGCCGGCGTTTCTGCTGGCCGTCGTCTGCCTTTATCTGTACTCCGGTCCCTTCACCGCCTTGGCGCAGAACGTGGTGTCACCCGGTCTACGGGCCAGCGCCGTGACCATGCTGCTCTTCATCTCGCACGTCTTCGGCGATTCGCATTCCACGTTTGACGTCGGCTTCATCTCCGACCGCATAGGCAGCATTCAGATCGCGCTGCTGATCACCTCGCCCACGCTGCTCGTCTTGGCCGCGATCGTCGCGGCGACAGGATTGAGGACGGTCAAATCCGATATCCAGAAGATGGAGGACGAGTGGGCCTCGCGCCCTCCTCAGCCCGCGCCGGTCTCCCCTTAGTAGATGAACCCCACGAGCTTTCCGCCCAGCTGCCCGGGCTTGATGGTTCGCTCGTTGATCACGTTGAAGGCGATCCAGTTCATCTCAGACACGACCCACGAGCCGTCGGCGTTGACCGCCTCGACGTAGGCCACGTGGCCCGCCCAGCTCTCCCAGGTCACCATGATCGCGCCGACCTTCGGCGTCGGTCCGACGGGGTAGCCCTGGGCTGCGGCGTTGGCGTACCAGTAGCCGGCGTCGCCGCGCCACGTCACGTTGCGCTTGGTCGCGACGTACCAGGTGCACCAGCCGACCGGGAACCCGGTCGCCGGGTACGGACCGAGGCAGCAGCCGACGACGTGGGCGTTGTACGACCCGCCGGTGCCGGAGCGAGCCAGCAGCTGCCACAGCGCCGGGGGCGGCGGGAACGCGCCGCCAGTGCCACCCGGGATCACGAGCACGGTTCCGGCCGCCAGCTGGGGTGTGCGCAGCCGGTTGAAGTCGATGATGGTCTGCGGGTCGACCTGGAACTTGACGCCCAGGCTGTCGAACGTATCGCTCGCCTTGGTCGTGACGACGATGCCCGGAACCGGTGGGATGTTCAGCTGGTCGCCGGTGGCGACCGTATCCGTGGCCATCAGGTTGGTGTTCGACCACCGGATCTGGCTCACGGTGACGTGGTACTTGGCGGCGATGACGCTCAGGCTCTCGCCGGCGGCGACTGTGTAGACGAAAGGCTTGTGGTTGATGGGCGCCGAGGTCGGGATCGAGACGGGCTTGATGATCGTGCTGTAGCGGCCCAACGAGACGTCGCCGACCGTGCCGCCCTCATTGGAAACGTAGGCTTCGGCATTCACGGCACCCAGGCGAGCGGTCAAAGAGGTGGAGAAATGACGATCCATCGTCGCGTAGCTCGAGATCGCGACCGCTACTGCGAGCACGACGGCATGCGTCAGATAACGATGAACTCGCAATTCCTACCCCTAAAAGTCCGATCTCGCCCAACCCTGGGCGGCTCCCCTAAGACGGCCGTCACCGTAGCAGAGGTCCGGCGAGGGCGTCAACCCCACACGGGAGGGTACAAGGCTCCGCCGCAAGGTTGACGGCCTTATCGCCCCGAACTCGATTCGAATACGGGGAGAGGGCCGCCACAGGCTTCGCCGGCGAACAACAGTTCGCCCGCCCAAGCGCTGCCGCACACGGCCGAGAATCCGGTTCATCAGGCTGTCCAACGCTTGGGTCGGCCTGTACTTGCCAAAGAGCCACTCTTGTATGGCCTTCGGCGGATAGGCGGATATTAGATGTCGCGCGCGAAATGGACCGACTTCACACCGCCGTCTGCAAGCTGTTGAGAATCGCGATTCCGATCTTTCAGGCCGGCATGGCGAGAGCCACCACGCCGGAGCTGGTTGCCGCGGTGAGCAACGCCGGCGGGCTCGGCATCATCGGCGGGCTCAGCCGCACTCCCGACGAGCTGCGAAACGAGATCCGTGAGGTCCGCGAGCTGACCGACCGCCCCTTCGGAGTCAACCACGTCGTCTGCCGGATGGACAGGGCGGCCGTCCAGATGACGCTGGCCCAACGTGTCCCAGTTCTCTCGCTTGCCTGGGGTCGGGCGACCGACCTGACCTACCAGGCTCACGAAGCCGGCATCAAGGTGATCCACATGGTCAGCTCCCCGGAGGAAGCCGGCCAGGTCGCAAGCGACGGCGCCGATGTCATCGTCGCCCAGGGGACCGAAGGCGGAGGCCACGTCGGGACGATGTCCACGATGTCGCTGGTCCCCCAGGTGGTCGACCTGGTCGGCGGTGTGCCGGTCCTGGCCGCGGGCGGGATCGCCGACGGACGAGGCCTGGCGGCGGCCCTGATGCTCGGAGCCCAGGGCGCGCTGATCGGCACCCGGTTCCTGGCCACGCCCGAGGCGAGAGGGCGCGGCCACTCCAAGGACGTGATCCTCAACGCGCTGGGGAGCCAGACCATGGCGAGCAAGTTCTACGACGACGTGCTCGGAATCGTTTGGCCGGGCGCCCTCGTGCGCGCCATCAAGCACCCGCTGCTCGACGAGTGGGGCGACCGCCAGCAGGAGTGGACCCTGGCCGCCGAGCAGCTCCGCCCGGCGCTGGAAGCCGCTATCGCCTCCGGTGACTTCGTGCTTGCCGGCGAGTCCGCCGGGCTCATCCACGACATGGTCCCCGCCGGCGAGCTGGTGGCGCGGATTGCTCGCGAGGCCGAAGACCTGCTGGATGGCCCCGAGCTCTAGGGACCTCCTCGCACGTAGATCGTCTGGCCCGATACAAACCCCGATTCGTCGCTGCAGAGGAAGGCGATTACGCTCGCGATGTCCTCGGGCTGCCCGATGCGCCGGAGCGGGATCTGCGAAGCGGCGCCGATCTTGAATGCCTCGAAGTCGACACCAACGCGTTCGGCGGTGGCTCGCGTCATCCGTGTCTCGACGAAGCCCGGCGCCACCACGTTGACGTTCACGTTGAACGGCCCGAGCTCGATCGCGAGCGTCCGCGCCATGCCCTGGAGGCCGGCTTTCGCGGCTGAGTAGTTGACCTGCCCGCGGTTGCCGAGCGCCGAGGTGGACGAGAGCAAGACCATCTTTCCGTACTTCTTCTCGACCATCTGCCGCTGCGCAGCCCTCGCGCACAGGAACGTGCCCTTCAGGTGCGTGTCGATGACGGAATCCCAGTCCTCGTCGGTCATCTTGAAAAGCAGGTTGTCGCGCGTGATGCCCGCGCACGCGACCAGGATGTCGAGGCCGCCCAGCTCCTTCACCGTGCGATCGACCATCGCTTCGACCTGCTCGCGATTGGTGACATCGCAAGCAATGGCGAGACCGCGAATTGGACCGGCTACCTCTTCGGCCGGCCCGACGTCCATGTCCGAAACGGCGACCTTCGCGCCTTCGCGACCCAGCAGCTGGGCCGTCGCCGCGCCGATTCCTCTTCCACCACCTGTGACGAGGGCGACTCGGTCCTTGAACCTCATTCCGTCTCCGTATCGAATGCGGCGCCACCATCCTTTCGCGGGTCTGAGGCGCCATGGAGGAAGCCGTCGGGCTCGGCAACGATCAGCTGAGGCCGGGCGAAATAGGAGTCGTAGTTCAGCGTGCGCCGGTTGACCTTGTAGCCGAGGCTCTCCAGACCCTGGCACACCACCAGGGGGATGCGCGCCTCGGCCTGGACGAGGTCACCCTGGAAGTCGATCCTCGGCGCGCTCACCGCCTCGACCGGCGACATCCGGTGGTCGATCACGTTGACGAGCACCTGGAGGATCGCGGTCACGATCTTGGTGCCGCCGGGCGCACCGACACATGCCCGCAGCTTGCCCCCTTTCTCGAATACCAGAGTCGGGGTCATCATCGTCACGCGCGTCTTGCCCGGAACGATCGAGTTGGGCCGGCCCGGACGCGGGTCGAAGCAGTTCATGTAGTCGTTGTAGCCAAAACCCAGCCCCGGGGTCACCACCCCACTCGCCGACCCAAGCGTATGGGTCAGTGACACTGCGTTCCCCGCATCGTCGACGACGCAGACATGCGTCGTGTCGGCGCGATCATGTGCGCGAGCTCCCGCCGCCACCACGTCGCGCGCCTTGGCCGCGTACTGCTTGTCGGCCAGTGCCCCGGTCGGAATCTCGATGAAGCGGGGATCCGCGATGTGCAGGTCGCGATCTGCCATCGCCCATGCCATCGCTTCCACCAACACTCGCGCGGCTTCGGTGCTCGGCCAACCCTGGGCGCCGATGTCGTAACCCTCGAGGAAGTTCAGCATCTGGAGCAAGGTGAGGCCGCCGGCGGGGGGACCAGCGGCGGCGATCTGAAGACCGCGGTACGTGCCCCTCAACGGCTCGGTCACGTTGACCGTGTAGCCGGCGAGGTCATCTTTGGTTATGAATCCGCCATTCGCCGCGAAGTCGGCGGCGATCTCGTCCGCGATCTCGCCTCGGTAGAACGTGTCCGGCCCTCCGCTCGCTAGGCGCTCGAGCGTGCGAGCGTAATCGGCCTGCACCATGCGCTCGCCGATCTCGAACAGCTTGCCATCGTGGGTGTAGATCGACTTCGCCGCTGGAGTGGCCTGGATCCTCAGGAGATTCGGCACGACGTCAGGTCCGTAGTCGGTGGTCCAGTACCCGTGCATGAACCCGCTGACCGGAAAACCGTCGCGCGCGAGAGGGATGGCCGGTTCGATCGCACGCTCCCACGAGATCGTGCCGAACCGCGTGAGCGCTTCATGCAGGCCCGCCACGGTTCCAGGCACGCCCACCGACTGATAACCAACGTCGTTGACCGAGCCGTCGAGTACGTACCCATATCGGTCTGCAGCTTCACGGACGAAGAGGCGCTCCCACTGGTCCTCGCGCGTCAATGAGCCCGCCGTCGCGTAGAACTCGATCAACGCGTCGCCGCCGGCGGCCGTGTGGACCAGCATCACCCCGCATCCGCCGATGCCGCACATCTGGGGATCGAGCACGCCCTGCACGAAGGCGCACGTGACCGCTGCATCGATCGCATTCCCCCCACGCCGCATGACCTCGAGTCCGATCTCAGCCGCGTGCGGCTGGGGGCAGACGATGATGGCCACGGGCTTAACTTAGATCAACCGACGCAGAGCGATATTGAAGTGGCAGCCACTGTTCGGAAAAGAGGCAATCGAGTGCTCCTGAAAGCCGATCGGCTGCACACTCGATGTCGCGGTTAGTTGTGGTTCTCCGGCAGCTCGATCGTGAACGTGCTCCCAGTTCCTGGAGCGGTCTGAACCCGAAGCGTTCCGCCATGGCGCTCCACGACGCGCCGGGCGATGGCCAGACCCAGACCACTCCCCGAGTCGCTGCGCTGAAACCGCTCGAACAGGCGCGGCAGCCGCTCTTCCTCGATGCCCGGCCCCGCGTCGATGACGTCGATTGATGGGCCGGCCGAACCACGTGCGACGCGAAGAGTGACATCCGCGCCACGGGGGCTGAACCGCACCGCGTTGTCCACGAGGTTGGCCACCGCCTCCCGCAGCAGGTCCTTGTCGGCGCTGATGCTCGCGGGAGCCGTCACCTCGGTCACCAGCACAACACCTGAGGTGCCCGCCTGCGCCGCATAGGCGCGGACGATGTCGGCGGTGAGCTCTGCCAGGTCGACCAGCTCGCGGCGGAGGGGCACGTCCTCATCGGCGTGCGCGAGAGCGCGCAAGCGCATGAGCATTCTCCTCATTCGCTCCGCCTCCGCGACGCTGTCCTCGATCGCCTGGCCGGCGGAACCGCCGCGGCTGGCCCGGCGCATGATCGACAGGTTGGTCATGATCGTCGCGAGCGGCGTCGCCACCTGGTGCGAAACATCGGTGAGAAAGCGGCGCTGCGCGGTGAGCACTCCGGCGAGCTGCTCGTTCGCTCGCGCCTGGTCGAGGATCGCGAGGTTCATGCGGTAGATCAGCGGGAGCACGATCAGCGGCAGCGGCGCGGCGACGGGCGCCTCGATCGACAGTAT
Source organism: Candidatus Eiseniibacteriota bacterium (assembly GCA_035635595.1). Taxonomy (GTDB): domain Bacteria; phylum Chloroflexota; class Dormibacteria; order Dormibacterales; family Dormibacteraceae; genus Palsa-870. The sequence goes on from DASQAU010000024.1 coordinate 19,133, forward strand.
CGCGATGCTGACTGCGCACGCGGCCAGGGTCAGCGACGCGGCCCACGAGGCCGCGACCGCGTGCTTGACAAGACTTGGGTAGGGGCGACCGGTGTGCAGGGCCGCAGGCCAGACACCCAACAACAGGTTCGTCACCGCGTAGGCCACGCCGGCCAGGGTGGCTCGAAGGTCCTGCCACCCGCCGGCGTCATTCCCGATCGCGCCCACGAGCGCGGCCAGTGAGGACGACACGAGCACGTTGCCCGCGTTGAAGGCGCTTTCCCACCAGGTTCGGCGCACCAAGCGATTGGAGGCGAGCACGCTCAGGGCGGCGGTTGCCGGTCCAACTCCCGGCGGAAGCAGCAATGCCGCCAGGAGGCACGGTAGGGCGCCGAGGTTGACCTTTTGCTCCAGCCCGATCTTGACGGGGTACCGCTCCGCCAGCAGGATGCCGGCTGCGCACGCGGGGATCAAAGCCCAGCGCCAGCTCTGAGCCGCGGCGAAGCCGCCGTTGGCCCCTGCGATGGCGGCCAACCCGATTCCGGCTAACGGGACACCGACTATCACCGCCTTCAGCCGTGCCGGAAGGCGCGCGAAGGCTGGCACCAAGGGCTCGCTCAGCTCGTCGGCACGTCGAGGATGAGGGTCACCACACGGCCGCCGCTTCCGTCCGCGGCATTGCTGACCCGGTACCGGTAGTTGGACGACACGATGTGGGCCCCATGAATAGTCGCGGGAATGGAGAGGTTGACCGTGATCAGCGTTCCGCCCCTGCCGTTGGGGGCCACGCCGGCTTCACCGGTGATGAGCTTTGCCTTGTGCTTGTCGGCCGGCGAGAGGTAAATCATGTTGTTGACCATCAGGTTGTGCCCGCCGGGCGTCACCACCGCGATCGGCGGGTCTGAAACACACCACATCAAGTTGGCCGAGGCTGTGCTCGGACCGCTGACCGCGAGTAAACCCACCGTCAGAGCTCCGACCACCAATGCTCTTTTCCTCATGTTGCACCCTCTTCTTTTGACTCCGCGATGAACCGGTAACCGATGCCCCGAACCGTCTGGATCAGCCGAGGCTCGCCACCTATCTCGAGCTTCTGCCGGATCCGTGACACGTGCACCTCGAGCGAGTTCGACTCCGGGCCGGTGGTGACCGCCCACACGGCTTCAGCCAGCTGCTCGTAAGTGACCAGCTGCCCGCGGCTGCGCATCAGCGCTGCCAGGATCCGGAACTCGATGCCGGTCAGCCCGAGCTGCCGGCCTCCGCGGGTCGCGAGGCCTTCGCTCAGGTCGAGCATCACGTCGCCCACGACCAGGCGAGCGCCTCCCTTGCCACGATGGCGCCGGATGACCGCTTCCACGCGGGCCATCAGCTCCTCCAGCGCGAAAGGCTTCGCGACGTAGTCGTCAGCCCCGAGCTTGAGACCCGCGATCCGGTCGCTGACAGACGCGCGCGCGCTGATGCCGACCAGGGCGGCGTCAGTCTCCGCGCGGAAGGCCTCGAAGAGCTCGGGACCTTCGTTGTCGGGCAGCATCAGGTCGAGGAGCACCACGTCCGGGTTCCACTGCCGCACGAGCTCGAGGCCTCGGCCGGCCGAATCGACCGCCCGCACGGTGTACCCCTCCTCGCCCAGGCCTGCCGAGACCGCCCGCGCAAGGCGGCGGTCATCTTCGATCAGGGCGACCTTCCATCGAATCGTCATCTCGAGTTGCGACGGAATTCTCCCATGGAACCTGCGAAAGTCGCCGTGGCTAACGTAACTCGGCGCTCGGAGAGCCCGTTGCTCTCAGCGTGGGCGCGATCCGGTGAATTGGGCGCCTGCGCCGTTGCGGCGCCTGGCTGTGGCGGTCGTGGTCATCGCGGCGGTGCTGGCGCCAAGCGCGATCACGATCTGGGTCGCCACGCCGTCGGCGGACGACGTCCAGCAGCGTGTGCGCCAACGCACCGATGCCCTGGGCGTGGTCTTGCTCGGGGAGGACGAGGTTCCGCCGCTGCTGGCTCAGGCGGTCGTGGCGACGGAGGACGAGAGCTTCTACTCGCATCACGGCATCGATTCCATCGGCCTGGCGCGCGCGCTGCTGTACGACGTGACCAACCTGTGCCTGTGCCAGGGCGGGTCGACCATCACGGAGCAGCTAGTCAAGGACGTCTACCTCGGCGGTTCCGCCCGGGGCTACAACAAGCTGAAGGAGCTCGTACTGGCCTTGAAGGTTGAGCGGGTCATCGACAAGCGCCAGATCATGGCCGACTACCTGAGCGAGATCACGACCGGATTCGGGCGCTACGGGGTGACCTCGGCCGCATGCGCCTACTTCCATGCGCCGCTCGCCGACCTGACGCTTGGCCAGTACGCGCTGCTCGCGGGTGTCACGCAGGCGCCTTCGCTCTATGACCCGACGGTGAACCCGAAGGCGGCGGCCACACGCCGGAGCTACGTGCTGGCGGCGATGGTCGGGGACAAGATGATCACGAAGGAGCAGGCGGCTGTCGCGAACGCCGAGCCGGTCGTGGCCGACGGCCCAGGCTGCTAAATATGAGAAGGAACCGGTCGGTTCCTTCTCATCGCCCGGTCGGCTGCGCCGACGGGGCTGCTCATCCTCCCGGGATGGGACTTTCTAAATAATTACGCCTTGCCACGATTGGGAGTCGAGTTGGACAAAGTCGCAGCCGGGTAGAACCCGGCTGCCCATGCCGCGTTACCCGAGCCAGGCCAGGGGCGATGTCGCATCGAAGCCCAGGTTGGTGGTGACCTGGACGGGCTTCACCACCGGAGGCGTGGGCACAGGCAAGGGGCTCGGGGCGGGCAGAGGAGCGTTGTGGGGGCCTCCAGGTGTGGGAGTCGGTGTCGGCAGCGGGCTGGGCGCTGGAGGTGCGTAGCGGGCCCTGGGCAGCCACCACAGCTGGAACGGGGCCGCCGGCCCACCAGGCGCCAGGTAGGCGATCCCGCTCCCGTCCGGCGCCCAGATCGGCTGAGCCACCAGCTGGTCTGAGATCACCGTCTGGAGCGCACCCAGAGTCGAGCCATTCCACGAGGCGATCGTGAGATACGAGACCTGCTTGCCGTAGGTGCAGATCATCGCGATGTTGCGGCCGTCGGGAGACAGGGAGGGCTGCGCGCAGCTGGCCGCCTGCGAGGTCAGCGCCTTGCCGGCCGACCCGGCCCGGTTCGTGAACCAGAGCTGCCCGACCCGGTTGCCATTCGAGTCATAGGAATATTTCGTGTAGATGATCCCCCCAGCCGGCAGAGGCACCGGCTGCATGTCTCCGCCTGTGTAGTTGTTCGCCGTCGTCCAGCTACGGCCATTGCGAATCGGGGCCCCAAAAGGCACGCCCCACACCTGCATGACCACGTTGAAGTTGGCGTCGCCCGCAGTTTTGGGCCCGTCGTAGCTCATGAAGAGCGTGTGCGAGTCCGGGCTGAGCCTCGGGTAGAAGGACCAGGCGTTTGCGCCCGGGTCCCATCTGCTGCGCGGCGCGGCCTGGTTGTCTGTGAGCAACCCTGTGACCTTGCCAAAGCGAGTTAGCACGTACACATCAGAGAAGAAGGGACTCCGTTTGACCGCAACCAGCTGGCTGCCATCCGGGTACAGCGCGGGCATGGTCCATCCAGCCTCCGGCGTCAGCTGGTGGAAACGCCCCGCGCTGAAGCTGTAGAGAGCACCCGACTGCGCGAGGTAGATGGTGCCTGGCAAGGTGAACTGCTGCGCGCGGGGCGTCGGATCGGTGGGCTTTTGCGGCGCCGCAACCGCTTTCGACTGGCGCGTCGACAGGTAGATGTACGAGGTGGTGCCGGAGACCACCATCAGGATGGCGAGCCCGATCGCAAGCAGGAATCGCGCGATCATGGGAAGTACTGGTGCACCAGGGGCAGGATGAGGTTCCAGTTCGGCGTGATGGTTCCGCCTGGACCTCCTCCGTGCGTATATGGCGGTACCAGGACGATCTGGCGGATCGAGTCCGGGTTGTCGAAGCTCGCTGCAAGAGGGATCAATCGGGCGACCCGGTCGAGGCCGATGCTCGTCTTGAGCTCCCCTCCGATCGCGGCAGCGAGGGCGGGGATGTCCCCCGGCGCCAGCAGCTTGGCCTTCTGGCGGATCGCCACCAGCACCTGCTGCTGCCGCTTCGAGCGGCCGAAGTCACTCTGCAGGTCTCCGTGCCGCGAGCGTACGTACTCCATGGCGTGGAGCCCATCGAGGTGCTGAGGGCCGGCAAGCACCGCGATCCGCTGGGTTTCATACGGGCTGCCGCCGTAAACGTCTGACGGGTAGTAGTCGTCGAGGACGGGGTTGGTGGTCACTACGTCGATGCCTCCGATTGCGTCGATGACTTTGATCAGCCCCAGCAGCCCCACCCAGATGTAGTCGTCCACGTGGACTCGGAAGTTCTGCTGGACCACGGCGATCGCGGCTCCCGCGCCGCCGTATGAGTAGGCGCCGTCAATCTTTCCATAGCCCTGCACATACAGGTCGCGAGGTATCGACAGCATCGTGACCTCTTTGGTGGCGGGCACCACGCGGACAAGAATCATCGACTGGGTCAGGACGTGGTCCGAGAAGAACTTTGAGTCGTCGTCCGAGCCGAGGAGCAGGACCGTGAACGCCCCCTCGGACTGAGGGCTTGGAGAAGGTGAGGGCGAGAACAGAAGACCGGTGGGGGACGGCGACGGAACCTGGACGACCTGCGCTGTCGCGTTCCAGGCCGTAACCGCGGCCGGGATGAAGTACGCGAAGCCGCCCGCGGTCGCCGAAAGCGCGATCGCCAGCAGAACGATGCTGAGTGTGCGAAAAGGGCTCAGTCGTCCGCGCGACGCGCGGGCGCGGTGCCCCGGCTTGAAACCGAGTGGCACGGGCGACCATTTTACTGTCGGGCGCGGTTTAGTTTTGTAAGCAAGTTGTTAATGGTGCAGCGCGAGCTGGACGGCCTTGACTCCCAGGAGGACGATCGCCAGCACCAGGTATCCGCTGAGCGTGAGCATCGCGATCCTCCGCCCCACCGACCAGATCGGGCGTTCGAGGAGGGCGAGGGCCGGCATCCGCCAGTTCTCTCGCTCGGCGCGCGACAGCTCGGGTACAGGCGCCTCACGACCCCGGCTCAGCTGGAACCAAACCGCGCCTCCGACCAGCACCAGCGTCATCAGCGAGCCCAACACCAATAGGAGCCCGGTCACGTCGATCGACGGGATGACGGTCGAGACGACCAGGATCATCGACAGGACAATCAGCACGCCCACAATCAGGCCCGCGAACAGGTTCAGCCAGGGTCGGTTGACCCACGGGCCGAGGACGGCGCGGTCGTTGCACAGCAGGACGGCGAAGACGGTGGAGCTCGGCAGCATGATCCCTGCCAGTGCCTGCACCGCCGTCGTGATGAGCCCGAGCGGCGCCTGCGGAATGAGCACGATGGCCGCTGCCAGCACGACCATCGCGGTGTACGAGGTATAGAAGAGCTTCGCTTCGCCAACACCGCGATGAAGCGAGTGCCGCACTCCGAACATGTCGCCGAACGCGTACGACGTCGCGAGGGTCACCGCTGAAGCGCCAACGATCGAAGCGTCGAAAAGCAGAAGCGCGAAGATCGAGCCGACAACCGGGTGGATGTGGCCGGCCAATCCGCGCGCGACACCGAGCGCGTCGGTGAAGTGTCCGAAATCCGGCGTGCCCATGAATGCGGAGGCGGACGCAATCATGATGCAGGTCGCACCGACCACCACAACGAACGCCCCCAGAACGGTGTCGGCCTTCTCGTAGTCGAGCCATCGCGGCGTGATGCGCTTGTCGATGACGTTGGACTGCTGGAAGAAAAGCTGCCAGGGGGCGACAGTCGTGCCGACGACGGCGATGATCAAGAGCGCCGAGTTGGAGGTGAGCCCGCCTTCGATTCCCGGTATGAGGAAGCCTTTCAGCACCGCGGCCGGATCCGGGTGGCTCATCACCGCGAGTGGAAGTACAAGCAGGCTCGCGAAAAGAAACACGAACATCGCGCGCTCCCACCGACGGAAATTTCCGCTGATCGTGATGCCGACGAGCACCAGCGCGCCAAGTGGTACGACGACGAAAGGGCTGAAACCGAAGTACTCCCCGGCCAGGCTGATCCCGATGAACTCGGTGCTGATGGTGAGGAAGTTGAGGAGGAAGATGCCGCCTACCGAGAACCAGCCCCAAAAAGAGCCAAACCTCTCCTTGATCAGCCTCGCGTAGCCCACGCCCGTCACGGCGCCGAGCCGCACAACCATCTCCTGGTTGACGATCAGGACGGGGATCAGCAGGAGCAGCGTCCAGAGGAGCGAGTAGCCAAAATCCTGCCCTGCCTGGGCATAAGTGGAGACGCCGCCCGCGTCGTTGTCGCCGACCATGACGATGAGGCCGGGTCCCACGATGGCCGCAAGTGTGAGAAGGCGGCGGCGCCAGGTGCGGCGTGGAGTGACGTCGCTGAGGCGGATCGTCCCGAAAGCGCCGTGGATGTCGCCATCGTTCGCGTCGCCTGCGATCGCCCGCCTCTGGGTCGAACGCGAGTCCTTTTCGGTTGGCTCGCGCCCGGCCACTGTTGAGTTAGACCCCGGTGCTCGCTTCGACCCGGTTGCGCCATTCCTCGGGAACGAGCGCCTCCATCAGGTCGTCCACCGAGATGGCACCGATCAAGTTTCGAGATCCGTCGATGACGCCGAGGGCCGTCAGGTTGTAGTCGGCCATCATCAAAACGACATCGACGAAGTCCGCCCCTGCGCCGATGCTGCGGTCGACGAGCTTTAGCTCGTCCACCCGGCGCGAGGGGTCTGACCGAACCAGGTCGGCGAGCGAAACGCTGCCGAGGAACTTCCCGTCCTGCTCGGTGACGAAGACGGAGTTGAGCAACTGATGGGGCGACTTGTCGTCGGTGCGCACCGCCTCGATAGCCATTTCGACGGTCGAGTCGCGAAGCACCCAGACGTAGTCCGGGCTCATCATGCCGCCGGCCGTGGTCGGGTGGTACTGCAGCAGCTTGCGCAGCTTGTGCTGCTGGCTCGCCGACATGTGGCTGAGCACGGGCAACCGGCGCGGCTGGTCGAGCTCCCCCAGGAGGTCCGCGGCATCATCGGGCGCCATGCGATCGAGCACTCGCGCCGCCTCGTCATTGGTCATCGATTTCAAGAACTCCACCTGGTGCTCCGGGTCGAGCTCTTCGAAGATGTCGGCTGTCAGCTCGGCGTCGCCCTCGACCGCCTCGATGATCTCCTCGCCTTCTTCGTGCGAAGCGCCCTCGACGATGTCAGCGATCTGTGCGGGGTGCAGGCGGCGGAGGCGCTGCAGAGGCATCAGCAGCTTCGCGGTGGGAACGTGGCGCACGAAGGGCTGCACGTCCTTCCAGTCGAGGATGGCGTGCCGGCGCAGGTCGGGCCGCCCGCGCCTGGGCAGCAGGCGGCGCAGCATGGCTTGAGGGCTGCGGTCGATGCCCTGCAGCCGCCAGCCATCCTCTGTCGGACTCAGCGCCAGGTCGTGGGCCTGGACGATGCGGCCGCGCGCGACGTCGACCAGGTGGCGGCCGAGCACGTCCGCCGCGAGCAGCACCTCGCCGGGCCGCCGCTGGAACGGCTGCGTCTGAAGCGTGTGCGTGTTGAGGCGAACGGCGCCGGGCTCCAGCTTGTCGATCAGATCCTTGCCCACGAACACGTCCTGCGCGCCCACGCGCACCTTGAGGCCGGTCACCGGCGGGTATCCGCCTTCGGCGAGCTTGACGATCAGATCCTCGAGACGTCCGACCTCGGCGCCGGCCGGGTTCAACACCGGGCTGTGCAGCAGCTGCGTGACCATCACCCTGCGCCTGTCATGCGTCCTGCCTGCGTGATCCACGTGCCCGTCCTGCTGAGTCACTTGACTACTCACCCCTGGTCGCCAGTTGCCGGCGCCCGACCATTATCCCGCCATCCTCTGCTCGAGCTCTTCCATGCGGCTGAGGATGCCCTCGAGGGCTCGGTCCTGAGCCCCGAGGTGCTCCTGCATCTGAAGGCATTCGTGCAGGATGGCCTCAGCGTCCTGGTAGGTGACGACGGCCCGTTTGTCCGCGGCTGCGCCCAATACCCGCTGGCCGACCATGATCACGAACATCAGCAACAGCTGAACGATGTTGCCGAGAAAGAGAAGGAAGGCAAAGGGGTATGGGTCCACCTTGTGCAGCGGTCCCCATACGGGACCGGCGAGCAGCATCCACAGGGCCAGTACGACGGCTGCTGTGTAGAAAGCCCACATCGTGCCGGCGCTGCTGGTGATCGCCGCACCCAGCCGGCCGTTGAACCCGACGTGCTCGTCGGCGAGCCTCGGCGGCCTCGTGAGACGCCGGCTCTCGGTTTGCGGGTGAGGATGGTGCACGAAGTCGATGGTGGCCATGGCGCCCTCCAAAGGTGATGTGCCGGTAGCTTAGGATCGAAAAGAGATGGGAGGGCGCGTTGACGGCTACCGCGTGGA
>DASQAU010000025.1:0-36060 GCA_035635595.1 Candidatus Eiseniibacteriota bacterium
GACTCGATCCCGGCCGGCGATTTCTTCGTCTCGCAGAGGAACCTGAACGACGGCTCGGTGGAAGGGCTCGGCCACCGGAGCCTGCCGGTTTTCAGCGTCCAGTACCACCCCGAGGGCTGCCCGGGACCCCAGGACAATCAGCACCTGTACGACCGCTTCGTCGAGATGGTCCGCGACCGGCGACCGGTCATGAGAGCCGTGGGAGGAGCGATGCCGGCGCCAAAGCCGATGAAGGTCCTGATCCTCGGCTCAGGACCGATCGTGATCGGACAGGCAGCCGAGTTCGACTACGCCGGGACGCAGGCCTGCAAAGCGCTGCGCGAAGAGGGCATCACGACGGTGCTCGTGAACTCCAACCCGGCGACGATCATGACCGACGAGGACGTCGCCGACCGGGTCTATCTGGAGCCGCTGACTGTCGACGCCGTCGAGCGGGTGATAGCGCGCGAACGTCCTGACGCGCTGCTGCCGACGCTGGGAGGCCAGACCGGATTGAACCTCGCCACTGAGCTCGCGGCGGCCGGAGTGCTCGACCGATATCAGGTCCGGCTGCTCGGCGCAGGCATCGACACGATCCGCAAGGCGGAGGACCGGCAGGCCTTCAAGGAGATGCTCCAGGAGATCGGAGAGCCGGTGCCGGTCTCCCGTGTTTGCGAGTCGGTCGAGGAGGTGCGCGAGTTTGCCGCCGAGGCCGGCCTGCCGCTGGTCATCCGGCCCGCGTACACGCTGGGCGGCACGGGCGGCGGCTTCGTCACCAACGACTCAGACCTGGAGCGCATCGCTGCCGGAGGGCTCAACGCTTCACCGATCCACCAGGTGCTCATCGAACGCTCACTGTGGGGATGGAAAGAGATCGAGTACGAGGTGATGCGTGACGCGGCCGACACTTGCATCACGGTCTGCAACATGGAAAACCTCGACCCGATGGGGGTGCACACCGGTGACTCGATCGTGGTGGCGCCTGCCCAAACGCTGAGCGATCGCGACCACCAGATGCTCCGCTCGTCCGCGATCCGCATCATCCGCGCGCTGGGCATCGAAGGCGGGTGCAACGTTCAGTTCGCGCTCGATCCCAAGAGCTCGGCCTACTTCGTGATCGAGGTCAATCCACGCGTCAGCCGGTCTTCGGCACTCGCCTCGAAGGCGACGGGTTATCCGATCGCCCGCGTCGCAGCGAAGGTCGCGGTCGGGAGGCGCCTGGAGGAGATTCGAAACGAGGTCACGGGCCGCACGTTCGCAGCGTTCGAGCCCGCCCTGGACTACTGCGTCGTCAAGATCCCGCGCTGGCCTTACGACAAGTTCCCGGCCGGCGATCGGCGCCTCGGCACCCAGATGGCCTCCACAGGCGAGGTGATGGCGATCGAGCGGACATTCGAGGCGGCGCTGGTCAAGGCCATGCGGTCGCTCGAGCAGAAACCACCGGCTGCCTGGGAGCTGGGCAGCGACACCATCGATCAGCCCAACGACAGGCGCCTCTTCGCGCTGCTGAACGCCCTGCGCAACGGTGCTACTCCCGAATCGCTTGCCGAGCGCAGCGGGATCGATCGCTGGTTCATCGACCGGATGGCCAACATCGCCCGGTTGGAGGTGGAGGGCGATGTGCGCGAGCTGAGGCGCGCCGGATTCTCCGACGCGATGATCAGCGCGCTGCGCGGCGAACAGGTGGACAGCTCTGCACCGACCTACAAGCTGGTCGACACTTGCGCGGCCGAGTTCGAGGCGGCGACGCCCTACTACTACTCCTGCTGGGAGGAGGAGACCGAGAGCGCCGCCGTAGACGCGCGCAGCGCTCTTGTCATCGGGTCAGGGCCGATCCGCATCGGACAGGGAATCGAGTTTGACTACTGCTCGGTCCACGCGGCGTGGTCGCTCCGCGAGGCTGGTGTGCGCGCGGTGCTGGTGAACTCCAACCCAGAGACGGTCTCGACAGACTTCGATACCTCCGACCGCCTGTACTTCGATCCCCTCGACCTGGACGGCGCCCTGCATGTGGCGCAGGTCGAGCGGGTCGCCGGCGCGCTCGTGCAGTTCGGCGGCCAGACCGCCATCAACCTCGCGGAGCCGCTCAGCCAGCAGGGCGTTGTGATCATGGGCTCGAGCGTCGATGCCATCGACCTGGCCGAAGACCGGCGTGCATTTGCAAGCGCGCTTGACGCCATCGGGATTCCGCAGCCTGTAGGCGGCACGACCACCACCGTGGAGGAGGCGGTGACGATCGCAGAGCGCGCCGGCTACCCGGTCCTGGTCAGGCCCTCGTACGTGCTCGGCGGCCGGGCCATGGAGATCGTGCGCAACCGCGAGGAGCTTCGGCGCTACATGGTGTGGGCGATCGGGGCCATGCCAAGAGGCACGGTGCTCGTCGACAAGTACCTGCAGGGGATCGAGGTCGAGGTCGACGCCATCACGGATGGCGAGACCGTCGTCATCCCCGGAGTCATGCAGCACGTGGAACGCGCCGGCGTGCACTCGGGCGACTCGTACGCGGTGTATCCCGCCCAGGGTCTTGAAGCGGCCGAGCTCGACCACGTGATCGACTACACGGTGAAGATCGCCCGCCACCTCCGGCTGCGCGGCCTGCTGAACGTGCAGTTCGTGGTGCACCGCGGCCACGTGTACGTGCTCGAGGTGAACCCCCGCGCCTCGCGCACGGTCCCCTTCCTGTCCAAGGTCACCGGCGTGCCGATGGTCAAGCTCGCCACTCGGGTGATGCTCGGCGAGAAGCTCGTTGACATGGGCTGGTCCACCGGCCTGGTCCCACCCAAAGACCTGGTCGCAGTAAAAGCCCCGGTGTTCTCGATGAACAAGCTGCCGGCGGTCGACTCGTACCTCGGCCCCGAGATGAAGTCGACGGGCGAGGCGATCGGCATCGCGAACACGCTGAACGAGGCTTTGCGGAAAGCTTTCGCGGCATCCGGCATGCACATCGAGCGCGGCGGCTCTGCGCTCCTCACCATCGCCGACGCCGACAAGCCTGAGCTGCTGCCGATCGTCTCGCGGCTTGTCCAGCTGGGGTGGTCGATGGTGGCGACCGAGGGGACGGCGAAGGCGCTGCGACAGGCCGGCTTTTCGCCACGCGTGGTGGCGAAGATCGGCGAGGAGGGGCCGACCGTGCTCGACGTCATCACGCAGGGCCAGGTCAACCTCGTCATCAACACCATGTCGAACATCTACGCCGAGCCCGGCGAGGCGGGCGGGCCCGTTTTCAAGGACGGATTCGAGATCCGGCGCGCGGCCGTCGAGCGGCGGATTCCGTGCCTGACCTCGCTCGACACGGCCACGGCCCTGCTCGAATCGGCGGTGGCCGCCTCACACCCGACAGAAGTTCGGACAATCGACGAATGGAGACAAGGTGTCACTGCGTAACGTCACCTCCCCGCTCGCGGGGAGGTCCGGCGAAGCCGGGGTGGGGACGATCGGCGAATGGAGGGCAGGTGTTCCTGCTTGATGGGGCGGTCGTCGCCAAGCGCCAAGTGTCGCGCGAGATGTTCGTCATCTCGATCGATGCACCCGAAATTGCAGCGTCGGTGCGGGCGGGCCAGTTTGTCAACCTGGGCTGGTCCCCCGGTCCTTTGCTGCGGCGCCCGTTCTCCGTCTACCGCGCCGACGGCGACCGTATCGAGATCGTCCTGAAGGCGGTCGGAGAAGGCACCTCCCAGCTGCTCACGATGGGCGCCGGCGACCGCTTGAGCTGCCTCGGGCCGCTGGGGCACGGCTTCGACCTGGCGGCCGCCGGAGCGAAAAGCGTCGTGCTGATCAGCGGGGGACTCGGGGTGGCGCCGATGCCGCTGGCCGCGCAAGAGGCGATGGCGCTGGGCATGCGCGTGACCTGGGTCCACGGCGCCCGCAGCAGCGACGAGCTGTGCACTGAATCCAATGGAGACGTGGTCATATGGGCGACCGACGACGGAACGAAAGGCTTCGCGGGCACCGCGGTCGCGGCCGCCCCCGACTGCGACCTCGTGCTTGCTTGCGGGCCGAACCGCATGCTGGCGGCGGTCGCAGACCGGTGGCCCGATGCGCTGGTCGCGGTCGAGACCTACATGGGCTGCGGCACGGGTGTCTGCCTCGGCTGCGCGGTGCCCCTCAAGCGTGGAGGCTTCGACCGGGCCTGCAAGGAGGGCCCGGTTTACCGTGCGGCGGACATCGACTGGCCGTCGCTGCCGTCCCACCTGTCGTACGCGGTGACTGCTTGAGCGTGGACATGTCCGTTTCCGTTGGGGGCGTAAAGCTGCGCGGGCCCGTGCTTGCCGCGTCTGGAACTTTCGGTTACGGGACAGAGGTCCCGTTGCTCGAGCGGCGGGCCATGGGCGGCATGGTTTCGAAGGGCATCTTCATCCGGCCGCGCGATGGCACCCCTCCGCCGCGAATCGCCGAAACACCCAGCGGGATGCTCAACGCTATTGGGCTGCAGGGGCCCGGAGTCGAGGCCATCATCCACGACTACGCGCCCAGGTGGGCTGGGTGGGATTTCCCGGTGTTCGTCAACATCAACGGCGAGTCTGCGGCCGAGTATGGAGAGCTTGCCGCACGCCTGGACGGCGTGTCGGGGGTCGCCGGCTTCGAGATCAACATCTCATGTCCCAACGTCGAGCAGGGCGGGCTCTACTTCGGCAACGACCCGCGTGCGGCCGCTGCTGTGACGGAGGCCGTGCGAAAGCGGACGAGCCTGCCGGTCTGGGTGAAGCTCACCCCGATGGTCAGCGACATCGGCGTCATCGCGCGTGCGGTGGAGGCGGCCGGCGCTGACGCGCTATGCGCGATCAACACCTTCGTCGGCATGTCGATCGACCTGAATGAGTACAAACCGCGGCTCAGCTTCCGGACCGGAGGACTCTCCGGTCCAGCGATCCGCCCCCTCGCGGTGCATCTCGCGCACCAGGCGGCGCGCGCGGTGAGGATCCCGGTCATCGGCATCGGCGGCATCGTGCGGGCGGAGGACGCGCTCGAGTTCATGGTCGCCGGCTGCGCCGCGGTCCAGGTCGGCACCGCCACGTTCGCCAACCCGCGCGCGATCGCCGAGGTCCACGACGGCATCGCCGCCTTTCTCGAGTCCAGGGGACTTAGCTCGCTCGCCGACCTGCCTCGCTACCTTCCGCGCGACTGAAAACTCCGCCCCTGGCGTCAGAATCCGTAGCGTGCTTGAGGTGGTAGGCCTCGCCAAGCGCTACGGCGACGTGCTCGCGCTCAGGGACCTGACCGTTCGGGTCGACGAGGGCCGGTGCCTGGTGCTGCTTGGTCGCAACGGCGCAGGCAAGACCACCGCCCTGCGCTGCATGGCCGGTGTGCTGATGCCGAGCGCCGGCACGGTCACTGTCGACGGCATCGACTCTGCCGAGGACCCGGCAGCCGTTCGCGCGAAGGTGGGCCTCATGCCTGAGGTGCCAGGGCTCTATGAGCGGATGTCGGCGCGCGCGTACCTGGATCATTTCGGGGCCATCTACGACCTCGAGCCCGCGGTGCGAAAGCGGCGAATCAATGAGCTGCTCGACCTCTTCGAGCTGGCCGAGGCGGGCGATCGATGGCTGGGCACATTCTCCAAGGGCATGCGCCAGAAGGTGGCGCTCATCCGCGCCACGCTGCACCGCCCACGGCTGGTCCTGGCGGACGAGCCGACGTCCGCGCTTGACCCGGACAGCGCCCGGCGCGCGTGGGTCTATCTCAAAGGCCTCCAGAAGGATGGCTGCGCGCTGGTGATCTGCACGCACAGCATGGAGGAGGCGGAGAACCTCGCCGGGCAGATCGGCATCATGTCCGGCGGGTTCGCGCTCGACATCGGTGAGCTCGCGGAGCTCCGCCGGCGCTCCGGCTTGAAGACGCAGATCGAGATGCGGGAGACGCCGACGCTGCAGGACATCTACCTCGCGATCGTCGGGAACCACAATGAGCTGGCCGAGTCTCGATCGGCGTAGAGATGGAGCGGGAGTGCCAGCCCGAAGATTTGGAGATCCAGGTGGTCCGAGCCGAAGGAACGGGTGGCCCAAGGAGGAGCGCATCTAAAGATGCGTGACGACGAAGGGCCGGGACCCGTGACGCCCGGATCGGGCCGCATGGGCTCCAAAGATAGGGTTGCCACCTCCCGCTTCATCTCTCGGGCGGCGCTTGTAGCGAAGCGCGACCTGCGGGACGCGATCAGCGAGCTGCGGCTGCTCGCGGCGATGGTCGCCCTCACGCTTGCGGTGCCGATCGGCTCGGCAGCCGGTATCCGCGGCCTCGCCTACTTCGGCGGCGGGACCGCGGTTGTCAACCGCCTTTCTCTGGTGGGTGCATTCTTCGTCGTCTTCATTCCCGCGAGCTTCTCGCTGGTTCTGGCCCTCGAGGCGTTCGTGGGCGAGAGAGAGCGCGCGACGCTGGAGGTTCTTCTCTCCACACCGCTGAAGGAAGCTGAGATCTTCGCGGGCAAGGTCGTCGCGGTGCTCGCCGTGTCGCTGACGCTGTGCTACGGCGGTCTGCTCGTCTACTGCCTGATCGTCTTCCCGGGCCTCGGTTACTTCCCGCTCGACATCCTCGTCGCGCTGGCACTGTCGACCATCTGCCAGGTCGCTGCGATGGTCTCCGGGGCTGTGATCGTCAGCCTCAACGCGCGTTCGATGCGCGCTGCCAACGTGATGGCCTCATTCATCATCCTGCCGATGTCGGTCGTCCTCCAGGTCGAGGCCGCCCTCATCCTGCTCGGCCGTCCCGAGTACCTCTGGGGCTTTGCTCTGATCATGATCGTGCTCGCCGTCCTGCTCCTCCGCATGGGGTTCAACGGTTTCTCTCGCGAGGCGCTTCTCGCGCGCGAGGTCGGACTGCGCAACCCGCTGCACCGCGCCGGCGCCGCGGTGCGATGGAGCTTCAACAACCGCCCCGGCATAGGGCGCCTGGTCTGGAGGCGGCGCGTGCCCATGCTCATCGCGGCCGCTGGATTTCCGATCGGGATCGGCGCCGGCTACCTCGCCGGTGTCACGAGCGCGATCCCGGCAGAGGTGGTCAGGCCCGTCCTCACCAACCTCATCAGCGCGGCGGGCGGGGGCAGCCGGCTGGAGGAGTTCGCCGCCATCTTCGGCCACAACCTCCTCGCTTTCGCGCTGGTCGGCCTGCTCGCCGTGATCACGGCGGGCCTCAGCGGCTTCGCCCTGACCTTCGCGCCCGGTTTCCTGGTCGGCTTCGCCGCCGCCTTTTCGTCATGGACGATCGCGTTGAGCGGGATCGTTCCGAACGGGTTGGTCGAGGTGCCCATCGCGATCGTCGCCGGCGGACTTGCGATCCAGATCGGAGCCGCCGCGATCCACATGGACCCGCGTGGTGGATGGAGCGCGCGAGTCCTGCTCGCGCTGGCCGACTACGTGCGCGCGCTGCGCTGGCTCGTGCCAGGCCTTGCCGTCGCGGCCGCGCTCGAGGTCTGGCTCGGCTGAGTGTCGTCCTGGGCGGAGATAGAAGCCGCGGAGCCGGACTTTGCCAAGAAGGTCCGTGGCGTGTTCGACGCGCACAAGCACAAGACAATGGCCACACTACGTCGCGACGGATCACCCCGCATCAGCGGCATCGAGATGGAGTTTTCCAATCGGGAGGTGTTTGTCGGGATGATGCCAGCGTCGGTCAAGTTCGGCGACCTGCAGCGCGACGCGCGGGTGGCCTTTCACAGCGCCAGTGAGGACCCTCCGGCAGACGATCCGGCCTCGTGGACGGGCGACGCCAAGATCGCCGGGCGAGCGATCGAGGTGCCCGAGAAGGAGTTCAAGAAATTCCGAATCGACATCACCGAGGTGGTGCTGATTCGAGTGGGCCGGCCGGCGGATCACCTGGTGGTCGAATCGTGGCATCCGGGCCGGGGATTGATTCGGCGCGAGCGCCGCTGACCGGAGCGAACACCTCCGGCCGGACGAGCCAGATCCCGAGGATGACCGCGCCCGCGATGACCGCGCCGACCGCCATCGCAAACGGAGCGCCGAATCGTGTGGCGAGGGCTCCGGCCTGGATCGCGCCCAGCGGGCCGACCCCGATCAGCGCCTGCGCATAGAGCGACATCACGCGCCCGCGCAGATGATCGGGCGTGATCGTCTGGATCCGGCTGTTAGCGGTCGCGACAAACGAGATCTGGCAGTAGCCGGCGACGAACAGCACGGCCAACGAGAGCACAAATACACGCGAAATGGAGAACTCGAGCAGCGCGCCGACCCAGATGACCGCCATCCAGAGCTGGCGCCTCGGGTCCGCGCCGAACTTCGGAAAGAACGCGAGCGTCAACGCGCCGAAAACGGAACCCAATCCCATCGACCCCAGCAGCAGGCCGAAGCCCTGAGCTCCGACGCGCAGCACCTGGTCGGCGAAAAGAGGGATGAGCGTCAACCGGTTCATGGCAAACAGCGAAAAGACGGCGACAGCCAGAAGCAGCATCCCGACGACGGGCTCGTGCCGCGCGTAGGACACGCCTTCGGCGAGCCGCGGCAGGAATGACAGGTTCTGGTGCTGTGGCACGACGCTGGGCAGGTGGCGCATCAACAGCAGCGCCACGATGGCGGCCACATAGCTGAGCGAGTTGGCAAGGAAGCAGATCGGGATGCCCACGGCTGCGATCACGAGACCAGCGATCGCCGGTCCGATCACAGCCGAGGCGTTGAAGACCGATGAGTTGAGGGCGATTGCGTTCATCAGGTCGTGGCGGCCGACCATCTCGATGACGAACGACTGGCGTGCGGGGAGGTCGAAGAGGTTGATGGTGCCCGTGGCGAATGCGGCGACGATGACCATCCAGTACGCGGCGTGACCGGTCGCGCTGACCGTGAACAATGCGAAGGACGGGACCATGAACAGCGCCTGCGTCGCGACCAGAACGCTTCGCTTACGGTAGCGATCGGCGACCACTCCACCGAGGGGTCCACCCACCAGGACCGGCAGGAACTGTGCGGCCAGCACCAGTCCGACGAGAAGACCGCTGTGGGTCAGCTGCAGGGCGAGCCACGGCATCGCGACGCTCTGCATCCAGGTCCCGACCGTGGAGATGATCTGGCCGGACAGGTAGAGGCGGAAGTTTCGATATCGCAGCGCGCCAAGCATCCGCGGGGGTACGACGTCCGCCACTTGGTGGGATCATCGCAGGGTGGCGAAACTGAGGGAGACGGTCGACATCCAGGCCCCCGCCTCACGCGTCTGGGCGGTGGTCCAGGAGGACGCGGTTCACGCACCCAGGTGGTCCTCGAACGTGGCCGAGATCGAAAAGCTCGACGACGGGCCCCCCGGCAAGGGCACGCGCTACCGCTACCACCTAGACCTTCCCGGAGGCCTGAAGGAGACTCTCGAGGTGGAGCAGACCGTTTATCTGAAACCGAAGCGGTGCGCCGGCAAGTTCATGCGCGGCCCGCTGAAGGGCACGTGGTCCTACACGTATTCCGAAAACAAAGATGGGGGCACGCACGTCGTGTACGAGATGGATTACGAGCTCGGAGGTTTGCTGCGTTTCGCGGGCGGCCTGCTCGCAGGCCAGTACGCAACTGGCATCCGCAAAAACATGGAAGCCTTGAAGAAGTACGTGGAATCGGGCAAAGGCCCGAAACAAAAGGGATAGGTTGCTGGCTTACGTGTTCTTTCATCGCCCCGCCTCTGGGGTCGAAACGCCGGCCTATGAGGCGGCGCTGCAAAAATTCCACGCCTCACTTGCCGCGGGACCGCTGTCCGGATTCGTCAGCTCCAGCACCTATCGCGTCGGCGGGGGCTACGCCGATTGGTATCTCGTCGAGAGCTCGGCGGCCCTGGATCAGCTGAACGAGGCCGCAGTCAACGGCGCGAGATCAACGGACCACGATGCAGTCGCGCACATGTCGGCCGACGGAGCCGGCAAGCTCCTGGCGCTCGTCTCGGGACGCGCGCGCAATGAGCCCGGATTCGAGATCCGGTTCTCCAAGCCTGCCGGAATGACGTATCCCGAGCTGTACGCGCGGCTCAAGCCGTGGACTGATCGAGCTGAGCTCACGCTGTGGCGCAGGATGATGGTCCTGGGACCGCCACCGGAGTTTTGCCTGACCGGTCCGTCAGAACAGACGCTGCCGGCGGCGATGAGTCCCGAAAGCCTCCGCAGGGACCCTATCTAGGGACGTTTGTAGAGGAGGGCCTCGGCGCAATGCCCCGCGAGTACACGACCATCGTGCTGCACATTGCCGCCGACCGCGCCAGAGAGTTCGAGCAGCTCTTCGAGCGAGATGAGCTCAAGCGTTGGGAGGATTACACGGCGCGCAGGCGATTCGTTGAGGCGCGGCTCATCCGCTGCCGCTACAGCGCCCTGCAATCAGACGGCATCCAGGACTACGTGCTTCACGTCGTCACTGCTGACGAGCACGCGCATCATGAGCACGACGAAGATCCGGGCTTCAAGGACTACAACGAGCGGGCTGATGCGTTTCAGCCCGAGGAGCCGACGGTCACTTTCGGCGACCTCGTCTTCGAGCGGAAAGCTGAAGGAAAGAAGCGACCGGCGCCCGGTAAGGGCCGTGGCTCTGCCGGCCGGGAATGCTAAATCTCTAGGGTCGCTTGAAGGGCAGCAGCTCGAGCTGCTCGAAGCGATCCTGAACCGCCGTCCGGAGTTCGTTCGACAGAGCCTTCAACCGCTCCTCTGAGCTCCCTTCGGCCTCGAGCCCGCGCACCTTGCGGAGCACCGACTGCAGGGCGTAGAGCGCGACCGGCTCGTTGGTGGTCATCCGTGCGGCGCTGCCGCGAAGCTCGCGAGAAAGATCGTCGTGACCATGCGCCCGCAGCCAGTTCGAGAGGCGAGCCGCGGCCACGACGACGCGCTGGGTCTTGGGATTCAGGCCTGGCGCCGCGACCTCGGGCTGCCGGTTCTGAAAAACTGCGGGAACCCGGGCGGGGCGAAGAGAACGCAGGCGTCGGATCGTGCCGGCGAGATTCGGGCCAAGCATGACCAGCACCCCGGCCAGCAGCAGGAGGCCGACGACCAACGCCACGAGGACCTCCAGCATTTTCCCTAGCGTACGCTTTGACGGCACCTCTGTCGTCTTGTTAATAGGAGTCGGGGAGCTGCGCAAATCCACACCGGTCGCGGTCATCACAGGGGCTTCATCTGGCATCGGCGCAGCGACTGCGGTCGCGCTTGGGCGGCGCGGCTTCCAGATCGTGGTCGGAGCGCGCCGGGTCGACCGCCTCAAGCGTGTTGCGGGCGAGGAAGGCGTGGCGATGGCGCTCGACGTGACCGACAAGAAGAGCGTCGATGCGTTTGTGCGCGAGGTTTCGGCGAAGTTCGGCCGCATCGACGTGCTCGTCAACAACGCGGGCGGCGCACTTGGGTTGGCGCCGATCGAAAAGGCCGTGGACGAGGACTGGATCGGAATGTGGGAGGTCAACGTCCTCGGCCTGATGTGGATGACGCGAGCCTGCATCCCGCTTTTGCGCAAGGCGAAACATGGACACGTGGTCAACATCGGATCGATCGCAGGCTTCGAGACCTACAAAGGCGGCGCGGGCTACACGGCCGCCAAGCACGCGGTGCGGGCGATCACGCGCACCCTTCGCCTCGAGCTGAACGGAGAACCGATCCGCGTCACGGAGATCGCCCCTGGACTCGTGGAGACCGAGTTCAGCGTGGTGAGGTTCCACGGCGACCGGAAGGCCGCGAAGGCCGTTTACGAGGGGTTGAAGCCGCTGTCGGCGGAAGACATCGCCGACTGCGTCATCTTCGCCGTCACGCGGCCTCCCCACGTGGACATCGACGAGATCGTGGTCCGTCCGGTGGCTCAGGCCACCACCTGGATGGTCGCGCGAAAACCTAAGCCCTAGGTGTACTAGGCCTAACTCTCATTCTCACTCGTAGTAGTTGTCGCCGAGCATGATCCAGCCCGGGCTGGGGCAGCCGCTCGACGTGTGAGCGTGCGTGCAGTGAACGCCGATCCGCGGGCCGGGGTCGATGAAGAGCCGGCCGTGTATCACCACGTGGTCGCCAGCGTGGGCTGGGACCGCCGGCGCAAGGGTGGTGTTGTGGTCGACCTCGAGCATCTCGCCAGTCGGGACCTTGACCTCGAACCTTTCGTGCCCGCCGGACTCCACGGGGTCGTTCGATACGGTGGCGTCAAATGTCACCTCGGCTCCGTTGGCGGCGTTGACGATGTCCTGGTGGAGCGCCTGGTCGTCGGGCGTTTCGCGCCCGGCGCAGGCGACGGCGACCAGAGCCGCCACGAGCAGGACCCAGCCTCGCTTCACGTCGCGAGAGCCTGCTCCAGGGTGATGCGCCCCTCATAGAGAGCCTTGCCGAGGATCACGGCCTGCGCTCCGGCCGTCGCCACCTTCGCGATGTCCTCGAGCGAGGTGACGCCGCCTGAGTACTGCAGCGTCAGGCTGGTCATGGCGCGCGCCCTGGCCAGCGTCTTGAGATCCGGGCCTCCCAGCGTGCCGTCCTTGTCGATCGAGGTCAGGACGACGCCGGCGAGCGGCAGCTTGTCCCACCTGCCGAGCAGGGAGCCGATCATCACCGGCTCAGTCTCGGTCCAGCCGCTCACCGCGGCCTGGTCGTTGCGTACGTCGAGTGCGGCCAGCACCTTCCCGGGATGACGGCGCGCGCATCGTTCGAGAAGGCGCGGGTCGCGCACCGCAGCCGTGCCCATGACGACCGCGTGAGCGCCGGCGGCCATCCACGCGTCCACGGTCTCTGCGGTGCGGATGCCTCCGGCCACCTGGATCTTGATGTCCCGGCCTCGCACGATCGACTGGATCAGGCTCTTGTTGTCGCCTCCATGACCGCGCGCGGCGTCGAGGTCGACCACGTGGATTCGCTCTGCCCCCGCGCCGGCAAACTCCGCAGCGACCTCGGCCGGGTCATCCGAGTACACCTTCGGGTGATCGAAGTCACCACGCACCAGTCGCACGCAACGCCCGCCGAGGATGTCGATGGCCGGGATGACTACCACGTTTGTGAATATGAGGCAGGAACGGGTGCCGGCTTACCTGTAGTTCGTGAATTGCAGGGGGACCGGTATGTCCTCGGCTTCGCGAAGCGCCTTGATCACGACCTGGAGCGTGTCCTTGTCCTTGCCGACGACCCTCAGCTGGTCGCCCTGGATGCGGACCTGCACCTTGGGGGTGACGTTCTGGATCCGTTTGCGCAGGTCCCGCGCGATGTCGTCGGTGATGCCGGCGTTGAGCTGAATCTCGATCTGGCCGCGACCCTTGCCGACTGTTTTCGGGTCGCCGGCTTTGAAGAGCTTGGGTGAAAGCTGCCGCCGGGCGCCCTTCTCACGGAGGACCTGAAGGGCCGCCTTCGCCCTCTCCTCGCTGGCCGACTCGATCAAGATCTTGCTCTCCTGGTGGTCGTAGATCGTCGCCGTGTCCTTGAAGTCGTAGCGCGTGCCGACCTCGCGGCGGGCCTGGTCGAGCGCGTTGGTCAGCTCGGCAGAGTCGAACTCTGAGACGACGTCGAAGGAGAACTCAGCCACTACTCGTGCTGAGGATTGCGTTCATCCCGACCACAACTGCAGCCACCGCCAGTGCGACTCCGATCAAGGAGGACAGCGCGAGCAGGGCGCCGATGCCCAACGTCCCTTCGTCGAGAGGCTCTGGGATGGTGTCGTAAGGGTCAGGACCGTAATCGAGGTCGTATACGCCTTCCTGCTTCGCCCGCTCGACGAGCTCCTCGAGCACCGGTTTGCCGCCGGGGGGAAGGGATTTGTCGCTCAGGTTTGCGACAGCCTCTTTCAGGTTGTCGCGAGTGTGTCCGAGCTCGGCGACGACCATGTCGAGCGTCTGGGTACTGGCAGCGGTCGGATGCTCCCGTCGGAGGTCGGCGATGATGCCGTAGAGGCTCACAGTCCGGATTCATAACAGAAGCCGGGCGCGCCGTGCAGTTCCCTCAAGTGGCGCGGCATACACTTAGACCGAGATGAGTGTGGAAGCGAAGTCCAAAACCGCGGCCAAAAAGCCGCCCGTTCACCCCAACACGTGGGTCTTCCACGAGGGAGAGTTCGCGCGCTACCACGACGTCAGGCTGGGCCTGATGACACACGCGCTGCACTACGGCACGGGCGTGTTCGAAGGCATTCGCGCGTACTGGAACCAGAAGAAAGAGCAGCTCTATCTGCTTCAGGGCGCGGCGCATTACGAGCGCATGCGCCGTTCGGCCAACGTCATGCGCATGACCCTTCCGCACTCGACAGAGGAGCTGGTCAACTTCACGCTTGATCTTCTCCGCCGCAACGAGTTCAAGTCGGACGTCTACATACGGCCTCTGCTCTACACCTCGAGCGAGGAGATCGGCGTTCGCCTGCACAACCTCAACCACAGCTTCTTCATCTACGCAGTCCCGTTCGGCAACTACGTCGAGATCGACGACGGCATTCGCTGCATGGTCAGCACGTGGCGGCGAGTTCCCGACCAGTCGCTGCCCGCGCGCGCGAAGATCACGGGCTCTTACGCGCAGTCAGCTCTGGCCAAGTCGGAGGCTGTCGAAGCGGGCTTTGACGAGGCGATAGTGCTAACCGTCGACGGGCACGTTTCCGAGGGATCGGCGGAGAACCTGTTCATGTTCAGGGATGGCGCATTCGTCACCCCTCCCGTCACAGACGACATCCTCGAAGGCGTGACGCGGACGCTGATCATGAACCTGATAAAGGAAGAGCTCGGCCTGCCCGTGCTCGAGCGCTCGATCGACCGCACCGAGCTGTACACGTGTGAGGAGCTGCTGCTGTGCGGCACCGGCGCGCAGATCTCGCCGGTGGTCGAGGTCGACCGCCGCCCGGTCGGAAACGGAAAGGTCGGCGAGTTCACCCAGGAGCTGCAGAACATCTACTTCGGCGCTGTCCGCGGCGACGCGCCGAAATTCAAGGACTGGACGATCCCCGTCTATTAGTCGTTGGTGTGGGTCTCGAGCTTTCCGCGCGGAAAGCGGGTACCGCGGCACCGACATAGGTCCTTTCCGCGCGGAAACAGCCGGTGAAAGTGGTCGTCGCGCCCAACGCGTTCAAAGGATCACTCTCCGCATCTCAAGCCGCGGCTGCAATCGCACGCGGCGTGCGCGAGGTGTTCCCAAACGCTGACATCGTCGAGGTCCCGGTCGCAGACGGAGGCGATGGAACCGCGGAGGCGCTCGTGTCGGCGCACGACGGCACCTTTCATACGGTCGAGGTCGAAGGCCCGTTGGGCGACCCGGTCGCGGCGACCTACGGGCTGATCGACCGCGGGCGCACCGGCGTCGTCGAGCTTGCCTCCTCCAGCGGGCTGGCCCTGATCTCCCCGGTTCGGCAAGACCCTCGCAGGGCGTCGACCTACGGTTTCGGGCAGCTTCTGGAAGAGGTACGCAAGACGGGGGTCAGCTCGGTCATCGCGGGGATTGGCGGTTCGGCCACGAACGATGGCGGCGCCGGGATGGCCCAGGCGCTGGGCTACCGCCTCCTTGACGCGGCGGGTCGTGATCTCCCGCGCGGTGGAGCGGCGCTGATTCACCTGGACCACATCGAACGCGCTCGCGATTCGTGGTGGGCGTCGGTCGGGGTCAAAGTCGCATGCGATGTGGACAACCCGCTCACGGGACCGCGTGGGGCCAGCGCCGTCTACGGGCCGCAGAAGGGCGCCGACGTCCAGGCGGTCCGCGAGCTCGACGCCGCGCTGGCCAGGCTCGCCGCAGTGATCGAGCGCGACCTCGGCAAACGCGTTACCGACCTGCCCGGTGCGGGCGCCGCCGGGGGCGCCGGCGCAGGCATGATCGCCTTCCTCGATGCACGTCTGGTACCCGGTGCGCCGCTGGTGGTCGAGGCCAGCGGTTTCGACGCGCAGCTCCAGGACGCCGACCTGGTGATCACCGGCGAAGGGCAGGCCGACGAACAGACCGCTTACGGCAAAGCGCCTGGTGAGGTCGCAAAACGCGCCAAAAAGGCTAGAATCCCGGTTCTCCTGATCGCCGGAAGCAAACGACCCGGCTGGGAGGCGTTGAGAGGCCTGGGCGTCACGAATGTCGTGACGCTCGATGAAGAAGGTGACAATCTGCAGCAGCTCATGCGAGATGCCGGGCAAATGCTGACCCGCGCCACGGTTCGGGCTTGCCAGGAACGCGGTTGGGAATAGACGAAAAAGAGCCGCCGACCAAAGAGGGACTCGAACCTTCGGACGTCGACCTCGTCAAGGCTTACCGCAACGGTGACATCCATGCGTTCGAGGAGCTTCACCGGAGATACGTCGCGTCCATCTATCGGTTGGTCCGCCGCAAGTTGGGCGACGCGCTGCTGGCTGAAGACATCGCCCAGGAGACGTTCATGAAGGCGCTGCGGATGATGGACCGGGTCGACGACTCGTTCAACTTCGGCGGCTGGGTCCACACCGTGGCTCGCAATCTCTGCTTCGATGAGCTTCGGCGCCGCCAGCGCGACCTGCGCGCCGACGACGGGGTCGAGGAGGAAGCGGGGGAGCTCCTCGCCAACCTGCCCTCCACCAGCAAGAGCTTCGACCCGGTGCTCGTCCAGGAGTCAAACGAGATGCGCCGCCAGGTGTGGGCGGTCGCGCAGCGCCTGCCTGAGAAGTACCGCCTGGTGCTCACGCTTCGCGAGCTGCAGGACCTGAGCTACCGGCAGATCGCCCGCACGCTCAAGATGTCGGAGAGCGCAGTCGAGACCCTGCTCTACCGCGCCAGGCTACGGTTCAAAGAGGAGTACATCGCCGCCGAAGGCGAGGGAGAGCTCAGTCACGACGAGGCGGTACCGCTGCTGGCCCCGTACCTGGCCGGCAAGCTTCGGCGAACTCAGGCCGAAGCCGTCCGCAAGCACCTCGCGGTGTGCATGAAATGCGCCCGCCGCATCGGAAGGCGGCGCGCGCGCAGGAGTGTGGAGGCATGAGGGTTAGTAGAGTAGGTGTGACATGAAGGTAGTCGTGCGCTTTTTCGACGACGAAACCCTGGAAGGGGTGGCTCGGGATCTTGATTTCGACGAACCCGACTTCCTGGTCGAAGTCGACGACGCCGGTGGCCTGGAGAACAACGAGACGGCCTGGATCCCGCTGACCGCCGTCAAGTGGGTGGAGCTTCCGCGCGACCAGGAGCTCGCCTCCGAGACCCCGACCCGAAAGGTCGCGATCAGGTTCCTCGACGGCGAGGTGCTGCGCGGCCACCTCGACGGCACGCTCGAAAGGCATCGCTACGGCGTCGTGCTGCATCTGCACGCCGAGCAGTCGGACAGCCCGATTCGCAAGCTCGGGATCCCGTTCTCCGCGGTGAAAGCGCTCTTTTTCATCCGCGAGTTCGACGCGCGCGGCGAGGATGCCGGCACCGCCTCCGAGGCCTACCTGGCGCGGCGGACCATGGCCCCTCTGCTCGACGTGCTCGAGGAGATGGACATGCTCACCCGGCTCCACCGAGACGGCGTCCTCTCCGACGGCGAGTACGCCTCCAAGCGCACGCTGGTCCTGGAGAGGCTCTAAAAAGCGCGGGTTAGGACAAAGGTACTGGGAAGAGGGAGTCGCGGCTGCGCCGGGAGGCTTTAGGAGCGTTGAGAGACGCGAGTGCCGGCTCGCGCGCCTTTCGGGTAATCACAAAGCCAGCGAGTGCCGGCTCCGGCGGGTTTTAAGGCCTCCGGATCGACGGACGTTCCGGAGCCCCGGCGTAGAATTCCGAACGTGGCCGAACGCAATGGTGCGCGTAATGGAAACGGCTCGGTGAAGGGATCTTTCAAGGTCAAGGCCGGGCTCGCCCAGATGCTGAAGGGCGGCGTCATCATGGACGTCGTCACCGCCGAGCACGCCCGCATCGCGCAAGAGGCAGGCGCGTGCGCGGTGATGGCCCTCGAGCGCGTGCCCGCCGACATCCGCAAGGAAGGCGGCGTGGCCCGCATGTCCGACCCCGAGCTGATCCGCTCGATCATGGAAGCCGTGACCATCCCGGTCATGGCGAAATGCCGGATCGGCCACTTCGTCGAGGCGCAGATCCTCGAGGCGCTGGGCATCGACTACATCGACGAATCAGAGGTCCTGACTCCCGCCGACGAGGAAAACCACATCGACAAGCACCCCTTCAAGGTTCCGTTCGTCTGCGGCTGTCGTGACCTGGGTGAGGCGGCTCGCCGGATCGCGGAAGGCGCGGCGATGATCCGCACCAAGGGCGAAGCCGGCACCGGCAACGTGGTCGAGGCCGTCCGCCACGCACGAGCCGTCAACGCCGGCATCCGCAAGCTGCAGGGCATGAACCGTGCCGAGCTGGTCCGCGAAGCCAAGCAGATCGGCGCGCCGGTGGAAGTTCTCGTCGAGTGCCAGAGGCTCGGACGCCTGCCGGTGGTCAACTTTGCTGCGGGCGGCATCGCGACGCCCGCAGACGCGGCGCTGATGATGCAGCTCGGCGTCGACGGCGTCTTCGTCGGGTCGGGCATCTTCAAGTCTGAGGACCCTTTGAAGCGTGCCAAGGCGATCGTCGCGGCCACCACGTACCACGACAAGCCTGAGATCCTGGCCGAAGTTTCCACGGGACTGGGGAAGGCGATGCACGGTCTCGAGATCCCGGCCATCCCCAAGGATGAGCTCCTCTCTGCCCGAGGCTGGTAGCTCCGCTCGCCGCCGGGCGCGCGCAGGGCGCACTACTCGGCAAGTGGGCAAACCACCTCTCATCGGGGTCCTCGCGATGCAGGGTGCATTTGCAGAGCACATCGCTGCCCTCGAGAAGAGCGGTGCGAGCACGCGCCTCGTTCGGACGCGCGAAGACCTCGACGGCCTCGATGGCATCGTGCTGCCCGGAGGGGAGAGCACGACGATGACCATGCTGCTGGAGCGCACCGGGCTGCTCGAGCCGCTGCGGGAGGCGATCTCAGGCGGGCTTGCGACGCTCGCGACCTGTGCCGGCATGATCGTGCTTGCCCGCGATGTGGTCGACGGCATGACCGACCAGCACGGCCTTGGGCTGCTCGACATCGGTGTCCGGCGCAACGGGTACGGCCGTCAGGTCGACAGCTTTGAAGCCGCGCTGGACCTTAAAGAGCTAGGTGGAAAGTCATTTCCCGGCGTCTTCATCCGAGCGCCGCTCGTCGAGTCCACCGGTTCGGTCGAGGTGATCGCACAACACGACGGGCACGCTGTCGCCGTCCGGCAGGGACGCATCGTCGCGCTCTGCTTTCACCCAGAGCTCACCGACGACCTGCGCCTGCATCGTGAGTTCGTTCGCCTCGCGGGGGAACGCTCGTGAAGGTGCGCGCGGCCGGCCTGCTGGACCTCGCCAGCATCGAGGAGATGCACCGCTCCGCCGACGTTCGGCTGAGCGAGGCGGAGCCGCCGGCGGCTCGCCTGTGGTCGCTGCTCAGCTCCACGCTGTCCGCGTTCCTGCCCCTCTCACAGGAGACGCTGATCTACGTCGCCGAAGAGAACGGGAAGGTGATCGGCTTCATCCAGGCGTCAGGCCAGCCGCTGGGCCTCGACCTGAGAGGCGCGCGGGTGCTCCAGGTCCTGAACCTGCAGGTGGCTGACGAAGCCGAATCCGATGAGGTGGCCACCGCGCTGGTGGAGCACCTTTCCAACCAGGCGCTCGAGAAGGGCGCGCTGCGCCTTTTCGTCCGCCTGCCCGAGCGCGACCCGCTGCTCCCGGCCTTCCGGCTGCGTGGGTTCCGCCAGTACGCGACAGAAGTGGTCGTCTACGCTGACCAGCCGGTGATGCGCTCAGAGTCGTTTCCCGACGGAGTGCGGCCGGTCAAGCGCGGAGACAACCGCCTGCTGTACCAGCTCTACCGGAAGGTGACGCCGCAAGGGGTCTCCCAGCTCGAAGCCCCGACCTACCGCGAGTGGAGGGCGCTTCACGGCGGCGAGTGGAGCGGCAGGCTCGCCGCGCGTGGTTCGGACAAGCAGGAGTATGTGGTCGATCGCGTGGAGGCGGTCGGGTGGGTCAAGGCGGAACGGAGCACCGGCGCGCGACCCGACACGCTCAATTTCATGGCGCTTCCCGAAGGACCGCTTCCGGGAGAGCTCGCCGACTTCGGCCTCTCGCTCCTGAAGGGCTCCGAGGCGCCGGCCTGGTCGAGCTTGCGACACTATGATTCGCACATGATCGACGCCCTGCGCGGGCGTGGGTTCAGCATGTTGTTGACGCAGCTGCTCCTCGTCAAAGAGCTTGCCGTCCGCGTGCCGGTGCGCGAGAAAGGACTGGTGCCGTCGTTCGGATGACAGCCCAACCAATCAAGCGGGTAGGCAGCTCAGCCGGTCGCGTGCAGAGTGGGCGCTGGGACGAGGAGATCGAGCTCCTTGCCCGCGCGCTGCCCACCGACCTCGCCCGCGCCCTGCACGAACGCACCGATCCGGGCGAGCTGCTCGAGATCGTCCTCGACCTCGGCCGTGAACCGGAGGCTCGCGTCCCTGGACGCGAGGTGCTGCTCGCCGACCACCCCGTGTCAGGCTCCGACCTCGAGCACGTCGCCAACAACGTCGGGCAGTTTGGCGACGACAACCGGGCCGGCATCGAGCGCACGCTCCATCGGGTTTCAGCCATCCGCAACCGATCAGGCCGCATCACGGGTCTGACGATGCGCGTCGGCCGCGCGGTGACCGGGACCGGCGAGATCATCCGCGACATCGTCGTCAGCGGCCAGAGCATCCTGCTGCTCGGTCGCCCGGGCATCGGCAAGACGACGATGTTGCGAGAGTGCGCGCGCCTGCTTGCGGACGAGCTTCGCAAACGCGTGGTGATCGTGGACACGTCGAACGAGATCGGCGGTGATGGCGACATTCCTCACCCGGGCATCGGTCGCGCCCGGCGCATGCAGGTGCGGACTCCATTGCTTCAGCACGCCGTGATGATCGAAGCAGTCGAGAACCATATGCCCGAGGTGATCGTCATCGACGAGATCGGGACTGAGCTCGAGGCCGCCGCCGCTCGCACCATCGCCGAGCGTGGCGTGCAGCTCATCGCCACCGCACACGGCCAGACACTCGAGAACCTCCTGGTCAACCCGACGCTCAACGACCTCCTGGGCGGCATCCAGAGCGTGACCCTTTCCGATGAGGAGGCGCGCCGGCGAGGCACACAGAAGTCCGTGCTGGAGCGCAAGGCTCCGCCCACCTTCGACGTGCTGGTCGAGATTCAGGACCGCGACCGTGTCGCCATCCACATGCCGCTGGCGGACGTGGTCGACACTGCGCTGCGCGGGCCGCTGCTTACGCCGAAGATCCGCATGCGCACGCGAGAGGGTCGGCTCATCTCCAACGTGGATGCACCGGTCCTCTTGACGCCAGAACCCGCTGCCGCGCCGCCGTCGCCGAACAAGCCGCTCGGCATCTTTCCCTACGGCGTGAGCCGCCACCACGTCGAGCAGACGATCAAAGAGCTGGAGCTGCCGGTGAGGGTGCTCGGCAACCTCGACGGAGCCGGTGCAGTCCTGACCTTGAAGAACCACTACCGCCGGCGGCCGGACAGCCTCCGGCAGGCCGAGAGCCGGGGCCTGCCGATTCACATCCTGAAAAGCAACTCCGTCTCCCAGGTGCGCGACGCCCTGACGCGGATTTACGGCGTCGACCGGCATGACGAGGGGACGACCCGCGCGCTGGCCGAGGCCGCGGCCGCCATCAAAACCGTGAAGACAACACTCCGCCCGGTTGAGATCTCGCCTCAGAACGCCTATCTGAGGCGGCTTCAGCACCAGCTCGTGGCCGAGAACGAGCTCTCCGCTCGCAGCATGGGCAAGGAGCCTCAGCGGCGCCTGCGAATCACCCTATCCCCCGAAGAACCCGCCTAAACTTCCGGCGCGTATGGGTCGCGGCCTCTTCATCACCTTCGAAGGCACCGAGGGGTCCGGCAAGACGACCCAGGTCGAGATGCTGGGCGAGTGGCTCAGCACGCACGACCCTGTTGTTATCCGGGAGCCGGGCGGCACCGAGCTGGGCGAGCGCATCCGCGAGGTCGTTCTTTACGCGGGGCTCGTCCTCGACGCGGAGGCGGAGATGTACCTGTTCATGGCGGCTCGCCGCCAGCTCATCGGCGAGGTGATCGCGCCCGCGCTGGCGGCGGGCCAGATCGTGATCGCGGATCGGTACCACGACTCGACTCTCGCCTACCAGGGTGGGGCTCGGGGCGTCCCGACGAGCTGGCCGCCCACCTTTCCCCGCCCGGACGTCACGTTCCTCCTGGAAGGACCGGTGGAGAAAGGGCTCGAACGTCACGTGAGCGCCGGAAAGGCGCCGGACCGCATGGAGCGCGAGTCGATCGAGTTTCATCGCAAGGTGGCGGAGGCGTACGACAGGCTGGCAGCGGCGGAACCGAAACGGTTTGTGCGGCTCGACGCCACGGGCTCTCGAGAGAAGATCCACTTCGATGTCAAGGACCGCCTGACGCCGCTCGTCGACGCGTTGAAGTGAAACCGCCGATTCACCGGACGGGGCATATACTCGAATCGGGTTTCAGACCCGTGAAGACGACCATCCAGGCGAGCATCAGCATCGAGACTGCCGCCTGGGATCGCGTCCGCAAGAAGGCAGCCCTCGAACACCGCGGGCTTCCAGACGTGATCGGCGAGATGCTCGACCACGCATCCGCCGAACCTGAGCCGGACGTGCCCAAGGTCGACGAGCCCTACCAGGCGCCTCCGCTCGTCCGGCTATTTGTCCGCCGGCACCCTGAAGTGCAGCCGCAGAAGGATTAGCGCGGTAAACTCCGACCCCCAGTGATCCGGGTCGAGGGCCTTCGTAAGAGTTTCGGCGACGTGCGCGCCGTCGATGGCGTCGACCTCCGCGTCGAACGCGGCGAGATCCTGGTCCTGCTCGGACAGAACGGCGCGGGCAAGTCCACGACTCTTCGCTGTCTCGGCGGCATCCTCCGTCCTGATGCGGGGTTGATTGAGCTGGACGGGTTGCGCCTGCCGGCGAAGCTCGACGAGGTTCGCTCGCGGCTTGGAGTGGTGCCCGACCAGGCGCGACTGTATGGGCGCAACACCGCATCCGAGTATCTCGATCGCTTCGGATACCTCTACGGAGTTCCCGAGAAGGTGCGGCGCGAGCGCATCGCGACGCTGCTCGAACGATTCGAACTGTCCGATCGAGCCGACACTTTGCTCGCCGCGTACTCGCGCGGCATGGCGCAAAAGGTGGCGCTCATCAGGGCCACCCTTCACGAGCCGGACTGGATTTTCTGCGACGAGCCAACCGCAGGACTTGATCCGGTGGCTGCTGCAGACATGCGGCACTACCTGGGCGAGCAGCGGACTCGGGGCGCGGCACTCATCGTCACGACTCACGTGCTGGGTGAGGGCGAGCTCATGGCGGATCGCATCGCCATCATGCGGCGCGGCGTCATCGTCACGACAGGCACACTCGACGAGCTTCGCCGGGAATCCACCACGGGGCGGCGTTTTGCAGCACAGCTGGCTGCGAAGCCATCGGACTCGGAGTCCCTGGAAGCGTGGTTGCGCGAGCACGCGCTCGATCACCGGCTCGAAGACCGGCGCCTGACGTACTCGCTCCCGTGGAATACGTCAACTCGCGATCGCGCCGAATTCGCTGCGCAGCTGCAGAGCCGTCTCGCCGACCACGATGCCCCGTTTCACGAGCTCGAAGAGGAGCAGACGAGTCTCGAGTCGGTCTACATCGAAGCGATGTCGGAGCCGATCGCGACACAGTCTGAAGTTCCGTCGCCGGCTGCCCCTTCCGTGTCAGGGATTCGTGCGACGCGCATGTTCGGGTCACTGCGCGAGCAGGGAGAGCTGGTTCGCCGTGCACTTCCTTTCTATGTGAGCTCGTGGTGGCGGCGGGGAGACCTCAGCTGGGTCATGTACCTCAACGCGTTTGTGCTCCTCCTTGTCGCCGGCACATCGCTTTTCGGACAGCTTCCCGGCGTCGCGGGCGAGGTCGCGCAGCGATTCGCCGGCGGCGGCGCCGCTCTCCAGGCCGGCCTGTTGCTTCCGCTCTTCTTCATGTCCTTTGCGCTCCTGGAGTCGATCAAGAGCTCGATCGGCATCTGGTGGGAGAAGGCGCAGGGTTCGCTGGAGGTCTTGCTCTACACGCCAGTCGACGACCCATCGTTGATCTGGCTCGAGGTCCTGCCCGGCGCTGTCGTCAGCACCGTTTGGGTCACGCTGTGGATGGGCGCGGGCATGGCGCTGCTCAGCCTGTTCGGCGAGCCCGCGCCGTGGCACCTGCTGCCGGTCTTCTCTTTGGTCGCCGCAGTCACGGCGTACTGGGCGGCGATGGGCAGGATGCTCGGCTTCATGTTGTTTCCACGTGAAGGCGCCGCCGGCGGCGCGTGGTCATTCCTCCTCTCGCCTGTCTCCGCTGCTGTGGCCGACCTACCCCTTGCCTTGTTCGTCTTTCGATCGCCGCTGGCGCCGGCTTCCCTGCTCCTGCCCCTCATTGCGTGCTTCGCCCTGACGGTCCTTTGCGGGACCACATTCGACCGCGAGCGCTTGATGGAGACGGGCCTCGGCCGCACGCGCAGGCGCCGGTCATGGTTTCCTGTCGCGGCTCTCCGCCGCAACGCGGCCGCGATCGCCGCGGGCTTGCTCATCGCAGGGGTTTCGGCCGCCCTTGCGGACACGATCACCACCGGCGCCCACTGGCATTCGTGGTCGGATGTCCAGGCTGCAGTCACAGGATCGGCCGCGGATCCGGCTCAGCCGGCTGCCTCCGACCCCGCGCCCTCAGGCCCAAGTAATGCCACCGGCATCACGATTGCGTCCGCCGGTCTCGCCGGCATCATCGCGACGCTCGCGCTGATGCTCGCCATGGTCGTCGTCAGCTTCGCTGCATTCTTCCTCCTTGGCCTGCCCGCGCTGCTCGCCCTGGTCGGCGCCGGTGCGCTGTGGGGCGTCCAGGCGGGTTTTGGGGGCGCCGCCCCGCTTCAGCCGTGGCTGGCGGGAGCAGGGGGGATAGCCCTCCTGGCGCTCGCCCTCAACACCGGCGCCGCCCTGCCGATCTACTGGTCGCTGGTTTTCGGCTCGGGGCGGCGTCTCGATCGCTTGAGGGAAGCGTGGAGCGGCTACTGGGCTCTGTTCCGGGGCCTGGTCATCCCGGCCTGCGCGCTTTTCGGGCTGGCCGTCTTCCGCCTGCTGGCAGCCGGCTAGTGCCCTGGAGCGCCTGACAGGCTGACGAGCGCGACCCCGCCGACGATGAGCACCATCCCCACCATCGCCAAGGGAGGCACGGGGTCGTCGAAGAGCACCTTCCCGAGCACGGCCACGAGGGCGACGCCGACCGCCGACCAGATGGCATAGACGATTCCTACCGGCATCGTCTTGAGCACCACGGCGAGCAGTCCGAAGCTGGCCACATAGCCGGCGATCGTGATCATCGTCGGCACGAGGCGGCTCAGCCCATCCGATGCACGGAGCGCAAGCGTCCCGACCACTTCAGTGGCGATCGCCGCGGCGAGCAGCACCCACGCCAGCATTCTTGGTGGTGTTACAGGTCGAGTGACTGCGCGACCAGCTCCCGGTGATAGGTCGCATCACCGAGCGTCACCTCAGACGACTTGGCTCGCTTGAAGTACAGGTGCATGTCGTGCTCCCACGTGAAACCGATTCCGCCATGGACCTGGATCCCATCGCCTGCGACCTTGCGATAAGCGTCGGAGACGTAGGCCTTGGCCATCGACGCGGCCAGGGAGCGGTCCGATGCATCGGCGTCGACCGCCCACGCGGCGTAGTAGGTCGCCGACCGCCCGCTTTCCGAAAGCACCAGCATGTCGGCCAGCTTGTGCGACACGGCCTGGTAGATGCCGATCGCCTTGCCGAATTGATGGCGAGTCTTCGCGTACTCGGTGGAGGTCTCGAGCACTTTCTGTGTGCCGCCGACCATCTCGGCGCAGAGGGCCGCCGTCGCCCATTCGAGCGCGCGCTTCAGCTGCGGCCACGCTTTGCCGGCCGTCCCCATCAGCGAGCCGGCGTCGAGCTTGACCCCATCGAAACGCACCTCGCTCCACCGCCTGGTCTGGTCCAGGGTCTTGAGCGAGGAGACGGTCATACCCTTCGGCCGCCCCTTGACCAGGAAAAGTGAGATTCCGTCTTCACCGTCGCCGCGGGTTCGCGCCGCCACGACCATGTAGTCCGCGGCCTCAGCGTCCGGCACGAACTGCTTGACGCCCTCCAGCTGCCAACCACCGCCGCTGGGCTTGGCGGTGAGCGTCACAGAGCCGGCGTCCCACTTGCCGGACGGCTCGGTGAACGCCAGCGTGGCGCGAGCCGAGCCCTGCGCGATGGCTCCGAGAGCTTCTTTCTTCTGGGCCTCGGTCCCGGCTTCGATCATCGCCGGGACGGCAAGACCCATGGTGGCGAAGAACGGGCCGGGCATCAGCGCACGTCCCGCTTCTTCGAGGACGACGACCAGGTCGAGAAACGTGCCCACGCCCCCGTAGCCTTCCGGGATTCCGAGCGCGGTCCAGCCCAGGCCTGCGACCTTCTTCCACAGGCCCTCGTCATATGTGTCGGAGCTCTCCATCAACTTCCGCACGACCTTGGAGCTGCATTCCTTGGCCAGGAAGTCGCGCGCGGAGCGTCGAAGCATCTCCTGCTCTTCGGAGAAGGCGAAATCCATAAGCCGAGAGTCTAAGAGTCGCTGGCTGGCGGAGTGGGAACGTCCGGTGGCGCCTTAGGCGTCCGGCGCCGTCTGGGCTTGGTCGCGGGCGCAGAGACATTTGGCTCGGCAGCTTCTTCTGGAGTGGGGGCCGGCAGCTCCAGCGCTTCGGCCGGCGGTGACAGCTCCAGCTGCGGTTCAGGCTCGGCAGCGACCGGCTCATGTTCCGGCACCGGCGCAATTTCCGGTTTGGACGCGGGCGGAGGAGGGGGCGTCGTTTCGGCCGGCGTGCTTGTTGCCACCGGCTCGACCCGGCGGGCCGGCGGAGCGGGTGGAGGAATCACCGACTCGCGGCGGTAAAGGATCACCAGCGCGAAAAAACCAGTGAGGATGGCGACGATTCCCATCCCGACCGCGAATGCGAGGGCCGTGTCCTCGGCTCCGGTCAGCGGGCGCTCCAACCCGAGTGCGCAGCGCGCCGGCTCGGGTGGGCAGGTGCCGATGACGGCGAGTCGGAGCGGCACCGCGACCAGGGCGAGAATTCCGTAGACGATGGCCAGGCTGGCCAGGAAGTAGAGCGCGGTGGTGACTGGCCTTCCCCGCGTGTAGAGCAGGGCGCAGGCACCGAGCGCGACGGCGGCCAGCGCAAACGGAAACACGACACCGCTGATCCTGTTCGAACCGCCGCCGAGCAGGAATGGCGCGACCCCTCCCACGGCCGTCAGCCCGCACGCGATCCAGAAAGCCCACAAGATGCGTCGCTCGTGGACTGAGCTCGAATCCAAGGTGCGGCCTAGTTTAGGGCGCGGGACTCATTCCTCAGCTGCGATTGCTTTTCCGCGCCCGGCCGCGACATGGGCGGTCTGACGCAGCGGCAGCTCATTGATGAAGAGCGTGGCGATGAAAGCGATCGCGATGATCGGAAGGCCGGCCATGAAGACGGGATGCAGCGCGTCCGCAAGCCCGTGCCGGATGCCGGTGGCGATCGCGGGTGGCAGATGCGCCAGCAGCGCCGGGTCGAACACCGCGGCCGCGGCTGAGCTACCTGACGCCTGGAACTGCTTCAACGCGCTCGGGGGCAGATATTTCGACATCGAAGACGCCAGGCCCTGGGTGAGGATCGTGCCCAGGACCGCGAGGCCGACGGCAGCGCCGATCGACCGTGACAGCTGCGTGGCTGACGTCGCCACCGCCATGTCGGACTGCTTGACCGAGTTCTGCACGATGAGCGTGTAGGTCTGCATCGTGACTCCAAGTCCAAGCCCGATCAGGATCATGGCTTCGATCGCGGTCTGGTTCGTCGTGTTCACGTCGAACGTCGACAGCATGAAAAAGCCGGCGCCCATCAACACGAGGCCGACGAGCAGGGCGATCTTGTAGCGACCGGTCCTCGAGATCAGCTGTCCGCTGCCGATGCTCGTCACGACCATCGCCACCAGCATCGGGACCAGGATCGCGCCGGAGTTGGTGACGCTGTTGCCGATCACGCCCTGAACGAAAACCGGCAGGAAGAAGATGGCGCCGAACATCGACATGGCGACGCCCATGCCGGCGATGTTGGAAAAGGTGAAGATGCTGCTCTTCCAGAGCCGCAGGGGCAGCACCGGCTCCGCGGCTCGTCTCTCGACCAAGACGAACGCGGCGAGAAAGACCGCGGCGGTTGAATAGAGCGCGACGATCTGCCACGAGCTCCACGCGTACTGCGTTCCACCCCACACGGTCGCCAGCAGGGCACACGTGATGCCGATGGAAAGCGTGACGCTGCCCCAGACGTCGATCGCGTGCTTGCGGCGCTCGTTGGGAACGTGCATGTAAAAGGCGACGACGACCAGCGTCAGGATCGCGAAAGGCAGGTTGACGAAGAAGAGCCAGCGCCAGCTGAAATGGTCGGTGATGAATCCACCCGCTGCCGGCCCGACGATTGACGCCAGCCCGAAGGAGGCGCCCATCACGCCCTGGTACTTGCCGCGCTCGCGCGGCGAGATGATGTCGCCGATGATCGCCTGCGACAGCGGCATGATGAAGCCCATGCCAGCCCCCTGCACGAAACGCGAGAACACAAGAAACCAGAAATTCGGTGCGATTCCCGACAGGGCCGAGCCCACAGCGAACACGACGATGCCGGTCATATACAGGGGCTTGCGACCGTAGATGTCGGAGAGCTTGCCGGCGATCGGCACCACGATGGTCGAAGCGAGCATCGCGGAGATCGGGATCCAGCTGTAGTCGGCGATTCCGCCGAGCTCTGCCACGATCGTGGGCAGGGCCGGCGCGACGAGGGTCATGTTCAGCGAAGCGACCAGCGACCCCAGCATCAGGCCGGCAAAAACGGCCATCACGCCTCGGTCGATTCCCTTCTTCGCGGAAGTGGTTGCGCCCCCGCGTGCTGCGACTGCGGTCATACGGCGCTCTTCTCCAGGACCGCGCTGTGGCGCGACGCGACCTCGGCCAGCGCGCGCCAGCCTTGAGTGAGCGCTGCCAGGTCCTCTGGCGAAAGGGAGGACATCCACCGGCGAAGGACAGAGTGGCTGCCCTCGCGGAGATCGGTGACGAGACGTAGTCCCACGCGCGTCAGGCTCAGCTGCACGCGCCGCCGATCCGCGGGATCTTCGCGGCGCTCGACATAACCGGCGCGAACGAGGCGGTCGGCGAGAAGGCTGGCCGCGGGAAGACCGAAGCTGAAGAGCTCCGCCAAGCGTCCGACGGTCGCTTGTTCCTCGTCGCGAAGGAAAAACATGGCGCGCAGCTGCTGCATCGAGATGTCGAGGTCACGCCACTTGCTCGCGCTCGACGTCAGCAGGGCTCGATGCAATTTCCGGTACGCGACCAGCGCCTCTTCAGCTGAGGGTTGGGACATAGTTGCCGAATATTAAACTATTCAGTAAGACGAAAGCTTTCCCGCCGAGACGCTAGCGGCTGCGCGGTAGGCCCAGCACTCTTTCGGCCAGGATGTTGCGCAGCACCTCTGAGGTGCCCGCTTCGATCGTGTTCGCCCGCGAGCGCAGGAACTGGTAGATCCATCCGTCGCCGTCGCCGACCTGCCCCGCCGGCCCCGCCATGTCGACCGCCGTCTCGCTCATGCGCTGGTTGAGCTCGGACCACATGAGTTTCAAGATCGAGCCCTCCGGCCCGGGAATTCCACTGCGCTTGACCGCGGTCACGGCGCGATAACCGTTTAGCTGAAGCGCGCGCGCCTCGATCGTGTACTGGGCGATCTTCTGCCGGACCAGCGGGTCGGAGCCGCGGCCGAGCTCGCGCGCATGCTCCGCCAGCTCGGCGGCGGTGATCTGTGCACGCGTTGCCAGCGCCATGCCCAGCGTGCCGCGCTCGTGGAGCAGAGTGGTCATCGCCACGGCCCACCCGTTGCCGGGAGCGTCCAGGACCTGCGACTTCGGGACCTTGACGTCCTTGAAGAAGATTTCGTTGAACTCCGCGTCCCCGGTGATCTGGACGAGAGGCCGTACCTCCACGCCAGGACTCTCCATGTCGACGAGCAGGTAGGTGAGCCCATCGCGCGGGTTCGCTTCCTTGCGCTCGCGCGTGAGCAACATGCACCACTTCGCGACGTGTGCGAGCGTGGTCCAAACCTTCTGTCCATTGACGATGTAGTGGTCGCCCTTGTCCTCGGCTCGCGTTTGCAACCCCGACAGGTCGCTGCCCGCATTTGGCTCGCTGAAGCCCTGGCACCAGATCTCGTCACCCGAAAGAAGCGGCGCGAGATATCGCTGCTTCTGCTCTTCGGTGCCGTGGGCGATCACGACCGGGCCTCCCATGCCGAGCCCGATCACGTTGATGGGTTCTGGCGTCTGGGCCAGGATCATCTCGTCGTTGAAGATGAGCTGCTCCATGAACCCGGCGCCGCGGCCTCCGTACTCCTTGGGCCAGGTGATGCCGATATATCCCGCCTCGTAGAGCTTCTTCTGCCAGGCGCGGCGGCTATCGATGAAACCCTTCTGGCCTTCCTCGGGAACGTCCTTGCGGGGAGCGTTGGCCTTCAGCCAGGCTCGGACCTCATCCCGAAACGCCCTCTCGGATGCGTCGAGCTCGAAGTCCACGCGCTTAATCTAGACCGACGGACTGACATGGGCGTGCAATTGGATCATTTCACCATCGCTCTCCTGATCCTCCGCCCAGACGCGCCCAACCTGGATGAGGAGGCGGCGGCCCGCCTTCAGGACGCTCACATGGCGCACCTCGCCGACCTCCACGAAGCCGGCCACCTGATCGCGGCCGGGCCTCTTTCCGATCCGAAGTTTCGAGGACTGAGCATCCTCAACGTCGAGCCGGAGCGGGCGCGCGCCCTCAAAGAGCAGGATCCGGCGGTCGTGGCGGGGAGGTTCTCGGTGCATGTCATCCCGTGGATGGTCCCCCACGGAGCTGTCAGCTACTCGCGCACGCGGTTTCCGCGCTCCGTCAGCGACCTCGCCGGCGACTAGTTCAGGCGACCGCGGGTATCACCTGCTCCGCCAGCAGCTGCAGCGCATCTGAGTCGTCGAGCAGGAAGTGCTGAAGCATGAAGAGATCGACGCCGAGAGTCGCGTGCTCGCGCATCTGCTCGGCGATCTCTTCTGGGGTGCCGACGAACCACAGTGACCGGCGGCTTGCGATCACGTCGTCAGGCGACATGCCGTTCAAGTCGCGAATGATCCCGGAGACCTGCGCCGCCCTCTCGCGCAGCTCTGATTGATCGCGTCCGATGATGTAGCTCGTCATCACCGAGTGCCGGATCGACGTGGGGTCTCGCCCGATTTCGCGGCAGCACGCGTCGAGCACGTCCCGTCTCTGCCTGTACATATCGGCGTCGAGCCGCGACAGGTTCCATTCGGATGCCTCGCGCGCGACGATCGGGAGCGTTCGCTTCTCTCCCTTGCCGCCGATCAGAAGCGGCATCGGATTGCGGACGGGTTTGGGGTTCGACTTGTTCCATGCGTCGCGCATGATGCCGATGCCTTCTTCGAGCAGGTCGAAGCGCTCCTTCTGTGTGTAGAACGGGATGCCGAACTCCCGATGCTCACTCTCGTTCCAGCCCGCGCCGACTCCGAGGATCACGCGGCCGCCCGAAAGGACGTCCACCGACGCGGCAATCTTCGCCAGGATCCCAGGCGGGCGAAAGGTCATCGGACTGACCATCGGTCCGAACTCGATCCGCTTCGTCCACTCGGCGGCGAGCGCGAGCGAGGTCCAGCACTCGACGCAGTCGCGCTCCGGCGCTCCCATCAACGAGATGAGGTGGTCGCTCCGGCGCAGCGAGTCGAAGCCAAGCGTGTCGGCGTCGTGGCAGATGCGGCGCCACCGCTCCCAGCTGAGGCCTTCCTGGCCCTCGATCATGATTCCGACCTTGGCCATGTTTTCCAGATCGTAAGCTGCGCGCCGATGCGAGCGATGTGGACGTGCCCCGATTGCGGGCGCGAGTTTCGCGAATCGCAACCAGTCGCACTCCTGCAGCTACGTGCGGCTCGAGGAGCATTTCGCAGGCCGCGAACCACAGGTGGTCGCGACGTTCAAGCGGCTTGTGGCCGCCGCCCGGAAGTCGGGTCCCGTCACCGTCCTGCCGGAGAAGACACGGATCGCATTTCAGGTCCGGATGAGCTTCGCCGCCTTCAGCTTGAGGCGGCGTTGGGTCGACGGCCACGTGGTGCTCGCCCGCCGGTTGGACAGCCCACGCTTTACCCGAATCGAGTTCTATTCGCCTCGCAACCAGCAGGCCCGCGTTTCGACTGCACACGCCCGAAGAGGTTGACGACGAGGTCATGTCCTGGCTAGCTGAGGCGTACCTGGTGGGCGAGCAGAAGCACCTCAGTAAATAGGGTCAGCCTTCTGGCTCAGGGAGCTGAGCCAATGCGGAGTCGATTCGCTGTCGTGTCGCCCCGAGGTCGTTGAGCACATGAGCCGCGATCCCATTGCCCTCGGACGACAGTGCCAAGAGAACATGGCCGGTGCTCACGCGAGGATCGCCTGCCGTTAGGCACATCTTGAAGGCGAGCTCGATGACGACTTTGACGCGGGACGTTGGAATGATCTTTGTCGGCACCGCACGTTTCTTCTTGGCCAGCAGCTTATTCAGAGCGGATCGGACCTCTGCCTCCTCGACACCGAGCTCCTTGAGAATCTTCGCTGAATGAAAGTCGGCCTCACCAAATCCGGCGAGCAACAGGTGCTCAGTTCCGATGTATGAGTAGCCGGCCTTGAGTGCCTCCGTCTGGGCAAGCGTGAGCAGTTTCTGTGCACTCGGTGTAAATCCCCCGAACGGATACGTCGCGGTTTGAAGCCGCTTGCCTACTGCCTGTTCGACTGCGCGCCGCAAGGTGGCCCATCGGGGCGCAGCCAT
The DNA here is from genome assembly GCA_035635595.1 of Candidatus Eiseniibacteriota bacterium. Taxonomy (GTDB): domain Bacteria; phylum Chloroflexota; class Dormibacteria; order Dormibacterales; family Dormibacteraceae; genus Palsa-870. The sequence goes on from DASQAU010000025.1 coordinate 32,747, forward strand.
GGCCTGGGTCATGACCGAGCCTTCTCGCAGCACGTCCGGCGACAGGAGATGCGGCCCACCGAGCGGAACATCCATGGGAGGGCCGTGGCGCTGCAGCCAATCGAGGCAGGCGGCGATGACTATCGAATTCACCGGCAGACCCGTGCGTGCCGAGGCCTGGTCGAGCCGGCCGAACAACTCGTCGGTAAATCGAACAGTCGTGGCTTTGCCCATGATTGCAATTTGAAGTCATTTTGCGAACGGAGTCAAGGCCTCGAGCGCCTTGAAATTCAAGATCCGCTCTTGAGGGATGCCGGCTCGCCTCGCCATCCATAGACCCATAGGGACGTAGGCGAACTCCGCTGGCGCGTGCGCGTCAGCGTCGAGCGCGAATTTGCAGCCTAGCTCTAGAGCAAGCCGCGCCATCTCCGGGGAGAGGTCCATGCGTGCAGGGTCGCAGTCGATCTCCAGCGCGACGTGGTTCCGAGCGGCCTCCTTGAAGACGGCTTCGAAGTCATAGGTCGCGCCTTCGCGAGAACCCGGCCGCCGGCCGGTCGGGTGGCCGATCACGTCGACGTGCGGGTGCGAGACGGCGCGCAGCATGCGCTCCGTCATGGCTGCCGGCTCCTGGCGGAGCTTGACGTGGGGCGAGGCGATCACCACGTCGAGCAGTTCGAGGACCATGTCCGGCAGGTCGAGCGCGCCGTCTTCGAGGATGTCCACCTCGATGCCCTGCAGGAGGGTGACGCTCGGGACCTGCGCCTGGACCTCGGCCATCTCGCGAGACTGCGCCAGCAGCCGCTCAGCGTCGAGCCCGTTGACGACTTTGATTCGAGGCGAGTGGTCGGTCACTCCCAGGTATCGGTAGCCCATGGCTTCGGCGCCGCGCGCCATCTCCAGCATCGTCGCCCTGCCGTCGCTCCAGTTCGAGTGCGAATGGACGTCGCCCTGGTACCGGGAAAAGTCGAGCACGGATTCGTCGGGCTGGGCCGGCTGCTTCATCTGCTCGCGCAGCCGGTCGAGGTACCGGCTGTGGCCGGTTTCCATGAGCTCGGCCAGCACCTTGGCGATGCCGGCGCCGACCCCCTCGAGCGACGTCAGGCCGTTGCTCTTGTGCAGCGAGGCGAGGTCCGGCCGCTCCACAGCGAGCGACCAGGCCGCCGCCGAGAACGCCTTGGCCCGGAATCGCTGCTCGGGATCCTGCCGCAGCAGGTAGCCGATCTCCGACAGGGCCTGCGCCGCTTCGACCGCGTCCACCCATCAATTGTGTGAGCATTCAGAACATGGCCAAGACCCAGCCCCGCCTCGGCGACCAGATCCCCGACCTGATCGAGGCGCTCCTGGCCGAGCTTGGAGAGGACCCGGAGCGCCCGGGCTTGAAGGAGACGCCGGCGCGTGTGGCCAGGGCGCTGCGCCAGCTCACTGACGGCTACGGGGTGCAGCCCGAAGACGTCATCGCCGGCGCGGTGTTCGACCAGGACTACGACGAGATGGTCGTGGTCAAGGACATTCCCTTCTACAGCCTGTGCGAGCACCACATGCTGCCGTTTTTCGGCCGCTGCCACGTCGGGTACCTCCCCAAGGGGAAAGTGGTCGGCCTGAGCAAGATCCCCCGGCTGGTCGGCGTCTTCGCGCACCGTCTGCAGCTGCAGGAGCGCTTGACCAAGGACATCGCGGAGGCGCTCAACGGAACGCTGCTGCCTAGGGGCGTCGGCGTGGTGGTCGAGGCGCGGCACCTGTGCATGGAGATGCGTGGCGTGGAGAAGCCGGGCGGGCAGATGATCACGTCCTGCATGCTCGGCACCTTCCGCAAAGACCCGCGCACGCGCGCGGAATTTCTTAATTTGGTACGCCACCCCTAACCCCGCTATAGACTCCGCCCGACCTACGGTGCGTTATGAGGGCGTGACGCTAGCCAGGGCTTCGGCAGCCCTCATCGCCGGATTGGTCATCGTCGTCAGCGGATGCGGCCGCGGTCCGGCCGCCCTGGGCCCCAGCCCCGTATCCCAGGTGAGCCCTTCGGCAGGGTCTGAGAGCCCGGCCGCCACGACCCCAGGCACTGAGCCGACTGCTTCAACACGTCCGCCGTCTCCCACCCCTGTCGTCGGACCGTCGACGGCCCCGTCAGTAGCTCCGCGGCCTTCCCCGCCGCCGCTGGTCATCGGAAGCCTGGCCTTCCCGACGGGAGAGGTCGGCATCGCCTACCCCGCCGTCGCGTTGACGGCCTCCGGCGGCACCCCGCCGTACACCTGGTCGATCAGCTCAGGAGCCCTGCCGACGCCACTTGCGATCTCAGGGAGTTCAATCACCGGAACCCCGAACGCGGCCGGCGCCTTCTCGTTTTCCGTGAAAGCCGTCGATTCTGCCGGCGCCCCGGCCGAGGTCGCGAAGGCAGTCACCATCGTGCCGGCTCTGTCGGTATCAGGTAGCTGCGAAGCATCTCCGTGCTCGGTTGAACAGGGCTGCGACACGGTCTGCGGCGGGTTTGGCTCCCAAACTGGCGGCCTTGCGCCCTATCAGTACACGGCTAGCGGTGCGCTGCCCCCTGCCACCAGACTAAATGGACTCTCACTTGCTGGCCCGTTTACGCAGGTCTCGTCGATTTCGTTTGCAGTCAAGGTCACCGACGCGCTGGGCGCGACGGGCGCGATCAAGGTCGCCTTCAACGTGTTCCCGCATATATCGCTTAAAGGCGGAACGTTTCCTGCACAGATCGGAATTACGTTTACGGTGTCTCTGCCTTACTCCGGTGGCGCGGGCACGCCCAAGGCCGCCTTCGGCAAGAACACCCTGCCACTCAACACCACGCTGACCGTCGACCCCAAGGGCTCCCGGGTCGTGATCACAGTTCCGGCACAGCGGACGGCTGGGAGCTACTCCGACGTCATAGTGCTCACTGACGGAAGTCCCTGCAGCGCCGGCTCCAACTGCTCGACCAGCGCGACTGTGACGATCAACATCGGCTAGCGACCACCCACCGGATGCGGCCACCGGGGCCCAAATGGCCCGATCCATCGGCCGCGACGCCGCCACCGGGGCCCGAATGGCCTGATCGACACGCCGCGAGCCGGCTACCGGGGCCTCCGATACATAACCAACCCTTTATGCATTAGACTCGAATAAAGGAAGCTTTATGTTTCTCCCAAGCCAGCGGCACGAGCTCCCGGACCACTTTCTGGCCTTCGCCAACCCCACCCGGCTGCGCATCCTTGAGCGCCTCGGCGCGGTGGGCGAGGAGAGCGTCAACGACCTTGCCGTGCACCTGCGCATGAGCCAGCCGCGAATCTCCTGGCACCTCAGGATGCTGCGAGTCGGTGGTGTGGTTCGGACGCGGC
>DASQAU010000026.1:0-6361 GCA_035635595.1 Candidatus Eiseniibacteriota bacterium
GGGGCCGACCACCTCGATTTCGAGCGGCTGCTGCGCATCGCGGACAAACCGCAAGCCACGTTCTCCAACGGAACGGTGCTCGGCCACATGCACCTCAATGTCGCGGATCTCGACCGTTCACAGGCCTTCTACAAGTCGACGGGTATGGAGCTGATGGCCGAAGCGGGCCGGGTTATGCGCTTCCTGAGCTGGGATGGATACCACCATCATCTCGGCATCAACCTCCTCGAAGGCCAGGGCGCGGCTTCGGTCGAACCCGATGTCCGCGGGCTTAAGGGCTTCGACGTGAGGCGGGTCGACGGCGAGCTGACGGACCCCGACGGTATCGGTATCACGCCCTCGGCCTGACCCTCGCAACCTCCTTCTGGCACCAGGCGTAGAGCGCGTCGTAAAGGGGAGTCTCGAGGGCGATCTTCTTGTGGTCGTTCTCGCCATGGACGATGGCAAAGCCGTGGGCGATCGCCTTCAGGCCCGCCGCCTCCGGCGTTTTGCCGACGTCTTCGGTGACGTCCGCACCGTGCACGATCTGCGCCAGGCGGTCGAGCGCCGGGTCCTGCAGCCCGTATTTGAGGAGGATTGACTCAAAGCTGCAACGGCCATCCACGTGGCCGAGCTCGACGCCCCCGACGTCGTACGGTATGGCGCCGGCTTGCTCGGCGGCCGAGGTCACATCAGGCGCAGGCACATACAGAAACTCGGCGTCAGGATCGATGAACCGTTTGATCAGCCACGGGCAGGCGATCCGGTCGACGCTGGCATTCTTTCGGGTTATCCACTTCATTCCAAGCCTCCCTGTCGTTGAAATATCGTCAATTGGGCTATCCTCGGCCGGATGACCGAGCTTCTCTTGGTCCTCCAGCTCGCCGTCGCGATCGCCTTCGGCGCCCTGGCAATCAGGAGCGCCGCAAGCTGGATCCACCAAACAGACCGCAGCCATGGCTGCCTGGCGCTGGCGCTGGGCTCGCTCGCGCTCGTCATCTTGATCTCACCGGTCATGGGTGGAGGAGGCACCGAGGCGCAGGCCCTGACGGACATGGCTCTCATCTTGTTCTTGCTCTCGGGTTACGCCCTGCTCATGTTCCGCGACTCATTCGTGCCTTTCTCGAGTCGGACCCGTCGATTGATCGCTTCGGTCATCGTCCTGGTTGGCGCCTTTGGGATCGCGGTGCAGCTTCCCGCCGAGCCCCAGCGCCCCCACGGGACGCTGCAGTCGATCGCCCTGGTCGCCGTGCTGGTCGTCTGGTCGCTGTGCATCCTGGAGCCGGCCGTTCGCTTCTGGCGCTCGGCCGTGGGCCGGCACAGCGTCGAGGCGGCGCGACTCCGGGCGCTGAGCGTCGGTTACGGCGGCATCCTCCTTGTGGTGATCATCGGCACGCTTGGCGCCGGCCTTGGCCCGGGTTGGACGCTCATCACCGATCTGATCACGCTGGCTGTCGTTCCGATCCTTTATGTCAGCTTCGCCCCGCCCGCCTGGTTGAGACGGATGTGGCGACAGCCGGAGGAAGGCCAGTTCCGGAGTGCGCTGCACGAGCTCCTCCTGTACAGCCCGGACCGCGCGACCCTGGCGGGCCGCGCGCTCGTTTGGGCCCAGCGGCTCGTGGGAGGCGAGCGTGCTTTCGTGATCGATTCCGACGGCTCGATCCTCGCCGTTGGCGGACTGGAACCCGAAGAGGCGGCCGAGATCGCGTCTGAGCACGAATTCCGGTCCGCCGTAAAGCTGAGTCATGAACCGTGGCGCAGGGAGCACATGCTGGTGGTCCCCCTGGACCTGCAGAACGGTCGCGGGGCGATCGTCATCATCTCCGGCCGGCTGACCCCAATCTTTGGAGACGACGAGCTGAGCCGGCTCGTCCTCTATGCGAGCAGCATCTCGGCCGGACTCGACAGGGTGGCGCTCAACTCGCGCATTCACGCATTGGAGCGGGCGAAGAGCGATTTCTTGAACATCGCTTCGCACGAGCTTCGCGGGCCGATGACGATCATCAAGGGATACCTGACGATGCTCGAGGCGGGCTCACTCGGTGAGCTTTCTCCCAAAGCGTCTTCGGTGCTGCCGCTGCTCATCTCCAAGTCCGACGAGATCAACTGGATGCTCGAGCAGATGGTCGAAGCATCCCGGCTTGAGGAAGGCCGGCTGGAGCTCAACAAGAGGCGCGGCGACGTCGTGGAGATCACCGACCTGGCGATCGATGGAGTGAAGATGCTGTTGAGCGGCCACGGCGTGAAGCTCGACGAGCCGGCTGAACCGCTCGAGGCGGAGATCGACCCCGATCGTTTTCAGATGGTGGTCAGAAACCTGCTCAGCAACGCGGCCAAATATTCGCCTGCCGGCACCGACATCCTCGTTCGCATCAAGCGAGATGACGGGATGGCATCCATCTCGGTCGTCGACCAGGGCGTCGGCATCAGCGAGAAAGACCAGGTCAACCTGTTCACTCGCTTCGGCCGGATCCCGACGACTCAACACGTCCAGGGCACGGGGCTCGGACTGTGGCTTTCGCGAGAGATCGCCCGGATGCATGACGGAGATCTGACTGTGCAGTCTGCTGCCGGCACAGGCAGCACCTTCGTCCTCAAGGTTCCGCTGACGCAGTAGCCTGCTCCACGTGGAGCCTCAGGTTCGCGTGGCATTCGAAACGACCCGTCCGCTGGATCTTCACTCGACGCTCGCGCCCATCGGCCCTGGTCCCTCGCTCTTTTTCGACGGCGCCGACGCCTGGCGCGCCACCCGCACGCCTGAGGGACCTGCAACGATCCATCTGCGGCAGAGAGCCGGGACGATCGAAGTGGAAGCCTGGGGGCCGGGTGGCGAGTGGGCGGCGGCCCACGCCCCACATCTATGCGGCGAGCAGGACGACCCCACTGGATTCGCGCCGCAGCACCGCGTGATCGCGGAGCTGCATCGGCGCCACCCTGGCCTGCGGCTCACCAGGACGGGCGCTGTGTTCGAGGCTCTCGTGCCGTCAGTGCTCGCTCAGAAGGTGACTACGATCGAGGCACATGCCGGGTATCGAGCCCTGGTGAGAGCCCTGGGAGAGGCCGCGCCGGGTCCGGTGCGTTTGATGCTTCCGCCTGCCTCGCATGTGTTGGCGCGCACTCCCTACTGGGCTTTCCATCCATTTGGCATCGAGCGCCGCCGCGCCGAGGTCATCATCCGCGCCGCCAGGAGCGCCAACCGCCTCGAGGAGATCACGACGATGGACCGGCCGAGCGCGTACCGCAGGCTGGAGGCGTTTCCGGGCGTCGGCCCCTGGACGGCCGCCAAGGTCGCTCTGGTCGCGCTGGGCGATCCGGACGCTGTGCCCGTGGGCGACTTCCACCTGCCTCACGCAGTCGGTTATGCGCTGGAGGGGACCCCGCGCTCCAGCGATGAACGGATGCTCCAGCTGCTCGACCCGTACCGCGGCCATCGCGCTCGCGTGATCCGGCTCCTGACCATGTCGGGCATCGGAGCCCCGCGTTTCGGCCCGCACAAACCTCTGAGAGATATCACCGACAACTGAAGTTCAGTTATCGAGCTTGTTCAGCTCGTCCTCGACCAATGAGATGAGCTCGCCCATCGCCTTGCTGTCGAAGATCAGGCTGGCGCCGGCGACTTGGAAGAGCTCCGGCAGTGGACGGGTCGCGCCAAGGGCCAGAGCCTGGCGATATTTTCTGACCGCGTCGCCACCGTCCTTGAGGCTGTTGCGCCACACCTGCAGGGCGCCGAGCTGGGCGATGCCGTATTCGATGTAGTAGAACGGGCTGCCAAAAAAATGGGGCTGCTGGTACCAGCGCGCGATTCGCTCCGGATCGAGTCCAGACCAATCCACCGAGGGGCCTTCGAAGCGCCGGCGCAGCTCGAGCCACTTCCGGTCGCGCGCCGCGGCGTCCCGGCCGTCCTGGTCGGTGTAGATCCACTGCTGGAACGCATCGACGGATGCGCAGTGCGGAAAGAACAGCACGATTCCCTCCAGCAGCTCGACTCGCGACCGTCGGGCGTCCTCCTCGTTGTAGTAGCCGCCGCTTCTTTGATCGATGAAAGGCGCGGCGAGAAGCTCCATCGACATCGAAGCGACCTCTGCCATCTCCGACCCTGGATGGCGCTGAAAAAGCAGAGGAAGTCGTGACGCTTCCAGGGAATGGAATGCATGGCCCGACTCGTGCAGCAGCGTGCTCACGTCGCGGTCGACACCAACCGCGTTCATGAAGATGAGTGGCATCTTTCTAAAAGCGAGCGTCTGGCAGTAGGCCCCCGGAGCTTTGCCCTTGCGGTTGTCGAGGTCCAGCAGGTCCGCGTCGGCCATGCTGCGGTAGTAGGTTCGGAACTGCGGATCGACGTGTGCGAACACCGCGCCAGCGCGGTCGATGAGGGTGGCCACGTCATCGAAAGGCTTCAGAGCCGGCCGGCCCTTCGGGTCCGCGGTCACGTCCCACGGCCGCAGCGCGTCAAGGCTCATCTGGCGCCGGCGCCGCTCCATCAGCCGTCCAACCGCCGGACGGACGGCGGCTTCGACCGCCTCGTGGAACCTTAGGCAGTCATCCGGCGTGTAGTCGAACCGGTTCTTTTCCTGGTGAGCGTAGTCGCGGTAGTTGTCAAAGCCCGCATTCAGGCCGACCTGCCGGCGCAGGTCGTACATGCGATCGAAGATGTCCGCCAGGTGGTCGCGCTGCTCGATGTACGGCTGGGCTCTCAGCCTGAAGGCGCGCTGGCGGACGTTCCGATCGTCCGACTGAAGGAAGGGGAGAAGCTGGGGAGGGGTTTTCTCCTCACCATCCCAGCTCACGGTCATCGCGCCGTTGACCTTCTCCCACTCGGTCTCGAGCTTCGACAGCTCGGCGAAGAGCGGCACGTTCGCTTCGGCGAACAGCTGCATCTGGTTGCGGAATCGCTGCACGGTTGTCTCGAGGCCGGGCTTCACATAGCCCAGCTCGACCAGCCGGCTCTGAAGCCGCACGCGCTGCTCGCGAGCCTTGGGGGAGATCTGCGTCCCGAACCTCAGCTGCGCCGCCTCGCGGGCGGGATCGGACGTGTCGCACGAGTAGGCGAAGCTCGCCAGCGCGCCGGCCTCCGAGAGCAGCGACTCGAAGCTGGACCAATCGGCCAGCCAGCCTTCGACATTCGAGAGGTCAAGCGGGCGCGAAGCCAGCTCTTCGTAGTAGGGAAGGATCTCCTCCCACCCCGCGTCCTTGAAAGCATCCGGAGATTCCGGGAGAGCCACCACGCCACCTCACCCCCGCTGTTGGTGTAAATCATCGTACAGAGGAAGCGGTTTACGAAATTTTCATCGACCGGTATGCGGCGTTACGCGGGCAGCACTGTGTCCACCGCGCGCCAGCAGTACCACGCGGCGATGGTGCGGTACGGGCGAAAGCGTTCGCCTTCCGCCTGGAGAGCGCGAGGCGCAGGAAGGTCCTTGAGCTTGTGGGCGCGCGCCCAGCCTTTACGAACCCCGTAGTCGTCGACGGGCCAGACGTCGAGCCGGCGCAGCTGGAAGATCAGGAACATCTCGGCGGTCCACCGCCCGATGCCTCTCACCTGGACGAGGCGCGCCACCAGCGCGTCGTCGGCAAGCGCTTCGACGTCGTCCAGCGGCACGGTGCCGTCCTCCACCTTTCGGGCGAGGTCGGTGATCGCCGCCGCTTTCGAGCCGCTGAGACCGGCGGAGCGCATGGCCCCGTCGGGCAGCGCGACGACCGCACTCGGGGACAGTCCGTCCGCAAACAGCTTCAGAAAGCGCCCGTGGATCGCTGCCGCAGCTGCTCCCGCCAGCTGTTGGTACATGATCGAGCGCACCAGCGCCGCGAAGCTGTCTTCGAGTGGATCGCGCAGCTTGATCGGCCCGGCTGCCTTGATCAGTCGCGCCATGGCCTCATCGCGACGCGCGACGAGCCGCGTGCCGCGCTGAAGCTCCGAGACCGGTTGCCGGCTCAGGCGAACTCGGACATGAATTGTGCGAACTGGTCTCGCGACAGTCGCAGCTCGGATTCGCCCAGCTCCATCAGCGGACGCTGGGGAATGTGCTCTGACGTGGCGAAGTCCTCCATCGAGGTGTCCAGGTAGAGCAGTCCGGTCACCAGGTGGCCCGCGGCGCGTCCTTCCTCCAGCACCTGCATCGCCGCCCGGCGATCGGAGGGGTCGTGGTCCTCAGCCAGCTTCTTGAGGATGATGTGCGATCCGTCATGCAGCTCGACATCGCGGATGGTTCCCGGTTCGTAATCGACGTGGACCTCTTCGAAAAAGGGGATGAACGAAACATCTGCGATCGATTCTTCGTGGTCCTTGACCCAGCTGTAGCTCTTGGTCGAGCCGTCGTGGTCGTTGAACGTGACGCATGGCGAGACGATGTCCAGGATCGCCGTGCCGCGATGCGCGATCGCC
>DASQAU010000027.1:0-4536 GCA_035635595.1 Candidatus Eiseniibacteriota bacterium
CTGCGGAAAGTACAAGCGCTACCGCTACAAGGGCATCATCTGCGACAAGTGCGGCGTCGAGGTGACCCGCTCCAAGGTGCGCCGCGAGCGCATGGGCCACATCAAGCTCGCGTCGCCGGTGAGCCACGTCTGGTACTTCAAGGGCATCCCGAGCCGGATGGGCCTGCTGCTGGACATGTCACCGCGCAACCTCGAGAAGATCCTGTACTTCGCCAACTACATCGTCACCGACGTCCACGAAGAGGTGCGCAAGGACATGCTCGCGAGCCTCACCATGGAAAAGGACGAGCGGGCGATCCGCCTTCGGGGCGACATCGACGCGAAGTCCAGGGAGCTGCGCGCCGAGCACGAGGGCAAAACCAAGAAGCTGAAGGGCGAGGTCGACGCCGAGGTCTCCAAGCTCGAGGAAGAGCTGCAGGAGTCGGTCGACGAGCTGACCACCCAGGGCAAGAAGGCGACCGAGGCGATCAAGGCCGGTATCGGCACGAAGTCGCGCCGGACGCTTTCCGTCGGGCTCGATGGCGACGAGGAGGTCGTGATCGAGAAGGGCGACCTCATGTCGCGCGAGATGTCGCGCGCCGTGCTCGCCAAGGTCCAGGAGAAGGTCGAAAAGCTCGAGGCCAACACAAAGTCCGCGCAGAAGCGTGCCAAGGAACGGCTGGACGCCGACCGCAAGGCGCTCGAGGCGCAGATCGAAGGCGCCACGAAGACCCAGCGGGAGGGCATCCAGGGCGAGCTCGAGGCGCTGCAGCAGGAGATCGAAGCGACGCGCACCGATCTCGAGGCGCTCCACGCCAAGCAGATCCTCACCGACACCCAGTTCCGCGACTACTCGGAGCGGTTCGGCCGCGCCTTCAAGGCGGGCATCGGCGCCGAGGCCGTGCGCGAGCTGCTCTCCCGCATCGAGCTGCAGTCCGAGATGTACCGGCTGCGTGAGGAGTCGAAGTCGACCAGCGGTCAGCGCAAGCAGAAGGCGATCAAGCGGCTCAAGGTCGTCGAGGACTTCCGCAAGTCGAACGCCAGCCCGACGTGGATGGTGCTCGAGGTGCTGCCGGTCATCCCACCCGAGCTGCGACCCATGGTCCAGCTGGACGGTGGCCGCTTCGCCACCTCCGATCTGAACGACCTTTACCGCCGCGTGATAAACCGCAACAACCGCCTGAAGAGGCTGCTCGAGCTCGGCGCGCCCGAGATCATCGTGCGCAACGAGAAGCGGATGCTCCAGGAGGCAGTCGACGCGCTGATCGACAACGGCCGCCGCGGCCGTGCCATCACGGGCACAGGCAACCGCAAGCTCAAGTCACTGTCAGACATGCTGAAGGGCAAGCAGGGCCGGTTCCGCCAGAACCTGCTCGGCAAGCGCGTGGACTACTCAGGTCGATCCGTGATCGTGGTCGGACCCGAGCTGAAGCTCCACGAGTGCGGCCTGCCCAAGAAGATGGCCCTCGAGCTCTTCAAGCCGTTCGTCATGCGCGAGCTCGTCAACAAGGGCTACACGACCAACATCAAGTCGGCCAAGCGAATGGTCGAGCGCAGCCGGACGGAGGTCTGGGACGTCCTCGACGAGGTCATCCGCGACCACCCGGTGCTGCTCAACCGCGCCCCGACCCTGCACCGCCTGGGCATCCAGGCGTTCATGCCGGTCCTGGTCGAAGGCTCGGCCATCCAGATTCACCCTCTGGTCTGCGCCGCCTTCAACGCCGACTTCGACGGCGACCAGATGGCCGTGCACGTACCTCTCTTCAGTGGCGCCATCGCCGAGGCCAAGAACCTCATGATGTCGTCGCAGAACATCCTGTCCGCGGCGGACGGCCACCCGGTGGTCGCCCCGACGCAGGACGTGGTCCTCGGCTGCTACTGGCTCACCGCCGCCCGTGGCGAGATGCCGAAGGATGCCGGGCTTTCGAAGCTGCGGTCCTTCAGCTCGGAGAACGAGGTCGTGCTCGCGTTGGAGAGCAAGGTCGTCAAGCTCCAGGATTGGATTCGCGTCCGCATCCAGGACAACCTGATCGTCACGACGCCAGGGCGCGTCGTTTTCAACCAGCCCCTGCCCGTGGGCAAGGCGCCGCAGGGGACAGGTGGCGCGACGGCCGAGGAGATCGCCTCGATGCAGCCGCTGCCCTTCCAGAACGCGCACTACGACCGCAAGCTGCTGCGCACGCTCGTGGCCGAGCTGTACCGCCTGTACGGCAGCGACGTCACCGCGATCGTGGTCAACGACATCAAGCGGCTCGGGTTCCGCTACGCAACCCAGGCCGGAATCACGGTGTCCGCGATGGACATTCCCCACCCGGAGAAGAAGTGGGAGATCATCCACACCACTGAGAAGGAGGTCGCCGACGTCGAGCGGATGTACCGCCGCGGCGTCATGACCGACGACGAGCGGTACCGCAAGGTGATCGAGCTGTGGCAGCGCGCCTATGAAGAGGTCGGCAACGCCACCGAGACCGCCTTCGACAAGTTCAGCCCGATCTGGATGATGATGGGCTCGGGCGCCCGCGGAAACATCCAGCAGATCCGCCAGCTCGCGGGGATGCGAGGCCTGATGGCCGACCCCACCGGCCGGATCATCGACCTGCCGATCATGGCCAACTTCACCGAGGGCCTGACGGTGCTCGAATACTTCATCTCGACCCACGGCACCCGCAAGGGACTTGCCGACACCGCGCTCCGCACGGCCGACTCCGGCTACCTGACGCGCCGTCTCGTGGACGTCGCGCAGGACGTGATCGTCCGGGAGGAGGACTGCGGAACGACCAACGGAATCTGGATTCGCGACATCAGCCCGGAGCGGGCGAAGAACGAGCCGATCTTCGAGAAGATCGCGGGCCGAGTCTCGGCCGAGGACATCACCGTCGGAGGCAAGGTCCTCGTCCAGTCGGGCACGTCGATCAGCGACGACGCGGCGCGCAAGATCATCGCCGCCAGCGTGCCTGTCAAGTTCCGTTCGGTTCTCGTATGCGAGGCGCGCGAGGGCGTCTGCCGCACGTGCTACGGCCGCAACCTCGCCACGGGCAAGGTCGTGGAGATCGGCGAAGCGGTGGGTGTCATCGCCGCGCAGTCCATCGGTGAGCCGGGCACCCAGCTGACCATGCGCACGTTCCACACCGGCGGCGTCGCCGGTGTGGACATCACCCAGGGTCTGCCCCGCGTGGAGGAGCTGTTCGAGGCTCGCATCCCAAAGGGCAAGGCCATCATCTCCGAGATCGACGGGGAGCTCGAGATCATCCGCCAGGAGGGATCGCGCAAGGTGCGCGTGACGTCCAAGGAGGAGTTCGAGGTCTCCTACCCGGTCGACCCCAAGATGCAGGTCCTCGTCAAGAGCAAGGACGACGTCATGGAGGGCCAGGAGCTGGCCCGCGACGCCAAGGGCAACGTCGTTCGGACACGGCACGCCGGCAAGGTCACCGTATCCGCCAAGGAGATCGCCGTGAGGACCATCGACGAAGAGGTCCGTGAGTACGCGATCCCGCACCAGGTGCGCATCCGGCCCGAGCTCGACCGCCGGGACGGGCAGAAGGTGCTCATCAAGGCGGGCCAGCAGATCACCGAGGGCTCGATCTCACCACAGGAGCTGCTCCACATCCTCGGCAAGGAGGCGGTTCAGACGTTCCTGGTCGACGAGGTCCAGAAGGTCTACCGCAGCCAGGGCGTGGACATCAACGACAAGCACATCGAGGTCATCGTCCGGCAGATGATGCGGAAGGTCCGCATCGACTCGGCCGGCGACACCGGGCTGCTTCCGGGCGAGATCGTCTCGCAGTGGGAGTACGAGGAGGCCAACGCACGGGCGCTGGCAGAGGGCGGCGAGCCCGCCACCGCCCAGACCGTGCTGCTCGGCCTGATCAAGGCGGCGCTGAACACCACCTCGTGGCTGTCCGCCGCTTCCTTCCAGGAGACGACGCGCGTCCTGACCGAGGCCGCGATCTCCGGCAAGGTGGACCGCCTGCGCGGCCTCAAGGAGAACGTGATCATCGGCAAGCTCATCCCGGCCGGTACCGGGCTCGACTACTACAAGAAGCAGCGCGAGCAGGCGGCCAGGATCCTCGAGGAGGAGCCGATCGACCTGGAAACTCTTTCAGTATGAGAGGGAACCTGCCGGTTCCCTCTCATCGCCGCGCTGCGCGCGGCTGCTCTCCTTCCCGCTGTTTGGACTAATTGAATAGGCACTCCATGCGACGCGTGGAGGCTCGGGTGCACGCTGGTTAGACGGCCTGGCGAAGCCAGGCCTACCGGCGACGCTCTACGAGTGCCATTTTGGCCCGGTTTGGGTTACATTCATCGGTACGTGCACAAGGGGGCCGCCCGCCAGGGTTGCTCCCTTCAGCTTTTCTGCGGGTACCTATGATGGAAACGTGATCCCAAGCTCCAGGCTGCTTCGCGCCCTGGCGCCGGCGCTGATGGTCCTGTCACTGGTCTCCGCGTGTGACAGCGGAGCGCTGACGCAGGGACCGAGGCTCGCCAAGGACCAGACGCTGCGCGTGCTGATCGAGGATCAGCCGGGCTCGCTGGATCCTGGACAGACCCAGTATCCGT
>DASQAU010000028.1:0-2352 GCA_035635595.1 Candidatus Eiseniibacteriota bacterium
GTCAAAAGAATCACGATAACGACGATCGAAACGAGAACCAGGATCAGGGCATACTCGACCATTCCCTGGCCGCTCTGGCGGCGATCAAACCGGCGATTCATGGCAACTACCTCCTTTCTCGCAACGCGAGCGTTTGAAACCGTATCTCAGTACAACGCTCGAGTTGGCATTTATTTTCAGTTTTCTTACTTCAACGAACTGTAATCCGGGTCCGGAAATAGCCCGCCAAAAGTCTGCCTGTTAAGTCAGCGAACAGGCGGTCGCTAAAGTACCTTCCCGTGGAAGCGGACATCGAGACCCGCGGGCTGAGGCGTGTTTTCAGGTCACGCCGGCGAGTCGTAGAAGCTGTGGCCGGGGTCGATCTGACCGTGCGCAAGGGCGAGATCTTCGGCTTCCTCGGCCCGAACGGCGCCGGCAAGACGACCACCCTGCGCATGCTCGCCACGCTGCTTCCGCCCAGCGGCGGGACAGCGACCGTCGCCGGTTGCGACCTGCGCACCCAACCGGACCAGATCCGGGAGCGCATCGGCTACGTGGGCCAGGCGGGCGGCTCCGATCGCGAGATCACCGGGCGGACCGAGCTGGTATTTCAGGGGCGCCTGTACGGGATGTCGATGGAGGCGGCCAGGAAGAGAGCCGCCGACCTGATCACCATGCTCGAGCTGGAGGTGTGCGCCGACCGCAAGGCGGGCACCTACTCAGGCGGACAGAAGCGCCGGCTGGACATCGGGCTCGGGCTCGTTCACGACCCGCAGCTCCTCTTCCTCGACGAGCCGACGACCGGCCTCGACCCGCAGAGCCGCGCCCGCGTGTGGGACGAGGTGAGGCGCATGCACGACCGAGGCACGACCGTCTTCCTGACCACTCATTACCTCGATGAGGCGGACGCTCTGTGCGATCGGATCGCAATCATCGACTACGGAAAGATCGTCGCTGAGGGCACTCCCGAGGAGCTGAAGCGTGCGGTGGCAGGCGACGTGGTCACGCTCACCGTGGCCGGCGACCAGCAGCAGCGGGCGCTGGACCTGCTGAAGGACCAGGCCTTCGTGAGAGAGGCCAGGCTCGACGATGGCTCCGTCCTTCTATATGTGGATCGTGGAGAGGTCGCGATGCCGGCCATCCTGAGGCTGCTCGACAGCGCGGGTTTGACGCTCGTGACCATCGGCCTCCACCGGCCGAGCCTGGACGACGTCTTCCTGCGCCAGACCGGACGCTCGCTCCGGGAGACGGCGGCATGAAGCTGGTGCGCGATACGTGGTTCGTGTTCGGCCGTTACTTCGGACTCTTCATCCACAACCCTGCCTGGGTAGCGCTCGGTGTGCTGCAGCCCGTGATCTATCTCGTCCTGTTCGCACCCCTCCTCAAGTCCATAGCTTCGGTGCAGGGCTTCCCGCCGGGTGGTGCTTACAACGTCTTCGTGCCGGGCCTGCTTGTCCAGCTCGGCATGTTCGGCGCGGCCGGGGTCGGCTTCAGCCTCATCGCTGAGCTGAGGGCCGGTGTGATCGAACGTCTCCGCGTCACGCCGGTAAGCCGCGTCGCGCTCCTGCTCGGCCGCGCTCTTCGCGACATGCTGTCGATCGTCGTGCAGTCCCTCATCCTGATCCTGATCTCCCTGCCTTTCGGCCTGAGCGTCCATCCGATCGGGGTCGTCATCACGCTCGCGCTGATTGCATTGATCGGCCTCCTCACGGCGTCGATCTCGTACGCGGTGGCGCTGGGGGCGCGCGAAGAGAACATATATGCGTCGATCGTCTTCACCGCGACTCTTCCGATTCTGCTGCTGTCAGGAGTGCTGCTTCCGCTTGGCCTCGCCCCTCAATGGCTGCGCAACATCGCGGCCGCGAATCCGCTCTCCTACGCGGTCGACGCCGCCCGTGCGGTGTTCCGGGACCAGATCGCCGACCCGAGCGTCAGCAGGGGAGTCGCGATCATGCTCGTGCTCTCGATCATCGCGATCGTCATCGGCGCTCGCTCTTTCGGGAGAGCAGTGGCTTAGGCCATGCCAACTTAAGGCCCCCCCTCTCCCTAGCCCTCTCCCCGATGGGGAGAGGGGATTAGCTATCGAACGCCCCTAGGCTCTCTTTCTCGGCCTCCCACATTTCGTCGAAGAGCTTGTCGATCTCTTCCAGCGAGCAAACAGCGGCGGTCAGCGGGTCGAGCATCAGCGCATACCTCGCCTTGTTGCCGTCCCGCTCCATCAGCGCCTGGACCACCAGCTCGTGCACGGCCATGTGCGAGCGGTTCAAAGCGGCGAGCTGCTCGGGTAGGGCGCCGAAACGCAGTGGCTTCAGACCGCCTCGACCGACTTGACACTCAACCTCGACGCAGCCGTCGGGCAGGTTCTCGATCCAG
>DASQAU010000029.1:0-6197 GCA_035635595.1 Candidatus Eiseniibacteriota bacterium
GCGGCGCGCGAACCCTCCATCACAGCCTCGAGGTGCTCACGCTTCATCTCCCAGGTCGCCGTGGGTACCGTGACCGGACAAAGAACGATGATCCGAGCTTCATCGCGTAGCCGCTCGTAATAGCCAAGCATCTGGTGATGCAGCGACAGCTGAAGCGTCCGCGCGATCAGCTCGGGCAGGCTGGTCGGCACCTGGTCGTATTCGCCACCGCCCATAAGGCTGATGGCCAGGATCTCCTTCGCTCCGGCGTCGACGGCGACGTTGAGCGGGGTGTTGTCGACCACTCCCCCGTCGAGATGCTCGCGGTCGCCGATCCTGACTGAGGGAAACAGGCCGGGGATCGCGGTCGACGCCAGGAGCGCCGGGGTCAGGTCTCCGGAGCGGAACACGGCGGGCTTGCCCGCGTTGAGGTCGGTGGCCACGACCGAGAGCGGGACTCTCAGCTGCTCGAAGGTGGTGATCCCGGTCAGGGCCTGGGCCCGCTCGATGAGGCGGCGGATGTTCTGCTGTGGAAACGCGCTCATCTGGTCGTGCCTGAGGCCCGAGAGGATGACACCGAGCGGGTGCGCCCGGAACACGTCCACAGCCTGGCGCGACATCCAGACCTCGCGCAGCATCATGGTCCCGGCCAGCGACGGATAGGCAGCGATCGCGCTGCCGTTCAAGGCGCCGACGCTGGTGCCCACGACCGCGACCGGCGCCTCGACTCCGGCCTCGAACAGGGCCTGCAGGACACCGACCTGCGCGGCGCCTCGCGCGCCGCCTCCGCCCAGCACCCAGGTGCGCCGAGCGGGCCCGAACACTACCCCCCTCCCCCCTTCGGGGGGAGGGTCGGGGTGAGGGGCTTAAGCTGGAACAGCGTTACGTCCCCTCCTCCCAGGAGGTCAGGTAGTGCTCTTGTTCCTTGGTCAGCGTGTCGATGTCGATGCGCATCGCCTTGAGCTTCAGGCGCGCGACCTCGGCGTCGATGTCGGCCGGCACGTCGTATACCTTGCGCTCAAGCGTCTTTGCGTGCTTGACCACGTACTCGGCGCAGAGGGCCTGGTTGGCAAAGCTCATGTCCATCACTGCGGCAGGATGACCTTCGGCCGCGGCGAGGTTGATGAGCCGCCCTTCCGCCAGGACATGCAGCCTGCGCCCGTCGCCCAGCTTGTACTCCTGCACGGAGGGCCTGACCTGCCGCACGCCGGTCGCCATCTCGTCGAGCGCCTTGAGGTTGATCTCAGAGTTGAAGTGGCCGGAGTTGGCAAGGATGGCCCCGTCCTTCATCGCCTCGAAGTGCTTGCGGTCGAGGACGTTGATGTCGCCGGTCACCGTGACGAAGATGTCGCCATCGATCGCCGCCTCGTCCATCTTCATGACCCTGAACCCGTCCATCGCCGCTTCGAGGGCCTTGACGGAGTTGACCTCGGTGATCACGACATCGGCTCCGTGTCCCTTCGCGCGTGATGCCAGCCCGCGGCCGACCCACCCATATCCCGCGATCACGAATGTCTTGCCGGCGAGCAGCACGTTGGTCGCGCGGATGATGCCGTCGATCGTCGACTGGCCGGTCCCATACCTGTTGTCGAACATGTGCTTCGTGTCGGCCTCGTTGACGGCGACGATCGGGTAGCGCAGGACGCCTTTCTCGGCCATCGCGCGAAGCCTGACCACGCCGGTGGTCGTCTCCTCTGTGCCGCCGATGACCTCAGCCAGCTGGTCCTGGCGCGACTTGTGCAGCACGGAGACGAGGTCGGCTCCATCGTCCATGGTCAGCAATGGGTGGTGGTCGAGCGCCGCCTCGATGTGCTGGTAATAGGTGTCGTTGTCCTCGCCGCGGATCGCATAGGTCTTGATCGCGTGCTGGGACGCGAGCGCCGCGGCGACCGCGTCGTTCGTTGAAAGCGGGTTGGACGCGCAGAGCGCGACGTCGGCGCCGCCGGCCTTGAGAGTCAGCATCAGGTTGGCCGTCTCGCTGGTGACGTGCAGGCACGCGGCGAGCTTGAGGCCCTTGAGCGGCTGCTCTTTGACAAACCGTTCACGGATCAGGGTCAGCACCGGCATCTCCCGCGCCGCCCAGTCGATGAGATCCTGGCCCTGCGTGGCCAGGTTCAGGTCTTTAACGTCGTTTCCCTTCGCGCTGACTTTCAAGTCTCTGGTCTTCTCCTCACTGCAAATCTGCTCTCAGCCCCTCTCCCCTGGCCCTCCCCCCAGTGGGGGGAGGGCGATCAGGTTCGGACTTTATCTAATAGACGATTTCGCTGACGACTTCCACGTCGGAGAGGCGCTTTCGTCCGCCCAGCTCCTGTAGCTCGATGAGGACCTGGACTCCCACCACCTCGCCGCCGAGCTTGCGCATCAAGCGAACCGCGGCGGCTGCCGTGCCGCCCGTCGCCAGTACATCATCGACGATCAGCACCTTCTGGCCGGGCTCCACGGCGTCCGCGTGCACCTGGAGCTGGTCTGTGCCGTATTCGAGCTGGTAAGCGTCGCTGATGGTCTTCCACGGCAGCTTTCCGATCTTGCGTATCGGCACGAAGCCCGCGTTGAGCTTGACGGCAATCGCGGCGCCGGGTATGAAGCCACGCGCCTCGATGGCCGCAACAAGGTCGGGTGCGGGGTCGGTCCACCTCTTCGACATCATGTTGACGACCTCACGAAAGAGCTCCTTGCGACCGAGCAGCGGCGTGATGTCGCGAAAGATGATGCCGGGCTGCGGAAAGTCGGGAATGTCGCGGACGTACCTCTTCAGCTCGTCGGGCGTGCTCATACCACCGATCGGAAGTATTCCAGGGTGCGCATGAGCCCGTCCTCAAGCGAAACCTCGGGCTCCCAGCCGAGCAAGGTGCGCGCGCGGGTGATGTCGGGCTGGCGCTGCCTGGGATCGTCGATAGGCAGGTCGCTGTGCACGATCTTGCTCTTGGAGCCGGTCAGGCGAACGATGGTCTCGGCAAGCTGCAGCACGGTCACCTCATTTGGATTGCCCAGGTTGACCGGCATCTCGTCACCGCGCTCGAGATCCGCCAGCACGCCGCGCACGAGGTCGGAGACGTAGCAGAGGCTGCGGGTCTGGGAGCCGTCCCCGTACACGGTGAGAGGCTCGCCACGGATCGCCTGGGCCATGAAGTTCGGCACAGCGCGTCCATCCGAGACCTGCATCCGAGGGCCGTGCGTGTTGAAGATGCGGATGATCCTGGTGTCCACGCCGTGAGACCGCTTGTAGGCCATGGCAAATGCTTCGGCGCAGCGCTTGGCCTCGTCGTAGCAGCCGCGTGGGCCGATCGGGTTGACGTTGCCCCAGTACGTCTCCGGCTGAGGATGGACGAGCGGGTCGCCATAGACCTCAGAGGTCGAGGCGAGAAGGAAGGTCGCACCCTTGGCCCGTGCCAGGCCGAGCATGTTCGTGGTGCCAAGCGTGCCCACCTTCAGGGTGTGGATCGGGTTGGCGTGGTACTGAGGCGGCGAAGCGGGCGAGGCGAAATGCAGCACGTAGCGGACGTCACCATCCAGGAAGATGGGTTGATTGACGTCTGCCTGACGGAACTCGAAGTCGGGATTCCCTTCGAGCGTCCGCAGGTTATCGCGCGAGCCGGTGATGAAGTTGTCGAGCGCCAGCACGCGCATACCGCGTAGGAGGAGCGCCTCGCAAAGGTGGGAGCCGATGAACCCGGACCCGCCGGAGATCACGGCTCGAGGCTTGTTTCCGTTACTCGCGGCCAATCCCTCGGTAGGTGAAGCCCAGCGCGCGCATCAGCTGCGGGTCGTAGATGTTGCGCCCGTCGATCACGACCGGCTTTCTCATCGACCTCTTGATCCGGCCGAGGTCAAGCAGTCGGAACTCGTTCCACTCCGTGACCACGACCAGCGCATCCGCGCCGGAGGCGACCTCGTACGCGTCATTCAGATATTCGATGTCAGGCAGCAGGGCGCGCGATCGCTCCATCGCGGCCGGGTCGTAGGCGCGCACACGCGCCCCGGCTGCCAGGAGGACCTTGGCGATGTCCAGGCTCGGCGCCTCTCGCATGTCGTCGGTGTTCGGCTTGAAGGCGAGCCCGAGGAGCCCGACCAACCGGTCGGGCAGCTCTTCGAGACACTCGCGCAGCTTGTCGATGACGACCATCCGCTGGTCCCGGTTGATGTCCATCACGGCCTGGAGCAGCTCCGGGTGGTAGTCGAATCGCTCCGCGAGCGCCGCCAGCGCCTTGACGTCTTTCGGAAAGCACGAGCCTCCGTAGCCGATGCCGGCGTCGAGAAAGGTCGGCCCGATGCGCTTGTCGAGTCCCATCCCCTCCGCGACGAGCTTGGCGTCCGCGCCGACCCGCTCACTGATCCGAGCGATCTCGTTGATGAACGAGATGCGCGCGGCGAGGAACGCGTTGGACGCGTACTTCACCATCTCCGCGGTGTAGATGTTGGGGGTGATCAGGATCGGGGCGTCCAGGGGCGCGTAAAGCCGGGCCACCTTCTCGGCCGCTTCTCGATCGTGGCTGCCGATCACGACGCGGTCCGGGTGCATGAAATCCTGGATCGCCGAGCCCTCGCGCAGGAACTCCGGGTTCGACACCACGGCCGCCGAGTGACCGCGATTGGGTTTCTTCAACACGCTGGAGACCATGTCGCCCGTCAGCGGTGGCACCGTGGATTTGTTGACGACAACAAGCGGCCCGTCCATGCAGTCCGCGATCGACTTCGCGGCCGCCTCGACGTACGAGAGATCGGCTTCGCCGCCCTCGCCCTCAGGCGTGCTGACCGCGATGATCACGTATTCGGCGCCGGGGACGGCGTCCTCGTAAGCGGTTGTGAAACGGAGGCGGCCGGCTTTGGCGTTGCGCTCGACGAGCTCGTTCAGCCCGGGCTCATAGAACGGGACGCGATGAGCTTTGAGCTGGGCGATCTTCTCGCGGTTGATGTCGACCACCATCACGTCGTTTCCGAGGTCGGCGAGGCAGGCGGCGGTGGTCAGACCGACGTAGCCGGCGCCAATGACAGCGACCTTGCTCAAGCCGGGCCGATTATCTCAGCAGAACCCGCATCGGACTGTCCGATGCGGGTTTGAATTCGATGCGATACCCGCACTGGACTGTTGAATGCGGGTTTCGCTGGGGCTTGGGCCAGAGCATTCCGCACTTGGGTTACGACCGCATCCGGCCGACGCAGCACGTCAGCGGCTGTGAATCGGAGCAGCCTGATATCGGCCAACAGCAACCGATTCTGGCGCCGGTTGTCTTCAACGAGGCTGGCGCGATGCGTCTCGCCGTCGTATTCAATCCCGAGCCGGTGTTCCCGGTAGTAGAGATCTGGGCGGCCAAGAAAGGAACCTCGTTCGTCCCGGACGGTCACCTGCACATCGGGACGCGGCAGCCCATTCAGCACGAGCAACATCCGTAGGCGCGTTTCCATTGGCGATTCCGTCGCTGCTTCGGCGAATTCGAGCAAGAGCCGCATAGCACCGACGCCCTTTCGTCCGCCGCGGCGATCGACCCATTCGCTCAAGTCAGCGCGACGGACCAACCCCGCGTGTAGCGCCATGTCTGCGATGACGACCGCCTCGGTCAAGCTCAACTTCCGGCTGAGGTCTGACAGCGTGCGAACGAGCGAGGTGGTCCTGAACCCCCGCCGAACCACCACCTCACAATCGTCCAATGCCGCGCGACGCACAGCGATACCACCCCTTTCCCAGCCTTCTCCGTCGCCCGGCAGAATTGCTTCGATTGGCTCGCAGGCAGCAACGTCGAGGCCATGCAACCAGGCCGCCGTTCTCCCCGCAAACGCTGCCGATGCCGGCAAGCGGAGGCGAGCGGCTTCGAGCCTGAGGGCCGGAGTCTCGGCGAGCGCCGCCCACGCGTACAGCCCTGGTCCGATTCGGCGCCAACTCGCGCCTTCGAGATGCCAGCGGGCGAGTCCGGCACGCCGCGCGTCCGCAACCGTGAATGGTCCATGCCTGAGCTCCGGCGGCAAGAGTGCTCTCCGGGCCACGAGAGCAAGGATGGGATCTATCCAGAAGTAAGAAAACGCTGCCCGTAAAGGCCTACAAAAGCGAGTCGTAAGCCCTGATCGTCTCCCGGGCCGCTTTCCGCCAGCTGAACCCCTTCGCCCGTTCGAGCCCGGCGCGCCGCCAGCGCTCGGGTTCCGTGCTCATGCGCGCCCCGGCCCGGCCGAGCGCGGCGGCGTCGCCGTCTTCGACGAGCACCCCCGCGTCGTCGACCACCTCGGGG
>DASQAU010000030.1:0-6928 GCA_035635595.1 Candidatus Eiseniibacteriota bacterium
CCCGGCTGCGCATCCTTGAGCGCCTCGGCGCGGTGGGCGAGGAGAGCGTCAACGACCTTGCCGTGCACCTGCGCATGAGCCAGCCGCGAATCTCCTGGCACCTCAGGATGCTGCGAGTCGGTGGTGTGGTTCGGACGCGGCGCGACGGCCGGCAGGTCTACTGCTCCCTGGATGTCGAAAACATCGCGCGCGAGCGTGCGCGCCTGGATCAGCTGCTTGGAATCAAAGATCGAGTGAATGTTCGTGAGGAGGTTCGGGCGTGAAAAACGGTCAACGAAACGGCCAGAGGAATGGCCATCGCAATGGCAAGGTGCGCGTCGCCATCGTCGGGGTGGGCAACTGCGCCTCCTCGCTCGTGCAGGGAGTGCACTACTACCGCAAGGCCTCCGGAAAGGATGCCGTTCCGGGCCTCATGCACGTTAATCTCGGCGGCTACCACATCAGCGACATCGAGTTCGTGGCCGCGTTCGACATCGACAAGAAGAAGGTGGGCCTCGACCTCTCGCAGGCGATCTTCGCCGGCCCCAACAACACGGTGAAATTCAGCGACGTCCCAGCTTCAGGGGTCAAGGTCCAGCGCGGCATGACCCACGACGGCATCGGGAAGTACCTCGCGGACATCGTCCAGAAGGCGCCCGGGGAGACCTCCGACGTGGTCGGGATCCTCAAGAAGACGAAGGCCGATGTGGTGGTCAGCTACCTGCCCGTCGGATCCGAAGAGGCGACCAAGTGGTACGTCGAGCAGGCGCTTGCGGCGGGCGTCGGTTTCGTCAACTGCATCCCTGTGTTCATCGCTCGCGAGCCGTACTGGCAGAAGCGCTTCGAAGAGAAGGGCCTCCCGATCATCGGCGACGACATCAAGTCGCAGGTCGGCGCGACGATCATTCACCGCGTGCTGACGCGCCTGTTTCGTGATCGCGGCGTCAAGCTCGAGCGCACCTATCAGCTCAACTTCGGCGGCAACACCGACTTCCTGAACATGCTCGAGCGCGACCGGCTGATGTCGAAGAAGATCTCTAAGACCCGCTCGGTCACCTCGCAGCTCGACTACGACGTCGGGGCGGAGAACGTTCACATCGGTCCCTCGGACTACGTGCCCTGGCTGCACGACCGCAAGTGGGCGTACATCCGGCTGGAGGGCAGGTCCTTCGGTGACGTGCCGCTGAACGTCGAGCTCAAGCTCGAGGTGCACGACTCGCCCAACTCGGCGGGAATCGTGATCGACGCCGTGCGCTGCGCCAAGCTGGCTCTCGACCGCGGCATCGGTGGGGCCCTCGAGGGCCCCAGCTCCTACTTCATGAAGTCGCCGCCGGTGCAGTACAGCGACAACGACGCCAGGCGCCTGGTGGAGGAGTTCATCGAAGGTGGCAAGGCGGGTACCAACGGCCGGCGACCGGCCCGCGCCAAGCCCGCGACTACCGCTGCTCGGCGGTAGCTACAGGGCCGGTGCGCGCTTACTGCGCGTATTTCCCCCGGGCCTGCGGAACGCCGCAGCGACGCCGGGCGGGACGGCGTGGTTCTGGCTCAGCGCCGCTCAGCGCCGCGCGGCCCTGGACAACTACGCGGCCGCGCTCGGCCGCGACCGCTCCGACCCCGAGGTTTCGCGGGTCGCCCGTCGCGCCTTCCAGAATTACGGGCGAATGCTCATGGACTTCGTGCTCATGGGCAGCCTCACTCCCAATGAGCTCATCGAACGCATGACGATCGACGGCCGCGACCATCTCGATGCCGCGCTAGCCAAAGGACGCGGCGCGATCATGGCCGTTCCGCACATGGGCTCGTGGGACATGGCCGGCTCTTACGCCGGCGCCCTGGGCTATCCCATCGCCGCGGTGGCGGAGCGTTTTCCGGGCTCCTTGAACGACGCCGTCGTCCGCACGCGCCGGCGCTTCGGCCTGGACGTGATCGCCCTGGGTCGGTCCGCTGTTCGGGCGATCACGCGGGCGCTCGAGGCCAACTCCATCGTCGCCCTGCTGTGCGATCTCGAGCAGGGGCCAGGCGTGACCGTGCGATTCTTCGGCCGCCGCTCGATTGTTCCGGGCGGTCCCGCGGCCATCGCGCTCAAGACCGGCGCGGCACTGATGCCGGCGTGCCAGTACGCCACCACGCCCGGCCGCCACCACGTCCATCTCGAGCCTTCGCTCACGTGGGCAACCGGGGAGACGAAAGAGGGCTTGATGCAGCGCGTCGTCAGCCGTTTCGAGGAGTTCATCCAGGAGCGTCCGGAACAGTGGTACGCGTTCCGCCCCATGTTCGGGGAGGAGTGAGTGTGGCGCTACCGCGCTTTCAAGGCCGTGCAGTCCGTGGTCGAGCGGCTGCCGCGATCCTGGGCCTACGCGCTTGCAGTTTTGGCGGCTCGGTTCGCGTGGCTGTTCTCGCCGCTGGCGCGCCCGCGTCTCGATTACAACTTGAGGGTCGCCTGCCCGGAGCTGCAGCAGGACGAACACGAGCTGCGGCGTTTGTCCTGGCTCAACTTTCGCAACCACGCCAAGGCGTACGCCGACCTGATGATGCTGCCGCGGACGAACGTGGAAGCGATGCGCTCGCGCCTCAGGGTCGAGGGCATGGAGTACGTGGAGGAAGCCCGAGCGCTCGGCAAGGGGATCCTCGCGGTGTCATGTCACATGGGCTCGTACGAGGTGGTTTCGGCCATCTGGTCGGCAACTCTGGCGCCGGTGAGCTTCTTTGCCGAGGAGCTCGAGCCGCGCGCGCTCTTCGAATGGTATCGGGACACGAGGGCGCGCCTGGGCATCAGCGTCCTGACTCTCGATGTTGGCGGCATCCGCAAGGTGCTTCAAGCGCTGCGAGACGAGGAGATGGTCATCACAGCGATCGATCGGGACATCACCCGCACAGGTCACGTGATGCCGTTCTTTGGACGCCCGGCGCCGATACCGCTGGGTCCGGCGGCCATCGCGCGGCGCCTTGGCGCGCCTCTGCTTCCGGTCTGCGTCACGAGGCTTCCGGACGACAGCTATCTCGCGCTGGCGACTCCGCTCGTGATGGTGGAAGAGACCGCCGACCCGAAAGCGGATCAGGTGCGGGCGACCGAGAAGGTGCTCCGCAGGATCGAGACGTTCATCCAGGCCCATCCCGAGCAGTGGCACGTTCCGCATCGCATCTGGGACGGTTCACCGTGATGGCGTCATGAAGGTCGGGCTGGTCTCCCCGTACGACTTCGCTTCGCCAGGCGGAGTGACCGATCACGTGAGGTACCTTGCGGGCCAGCTGCGAAGCCGCGGCCAGGAGGTGCGCATCTTCGCTCCGTCGAGCCGAGCCGACATCGACTTCGACACTCGCGAGTTCTACCGGATCGGAAGTCCAATCGCCGTTCCCGTCAACGACTCCGTGGCACGCATCACCCTCAGCTTTCACCTGGCCAATCGAGTGGCCGCGATCATCGAGGAGGAACGTTTCGACGTTCTTCACTTCCACGAGCCACTGATGCCTGCGCTTCCAATCACCATGCTGCAGACGTCGACCACCGCCAACGTCGGAACCTTTCACGCCTTCTCGCACTCGAACATCGGCTACTACTACGGCCGGAGCATCCTGCAGCCGTACCTCGATCGGATCCACCGGGGCATCGCAGTCAGCGAGCCGGCACGAACCTTCTTCAACCGCTACTTTCCTGACTTCCCGCTGCGAGTGATCCCGAACGGAATCGATGTCAACGTGTTCAAGCCAGGCCTCTCTCCGATCAGGCACCTGCGCGACGACAGCGTGAACATCCTGTTTGTCGGGCGGCTCGAGAAGCGCAAGGGCCTCGGCGATCTTTTGCGCGGCTACGAGTTCATGAAGGCGCGCGTCCCGCAGACCCGGCTCATCGTCGTCGGCGACGGCCCCCTGCGGGGCAGGGTCGAGTCGTACATCGCCCGGCACCGGCTCCCTGACGTCGTGCTCGCGGGCTTCGTGCCGGACTCGGTCAAGCCTCGCTACTACAACAGCGCCGACATCTTCTGTGCCCCGGCCACCGGCGCCGAGAGCTTCGGGATCGTCCTCCTGGAAGCGATGGCTTCGGGCCTCCCGGTGGTCGCCACCGAGGTCCCCGGGTACATGTCGGTGCTCGAGCCCGGCCGCGACAGCCTGACCGTCCGCCCGAAGGGGTGGGCCGAGCTGGGCGCGGCTCTGATCATCCTGGCCCGGGACGCCGACCTTCGGCGGCGCATGGGAGCCTACGGTCACGACAAAGCCCGCCGCTACGCCTGGGAAGAGGTCGCGTCGCAGGTGATCGAGGTGTACGAGGAAGCACGGCACGCGGCAAAGCAACCATCAACACAGACTGAGGTAAGCCATGTTCACCACGCGGTTTGAAGCTTGGGTCCGGCGCAGGGCGGAAGCCCTGATGTCGGCCGTCGGTCGCGTGCCCTTGACGCCGAACCAGGTCACCGTGGTCGGCCTCGTCCTGACCTTCGTGGCTGCCGCGCTGGCCGCCCTCGGCCAGCTGCGCTGGGCCGGCGTGGTACTGATTTTCGCCGGCACGTGCGACATCCTCGACGGAGCCCTGGCGCGGTCGACTCACAAGAGCTATCCGTACGGCGCCTTCCTTGACTCCACGCTCGACCGGTACTCGGAGGGCGCCATCTACCTCGGGCTCGCCGCCTACTTCGTCAGCGCGGGTGGCCCGCTCCAGGAATGGCTGGTGCTCGCGACGCTCGCTGCCCTCGCCGGGTCGTTCCTCGTCAGCTACGTGAGGGCGCGCGCGCAGAGCCTCGGCTTCACCTGCGACTCCGGAATCTTTGCCCGGCCGGAGCGGGTGGTCGTGACCGTGATCGGACTGATCTTCGGCGGAGTCGTGCTCTACGCGGTCGTGTTCCTGCTGGCCGTGCTCACCAACCTGACCGCGCTGCAGCGGATCCGGGAGGTATGGCTGCAGGGCCGCGCGCAGCGCCTGGAGATCGAGCGCGAGACGAAAGCCCGGCGAGCAGCGCAATCTCAGACACCGTGACCGATCTCTTCGACGGGATCGTCGGACACGCTCAGGCGCTCGAGCAGCTGCGGTCGCAGGCCGTCAGCGGCCGGCTGGCTCACGCGTACCTGTTCGTCGGTGAGTCGGGACTGGGCAAGACGAGCGCCGGCCGCGCTCTCGCGGCCTCCCTCCTGCCCGAGGCTGCGCTCACCCGCCATCCCGACTACTGGGAAGACGACCGAATCAAGCCGCTCTCGATCAACGAGATCAGGCTCCTGCCCGACAAGCCGCCCGAGTTTCACGAGCTGTCTCTCCAGGCCTTCTTGAACCTCAAGCCCGCGGTCGGAGCGCGCCGTGTGGCTGTGGTCGCCAACGTCGGTCGCCTGCGGGACCAGGACCAGAGCGTCCTGCTCAAAACGCTCGAAGAGCCGCATCCTCACCGCGTGATCGTCCTCACCACACCGAGCCTCAACCCGTTCGTCGTGCTGCCCACCGTCGTGTCCCGATGCCAGCGCGTGTTCTTTCATCCGGTGCCCTCCCCAGAGATCGAAAAGCTGCTGGCGCGGCAGGGGGTCGCCGCCGGCCGGGCGAAGGTTGTCGCTGAGCTCGCGCGCGGCAGGCCTGGCTGGGCGGTGCGAGTGGCCGGCGATGAAGCTGTGATCGAGCTCCACGAGAACTGGACTCGCCGCCTCGAAGAGGTGTTCGGCGCGCCCGCCGACGTGCCCCTGCGGGTGGCGGCCGAGCTGGACTCCGGCCAGATGGCCTGGCGGCGGACCGAGGGCGAGGCTGAGGACCCTGCGCTCTTCGCGATCGCGAGCTGGCAGATCGAGCTGCGCAAGCGGATGCTCGCCAGCCGGGGCCGCGAGCAGGGCGCCTGGGCCCGGCTGCTCGAGCTGTCGTATGACACGCTCGGGTATCTGGAACAGAACGTCAGCCCCCGTCTCGCCTTGGAAACATTTCTGCTCGAATGTCGAAAAGCTTCGTAAGAAAGGGCCTTCAGGGCTTCAAGCCTTACGTCCCAGGCGAGCAGCCGCCCGACGGCGAGGATTGGGTCAAGCTCAACACCAACGAGTCACCGCTGCCGCCTTCCCCACACGTCATCCAGGCGATCAAGGCGGCGGCCGGCGAGTCGCTTCGCCTGTATCCAAGCCCGACCGCCGCGCCGGCGCGGCGCGCGATCGCGAAGCATTTCGGCCTCGATGAGGCGCAGGTCTGTGTTGGAAATGGCGCCGACGACCTGATCGAGATGTGCTTCCGCGCGTTCGCCGGCGCGGGTGACCGCGTCGCCTACCCGACCCCCACGTATCCGCTGTTCGTGACGCTCTGCCTGGTCCACGACGCGGTGCCCTCGCCCAACCCGAGCGGCGAGATGTTCACCTGGTCGACCGAGCTCATGGATGACCCGGCTCCACTGAAGTTCCTCGTCAACCCAAACTCGCCCACCGGGACGTGGCACGCCGGCCCGTCGGTCGAGCGCGTGCTTGTCAGATCGCAAGGCGTGGTCGTGCTGGACGAGGCATACGTCGACTTCGCTGTGGAGTCGCAGCTTCCGCTCCTCGCGAAACACGAAAACCTTCTCATCGTGCGCACGATGTCCAAGTCGTATTCGCTGGCCGGGATGCGGATCGGATTTGCCCTGGGAAGCCCTGGGCTCATCGCCGCGCTCCACGCGGTGAAGGATTCTTACAACGTCGACCGGCTCGCCATCGTTGCAGCACGCGCAGCGATCGAGGACACCGAGCACCATCGCAAGATCGTCGAGCACGTCGTCAAGGAACGTGTGTGGCTGGAGGACCAGCTGGCCGAGCTTGGCTTCGAACACTCGCCGTCGGAGGCGAATTTCGTCTTCGTCAAGCCGGCACCGGGTAACTCGGCCGCCGCCGTCGCTGATGCTCTTCGCGAGCGCCGGATCCTCATCCGCCGTTACGATCTGGACCCGATTGAAGGCTGGTTCCGGATCACGATCGGGACGCGCGCCCAACACGAGCGACTGCTGTCGGCGTTGAGGGAGATCCTGAT
>DASQAU010000031.1:0-1981 GCA_035635595.1 Candidatus Eiseniibacteriota bacterium
GTGGTGAGCCCGCTCGAAATCGATCGCGCGAAGGCCCAGAGCAAGACGAGCAAGACGCTCGAGCTCGATGAGGCCGGGTTCGAAGACCACGGCCCGTATGTTTCGTACGCCCGCCTGGCCGCCAAGCTGCTGCGCCAGCACGCCGCGGAGGAGGCCCGGGTCTCGCCTCGCCTCCTGGCGGGCTACCTCGAGGAGCTGCGAGCCACAGGGCTTGGAATCGAGGTCGACCGCGACCTCTTTCGGAACGAGCGCCGCCAGAAGTCGCAGGACGAGGCAGGCTTCATCCAGGCGTCACAGCGCGCCGCTGAAGCGGCAGTGGTGGAGGTCGTGAGCCAGCTTGCGCAGGCCGACATTAGAGACGGGATCCTCTGGCTCGACGAGAGCCCGCTCACGTCGGAGCGCCTCTACGCACGCGCGTCGCTCCTGCTCGGTGAGAAGGGCTTCACGTGTCCCGACATGATCATCGCCGGCTCCCCGGAGTGCGCGATGCCGCATTTTCGTGGCGAAGGCGCGATTCGGGCCGGCGCGCCCGTGATCATCGACATCTTTCCTTCCAGCCGGAAGACGCACTACTACGGCGACCTCACGCGGACCGTGGTCGTCGGCGAGATACCTGACGAGGTGCGGCGAATGCATGCCGCGGTCGTCCAGGCGCTCGACGCGGGGATCGAATCGATCCGCGCCGGCGCTTCAGGCCGTGAGGTCCACCATGGCGTTTGCCAGGTCTTGCTGGATCGCGGTTACGGCACCACGACCAAAGGCTTCGAAGGACCCGATGGTGTGGCGAGGATGAACCACTCCACCGGCCATGGGGTCGGTCTGGAGGTGCACGAAGAACCCTCGCTGCGTGGGCCGGACGAGAACATCCTGCTCGAAGGCGACGTCGTGACGGTGGAGCCAGGGCTCTACCTGCTGGGTTTCGGTGGTGTACGCGTCGAGGACACCGGCATGGTCACCAGGGAAGGCTTCAAGAACTTCACCACCCTCACTCGCAGCCTGGACCCTCGCGACTATCTATAAGGTAGCTGTAGGGTAGGACTTGACAATGCCCTCTGACGAAACGCTCGGCCAGCGCATCCACCGTGTCCGCACCGAGCGTGGCATGAGCCTGGCCAAGGTCAGCGGCGCGGACTTCAGCCGCGCATTCCTGCACCAGGTCGAGCACGGTCGCAGCCAGCCGTCGACGCGCGTGCTGAGGGTCATCGCCGGCCGGCTGGGGACGGAGGTCGATTACCTGCTGGAAGGGCGCCTGCCGGGCGTCGAGCGGGAGCTCGCGCTCGAGAAGGGCCGCGTACTCCTGGCCAGGGGAAATGCGCGCCGAGCGCTGGCGGCGCTGCGGCCGGCCATCGAGTCCACAGAATGGCCGCTCAGCACCGATGCGCGGCTCTGCCAGGCCGAGGCGCTGCTGGCCCTCGGACATGAAGATGAGGCGCGCGAGATCCTGGCTCGCGAGAAACTGCTCATCCAGGCGCACCGCGACCGTCACCGGCTGGAGCGACTCCGCTTGATCGAAAGGGGCAAGCGTTTCGTCTTCGGCGGAGACGCGGTTGAGACTCACATTCGGCTTGCCGACCAGGCGCAACGCGCGGCCAACAGCCAGGACGCGCTCGAGCATTACCGAGCGGCTCGGGTACTCCTGGAGACGGCTGGAGGTTAAAGCCCGCTGGCGAACGTGAACGCAGGCGGAGTCGTATCGGGTGGCGAGATGACCAGCGAGATGACCTCGTGCGACTTGAGGGGAATCGCTTTCGGGTCGCCGGTGTAGGGCTGCGGTCCCTTCCCGTCCTGCAGGTCGATGTAGACCTTCAGCGTCTGGCCAGACGTCAGCGTGAAGGTCGAAACGTGGGTCGCATCGAGAGGCTCCTCCGTAGGATCGCCCTTCGCTTTGTTCCACGCGGTCCAGACGGCGAAGAACTGCCCCAGCGTGAACGTCTGGCTCGCGGGCGACTCGATGTGGATGGTGTTCGGGTTGCCGGCGTGG
>DASQAU010000032.1:0-13879 GCA_035635595.1 Candidatus Eiseniibacteriota bacterium
CAGGAACGTGGTCCTGCTGGGCCACTCGCACGATGGTAAGACGATGCTCGCCGAAGCCATGCTCTTCGCCTCCGGCTCGATCGCGCGGATGGGTGCGCCCGACCAGTCGACCGCAACGACAGATTTCGAGCCTGAGGAACATAAGCGCAAGATCTCGATCAACCTCGGCGCGGCGTTCGCCGAGCACAACGGCTACAAGATCAACATCCTCGACGCGCCCGGCTTCTTCGATTTCGCCGGCCAGGTGATCAGCGGGCTGCGCGCAGCTGAAGGCGCGGTCGTGGTGGTGGGCCCAAGCCCTCAGCTCGCGGTCGGAACAGAGGTTGCGTGGGAGCACTGCAACCGCACGAACAAGCCGAGGATCGTCGTCATCAACAAGCTCGACAAGGAAAACGCGGACTTCTACGGCGCGGTCGCCGCCATGCGCGAAAGCCTCTCCCCACGCCCGTTCCCGCTGCACCTGCCGATCGGCGCCGAGCAGGAATTTCGCGGCATCGTCGACCTGCTGCACCTCAAAGCCTTTGTCACGTCGCCTGACGGGAAAGGCAGCGAGGTTCCGGTGCCAGACGATATGCAGAACCTGGTCGAGCAGTACAGAGGTCAGCTGATCGAGGCCGCCGCCGAGAGCGACGACTCGTTGCTCGAGAAATACCTCGACGCCGGCACTCTGAGCGAGGAAGAGATCCAGCGCGGTCTGCGCGAGGGAATCCTCGCCGGCAAGGTGGCGCCGGTGGTGTGCTGCTCGGCCACCAAGCTCCTCGGCGTGAGGACCCTGATGTCCACGATCGGCGAGCTCATGCCGCCGCCCGAGGTGGAACCTGAAAAACCGGCGAAGGCCTTCGTTTTCAGCACCGGTGGCGACCAGTTTGGCCGGGTGAGCTATTTCAAGGTCGTCGCGGGCGCCGTCAAGGCCGACTCCCACCTTCCCAACCTGAGCCGAGGCGGCGAGGAAAGGCTCGCCCAGATCTTCTTTCCGCGCGGCAAGGAGCACGTCGCCACCACAGAGGTGCGCGCCGGCGACATCGGCGCTGCGACCAAGCTGGCGCACACGCTCACAGGCGACACGATCGGCATGAAGGACGGAGGACCGCTGGCGCCCCTGGACCTGCCCGGACCGGCGTACAGCCTGGCGATCACGCCCAAGGCCCGCGGTGACGAGGAGAAGATCTCGAGCGGGCTGGCCCGCCTCAGCGAAGAAGACCCGACCTTGCACGTGGAACGTGTCGAAGAGACCCATCAGCTGGTCATCGCGGGCCTCGGCGACGTACACCTCGATGTGACGCTGGAGAAGCTCAAGCGAAAGTACGGCGTGGAGGCGACGACGCAGACCCCGCGCGTGGCCTACCGGGAGACCGTTTCGAGCCACAGCCGGGCCGAAGGCCGGCACGTCAAGCAGTCCGGAGGCCACGGCCAGTACGGGGTCTGCGTCATCGAGGTCTCACCGACCAAGCGCGGTGAAGGATTCGTGTGGGAAGACAAAATCTTCGGCGGAGCGATACCGCAGAACTACAGGGCCTCAGTGCAGAAAGGGATCATCGACAACATGGCCAAGGGCGTGGTCGCCGGCTATCCGATGGTCGACGTCAAGGTGACGCTGGTCGATGGAAAGTACCACCAGGTCGACTCCAACGATATGGCGTTCCAGATCGCGGGCTCGATGGCGATCCGCAGGGGCGCGCTGGACGCAGGGCCCGTGCTTCTGGAGCCGGTCGTCGAAGCGGACATCCGGGTGCCGGAGAGAAACCTCGGCGCGATCATGTCCGACATCAACGGCCGGCGCGGGAAGATCCTCGGCACCGAGCCGGACGATGGCTACGAAAAGGTGCGCGCCACCGTCCCCGAGCACGAGATGCTGAGGTTCGCGCTCGACCTGCGATCGATCACCCAGGGCCGTGGCACCTTCCAGCAGAAGTTCTCGCATTACGACGAGATGCCGCAGCACCTCGCCAAGGCGATCATCGAAGACTTTCAGAAGCAGCACGAGGCAGCCAGCTAGTGTCCCCAGCGTGAGTCCCCCGAGCGATCACGACGTGTGCGTGATCGGCGGGGGCGTGACCGGGGCCGGCATCGCGCGCGACCTTTCCTTGCGCGGCCTTTCTGTGCTGCTGCTGGAGAAGGGCGACTGGGGAGCCGGAACGACCGGCGGATCCAGCTGGATGATCCACGGCGGGCCGCGCTACCTCGAGTTCGACTGGGACACGACCCGCCTATCCACGCAGGACGCCGGCTACATCGTGTCGATCGCGCGCAACCTCGTGTACCGGGTCGTCTTCATCATCCCGGTCCTCCCGCACGACCGGAACAACATCGAGCGCATGGAGACCGCGATGGAGGTGTACGACCGCTTCCAACCGCTCAAGAAAGCGCACCCCCACACGCGGCTCACAGCGGCGGAGGCGCGGCAGGCCGAGCCCGGGCTGACTCCAGAATTGATCGGCGCCGTGACGATGGAAGAGTGGGGCGTCGACCCGCACCGTCTCGTCTACGCCAACGTGGAAGATGCCGTGGCGCACGGCGCTCGCGCCATGAACCACACCAAGGTGGTCGACCTCATCCGCGACGGAGGCAAGGTGATCGGCGTGCGCTACCAGGCTCCCGATGGAACGATGTCGGAGGCAAGGGCGCGGGTCGTGGTGAACGCGACTGGGCCATGGTCACCTGAGGTCGGCGGGATGGCCGGCGTCCGGGTGAAGCTGCGCGCGGCCAAGGGGATCCACATCGTCTACCCGCACCGCATCTCGAACTTCTCGATCAGCGCCGAGTCGATTGACGGACGGGACCTCCTCATGGTGTCGCACGCCGGATTCACGCTGGTCGGCACGACTGACGACGACTTTTACGGCGACCTCGATTCGGTGGACGTGCTTCAGGATGAGGTCGAATACCTCCTCCAGGCCTTCGAGCGGGTCTTCCCGTCCATCAGGTCCTACCGGCCTGTGCGAACAACAGCGGCTGTGCGTCCAACCCTTTACAAGTGGCGGCGCTACGAGGACGAGCTCTCACGACGTTACGAGGTGATCGATCATGAGGCTCAAGGAGTAGAAGGTTTCGTGACCATCGCAGGCGGCAAGCTGTCGATGTACCGCTTGATGGCCGAGGAGACTTCGGACACCGTGTGTCGCAAGCTCGGCCACCAGGCAAAGTGCACCACAGCGACGACACCACTGCCGGGAAACGAGTCGGACATGGAACCGGCTGCAGAGCTGGCGCGCCGCTGCGGCATACCCGCGCTGGCCGCGGTCAAGCTGCAGAGCCGGCACGGGTCCAGCGCGGAAAAGGTGCTGGACGGTGCGCCGGCGGGCAGGATCGTGTGCAGGTGCGAACCGCTGACCGAGGCCGAGCTTGCTTACGCCGCGCGGCGCGAGCAGGTGCGAACGCTGGCCGACGCCTTTCGACGTGTCGGTCTCGCAGCGGGCCCCTGTGCGGGCTCCGCCTGCGTGATGCGAGCGGCAGAGGTGATCGGTCGAGAGCTCGGGTGGAGCGCATCGCAGCGATTCGACGCGGTGCGCGAGTACGTGCGCGGAGCGTGGTTGGGCCGGGCGCCCGTGCTGGGACGGTCGGGATGGGCGCAAGAGGAGCTGGCGCAAGGCGCGATGCGAGGTTTGTCGACTCAGTGAGCCGCACCGACTCGCTCGCCAAGCTGGCCTGGGCCTACGGTGTGCACCTCACACGAAGGCGACTCTCGCGTCCTCACTCGCAGCTGCAAAAGCTGCTCGACACCTATGCACCCGATGGCATGCGAGCGCTCACGCCGTCAGAACGCGAGCGCCACCCGCACCTGATCGGATGCATCAACTGCGGACTGTGCGCGCTGGCCGCGGGACGCACGGGCAAGGCGCGACTGCCTGACGTCGCGTCCTCCTACATGCGCCTCTACGCGCGTGTGGGCGAGGCGTCCTCCGATCTCGAGGGGGATGCGCCTGACTTCGAAGCGGCCGCTGCCGCCTGCCCGGTTGGCGTCCCGCTGGGAGAGGTGGCTGCGATGGTGCGCCGCATCGCGGCCGGCTGAGTCCGGGGAGCGACGCGCCAGGCCGACACGCCGATCCGGATCACCGCTTGAGCCTCTTGTTGGGTCGCACAACGCGGGTCGGGACCGTCCAGGCGCCTGACCATCGGTGCGCGACACCGCACCCGGCACGGCGATTCCGCCCGCTTCCGGCCCGCTTCTTGCGGCAGGCGGCGGAAGGCCAGGGGTTGCGAGTTATCCACATTCTGTATACAGTCTGGGGACATCACACAACATCTAGCGCCAATGGTCAATAGGCTTCTCCGCCGGATCCGCCGGTTGCCGGCCGTCGACGCAGTGCTCACACGCATCGCGGGCCAGTTCACGACATGGCCGGCGGACGACTTCGGAAAGTTCGTCAGCGCCTCAATCGGCACAGGCATGGCAGGCGCGATCGCGGCCTTGCCGCCCTCGGTCGAACCCCTGCGACCGCCTCCACCGACGTCGATCGCCCCGGCCACGTTCGAGATGCGCTTCATGCGGTTTCACGCGGAGGGCAGGTTCGACGAGATGTGGGAAATGCTCGCGGAGGATGCTCAACGCGCGTGGGGAGGGCGCGACGCCTTCATGCGGGATATGCCTCGGCTCGATGACGATGTCGAGCTCCTCGACATGCAGGTGGTCAACGTCAAAGTGCTGGAGGGTTGGACCGATCAAACGCATCAACGCACTTACAGCAACGTGGCCCAGATGGTCATGCGCTATCGAGTTCGCCAGCAGTGGCGAGAGTGGACATTCGATCGTCAGGTCCACCTCGTGCCGGCGGCCGGGGGATGGCGAACATTGTGTTACCCGACAAAAGCTAGAACAGCGGTAGGCCGCTGATATAGTGGTTTTCTGGCCATGCTTCAAGAGACGATCGATGAACAGACGCGCGACCTGCGATGGCATCGCAGGAGGCAGCGAATGATGACGCCGCGCCGTCTGCTTCAAGAGTCGGATGAGCTTCTCTTCTGGGTCGAGGAGTGTCTCGTCCAGGAAATTCGCATCATTCCTGGATGGCTGGTCGCAAGGCTGATGGTCGTGCTCCGCCATGCCCACTCACAGCTACCGGCGCGCCTGGGCCGCGAACGCCGGCCGGAGCAGGTGATGGAGATCATCTACGACGCGCAGGCTGCGTTGATGACGCAGGCATGCAACAACCGCGGACCGGCCGAGGTGATCCCATTGTTTGCTCGCGCACGCGAGCGAATGCTCAGAGAAGCCGCGACTCTCTAGTCGTAGTCCAGCGGTGCGGGTCGACCTCCACCTTCACTCGCACTTCTCACACGATGGTCAGAGCTCACTCGACGAGCTGATTCAGCGCTGCGCCGAATCTGGCCTCGACCGCATCGCGCTGACCGACCACAATACGGTTGAAGGGGCGCTCGCCCTGGCCAAGATGGCGCCGGCTCTGGCCATCATCGGAGAGGAAGTCAAGACGCGTGAAGGTGAGGTCATCGGGTTGTTCATCACAGGCCGCCTCCCGCCATACCTGCCACCCGAGGACGTCATGGACATGATCCATAGCATGGGCGGGCTCACCTACATACCGCATCCGCTCGACCGGCATCGGGCTCATTTTCGAGGCGAGCGCCTGGTCGAGCTGGCGGACCGCATCGACATCATCGAGACCTACAACGCATGGTGTGAGCCGGCCGCCAACCAGGCCGCGGCGCGCCTCGCGACCGACCTTGGCAAAGTAGGCGCGACAGGTTCGGACGCGCATTCAGCAATCGAGCTGGGCCGGAGCTGGATGGAAATCGAGGACTACACCAGCCCACAGGATTTCCTGGAGAAGCTGCGGGATGCCCGGCACGTAGTCACGGCGAGCAGCGGGACCGGCCGCCGTGCTTGACAAGCAACCCGAGCTGCTCGTCGCAGGCTCGGTGGCTCTCGACACGCGCGATGGCCCCTTCGGCAAGGTCAGGGAAACGCTCGGAGGCTCGGCGGTCTACTTCGCGCTGGCGGCAAGCCTGATCGTTCCGGTCAAGGTGGTCGCTCCCGTCGGCGTGGACGGAGCGAAGAAAGTCGCTCAGGCGTTCAGCGGCCGTCACATCGACGTCGATGGGCTCCAGATCCTCGACGCTCCCACGTACCGCTGGCGAGCGCATCAGGAGCACGGACGCAACGTCGACCTCGGCAGCAAAGACAGCATCTACGACCAATGGACGCCGGCTGTGCCAGAGGGCTTCGACGGATGGGTGTTCGTGGGCTCGATGCGGCCCGACCGTCAGGCGCAGCTGATGGGGCTGCTGAGCCACGTTCGGCTCCTCGCCGCCGACGCGATGCTGTCGTACGTGCAGGCGCGGCCTCCTGAAGCACGCGATGTGCTGCGGAGGGCGGGTTGGTTCTTCTGCAACCAGGAGGAGTTCACAGCCCTCGGCGGCACGGACCCGGACGAGTTCCGGCGGCAGTGGTGGCTGCAGGGTCTTGTGGTCAAAGCAGGAATGTCGGGCCTCGCCGCTTACACGGAGTACGGCGTGATAAAAGTTCCAGCTCTTACCGAGCGCCCGATCGTGGACACGACCGGCGCGGGTGACGCGCTGGCAGGTGGAATGCTCGCGCGCTGGATGAGCACCGGCGGGGAGCCCAGCGGCCTGCAGGATGCTCTGGTGTGGGGAGTGGCGTGCGCGTCGATCACGATCTCAGCGGTCGGCGTGAAAGGCATCGCCAAGGCAACTCGCAAAGACCTGGACGAACGGGTCGCCGAGGTGGAGGAATGGCGGCGCCGCGAATAATGATCATCGACGGAGACCTGGTCGAGCAACAGGTCGATGCAATCGTCAACGCCGCCAACAACGAGCTCGTGCTAGGGGGCGGTGTTGCGGGAGCGATACGACGCAACGGCGGTCCGGCAATACAGAGTGAGTGCGTTGCACACGGTCCGATCAATGTCGGTGAGGCCGCGATCACAGGGGCAGGCGATCTGCGTGCACGTCATGTGATTCATGCAGCGAGCATGGCCCTCGGCGGACGCACCACCGCGGACTCATTGAGGTCGTCGATGGATCATGTGTTTCGATTGGCGCGCGCGAACGGGGTGCGCAGCATCGCGATTCCCGCGGTCGGCACGGGCATCGCAGGTTTTCCAATCGATGAATGCGCGCGCGTCATGGCGGTCTCATTGCGCGATGCGCTCGGCGCCGGATGGGCGCCCGAAGAGGTCCGATTTGTGCTTTTCGGCGGCCACGCAAAGGAGACATTTGAGGGGTCTTTCAGGGCCCTTTTTGACGCGCCTTGAGGGCATGTCCGCTGAATTCAGTTTGAATTGGGGTTGTATTGGGCAAAGACAGGCCCCTAGAATGGGCGGGTCCGCCCCAGAAAACGGAATCTCGGATAAGGACGGTGACTAGTTGGAAGGCTACTGCTTAAAGGACAAGAGAAAGGTAGAGATGAAAGACCCTCAGCCGATCACCATGAAGAATGGCAAGCCGGCAACAGTGGGTACTTGTCCGAACTGCGGCACGAAAATCTATAGGATCGGTAAATCCTCATAAGGACACTTCGATGAGGCCGCTCCACCTGGCGAGCGGTCTGTTTGTTTTCAGAATCAGCATGAATGGATGGTGACAAATTGGAAGGCTACTGTTTGAAGGACAAGAAAAAGGTCGAGATGAAGGACCCGCAGCCCATCACGATGAAGAACGGCAAGCCGGCGACAGTGGGCACGTGCCCGATCTGTGGCACCAAGATCTACAGGATCGGCAAGTCGACTTAATCAGACCTTTCTGAAAAGGACCGCTCGACATGGGCGGTCCTTTTTCTTTTTGTGTTGGATCAGTTGGTGATCGGTGGCTCCAGCGCCCCGAGCAAAACATCCGTCGCCGACACGGCATCGTCGACGCCCAGCATCTTGAAGATCTCGACGTTGGAAGGGTTGTTGACCCTGGCGATCGTCTTCTTGACCTTGAAGTGTTTCTTCGCCATCTGAAGCGCGATGAGGTTGTCCTCGTCGTCGGCGGTGACGGCCAGCATCGCGTCAGCCCGCTCGATGCCGGTCTGCGAAAGAAACTTCACCTCGCAGCCATCGCCTCGCATCACGATGCTGCCGAGCTGAGTTTCGAGCCAGTCGGCACGGCGCGAGTCCCGCTCGATGAGGGTCACCTCATGGCCCCTCTCGAGCAGGTCTCGAGACAGGTAGTAACCCACTGTCCCACCGCCCACGACGATCACGTACACGGTCAGCCCACCTAGTGGCTGTCCAGCAAGGTCTTCTCGATGTGCTTGGCGCCCTCGATGGTCGGACAGATCGTGTGGAGGCCCAGCTTCTCGTACGCCTCGGCGCGTTCGGGGTCATAGATGCGAGCAACGACCCGCGGCACCTTGAAGACATGTTTGGCCACCTGCGCGGCCATGATGTTGCGGTTGTCGCCTTCGGTGACGGCAACGAACCCGTCGGCGTCTTCGATCCCGGCGCGGCGGAGGACGTCGGCGTCGGTTCCGTTGCCGACCACCTGGTCGCCCTTGAAATCGGTGGTCAGCACGCCACGCGAGGCGGCTCGTGAAAACTGGTTTGGGTCTCGGTCGATGATGACCACCTGGTGGCCGGACCGGTCCATGTCGGCGGCGATCTGCGAGCCGACCCGCCCACACCCCACGATCAGAAGCTTCAAGGCTGGTTGATTATAGGGAGGCCCCTGAGGGCGCCTCCGCCTGGGTTGTTACGATTTGGAACGCTTGCGCTTCCCATTCACGTTCATGGGTGTCATGGCGCTCGGACTCGGCCTCTGGGTGCTGGTCTACCTGTCCGGGCACCCCTTGCTCGACCCTGCGTCGCGGGGCATCGCCCTCGCCACGGTCGTCATCGCGTGGGGCTTTGCAGGGTACGTTTTGATCCGGCGGATCCGCCGGGGCCCGCAGCACTGATGGCCGACCATTCACATTCGCCGACTTCGAAGAAAGTGCTGGTCGCGGTGGGCGGCCAGGCGATCGACGCCGAGACCGTCCGGCTGGCCTGCCGGATGACGGATCCTCACGGCGGAAAGCTGTATGGCGTGCACATCATCGAGGTGAACCGGTCGCTGCCGCTCGGGGCGGTGCTGGACGAGGTGGTCGAGCGGGGCGAGAAGATCCTCGATGAGGTGGAGCAGCTGGCTGCGCAGTCTCAGCTGCCTGTCGAGACCGAGCTGGTGCAAGCGCGCGACACCGGTCCTGCGCTCGTGGACGAGGCGGTCGAGTGGGGCGCGGACCTGATCGTCATGGGCCTTCCGTACAAGCGACGGTTCGGAGACTTCAACCTGGGCAAAACCGTTCCGTACGTGCTGAAGAACGCCAACTGCAGAGTGATGCTGTTCCGGGAGCACCGCGAACACCCGGTCTGAGCGGCCGCACTATTTTCGCCGCCTCTGGGTGGAGCTGGGACGCATTGGCGGCGAGCACGACGCCTTCATCAAAGTCATCATCGTCGAGCGCATCGTCAAGGCGATCGTGCTCATCGCGCTCGCCGTCGGCCTCCTGGTGGCTGGAGAGAAGGGATGGCTCGCGACGTGGGCGGAGTACGCACAGGACCAGCTGAACCTCGCGGCCGGGCACGGGATCATCGTCCAGCTGCTCCTACGCGTGCTTGTCTTCATCGGAAATTTCAGTCACGTCAACGTGGTGGCAATCGCCGCCATCGCGTACGCGCTGCTCGAAGGCACCGAAGGCGTGGGCCTGGCCATGCGCCGTCGGTGGGCCGAGTACTTGACCGTGATCGCGACCGGCTTGTTGATCCCTTACGAGCTGTACGAAGTCATCCGGCATGTGACGCTTTTCAAGGTCGGAGCCCTGCTCCTGAACCTAGCCGTCGTGGGCTACCTGGCCTACCGCAAGCGATTGTTTGTGGGCATCTGACGCCGGGGTCAGCCAGACGCATCTGAAGCCGGCGCGATGGGTCACGTACCTGACGAGCGCCGCCAGCGTCTTGAGCCCGTACACGGTCGACGTGGAGAAGCTGATCGAGCTCGCGTCCTCGTGGTACTTGCCGATCGCCGGGACCTCGCCGATCTTGAACCCAAACGCGGCAGCCTGGATCAGGACCTGGGTGTCGAAGACGAAGTCGTTG
This sequence comes from Candidatus Eiseniibacteriota bacterium, assembly GCA_035635595.1. Classification (GTDB taxonomy): domain Bacteria; phylum Chloroflexota; class Dormibacteria; order Dormibacterales; family Dormibacteraceae; genus Palsa-870. Next base: position 10,032 of record DASQAU010000032.1, read on the forward strand.
CTGTTCTCGAGAAACGGGATCGCCTCGAGGAAGCGTCGCGAGTAGGCGCGATAGCCGGTGTGAAACTCGGACAGATGGAGCCCTAGGACGCGGTTCTCTGCCGAGGTCAAAAAGCGATTGCCGATGCGCTTCCACCAGGGCATGCCGGCCTTCGCCGGGTCCAGGCCGAGCCACCGCGAGCCGAGCACGATGTCGGCGTCGCCGTCCTCGATGACCTTGCAGAGGTTCGGGATGATGGCCGGGTCGTACTGGCCGTCGGGGTGGAGCATCACCACAACGTCTGCGCCCATGTTGAGCGCCTGTCGATAGCAGGTCTTCTGGTTCCCGCCATAGCCGAGGTTTCGCTTGTGGCGGATCACGTCCAGCCTCAGCGCGGTGGCGACGCTGACGGTTGAGTCGGCGCTCGCGTCGTCAACCAGGAGGATCCGGTCGGCGTGGCCCTGCGGGATGTCGCCGACGACCTCCACCAGCGTCTTGGCGGCCCGATACGCCGGGAGCACGATGACGCGCCGAGGGCGAGGACCGCTCCAGGTGAGCTCGCCGAGCGGGATCGGATCCGGCCGCACCGACATTCGCTCCACCGTCAGATAGGCAGCCACCAGCAGGGCGCCCACGGCGGCCGACCAAAGGTTGATCGCGAGCGTCAGGTTGATCGCGGCATAAGCGACCACGAGCACGGCCGCGGCAGCGCGCGGCCAGCGGAGCTGACCGGACATGGCCAGATCCGCGAGGGCGAAGCCAGGGATGACCAGGAGCGCGAGGTCATGCACGTTCTGGTGCGGGCTCAAGACCAGTGAGGCGGCGACGGCCAGGGCGAAGTCGAGTCGCGGCTTGTCCGGGCGCCAGCTGAGCGAGAGCGCCACGAGCGCCAGCAGAAGCACGAGGATCACGAACGCAACCGCCTTCCCGCCACCCGGCAGCGCCTCGAGGATGTTGCGGAGCGAATAGACGGCGGTGTCGGTGTAAACGAGCTGGCCGCCGGTGGGCAGCTTGCCGCCGAACGCCCACGCGCCGACGGCGCCTATGTAGCCCCAGACCGCGGAGAAACCGAAGCCGGCTACTGAGACGAGCCCAAGCGCGGCGACCACGGCCGCGAAACCAGCCAGGGCCCGCCACGCCCTCCGGGCGAGGAAGAGGACCGGTACGAGGAGGAGCAGCTGTGGCTTGCTGAGCGCAAGGGCGCTGAAGATCCCCGCCCAACCCAGGCGGCCGCGCGCCCAGGCCGCGTAGGCGGCCGCCAGGGGCACGAGGACGACGAGGTCTGACTGGCCCTGCAGCACCGTGACGAAGAGCGGGAAAAAGCCGGCGACCAGCGCGCTTGCGACGACCGCTGCCCGCCCGTGGATGCTCAGGCTGCTGCGCACCAACAGGGCGATCAAGGCAACGCCGAGCAGGAGATTGAACGCGGCCATGGCGAAGTAAGCCTGTGGGTAGCTCAGGGCAGCGAGCGGCGCGATGAGCAGCGTGTAGTAGGGAGGGTGAAAGTAAGGCAGGACGATGAAGCGGTCTGCCGCCTGCCCGGTGATCTGCAGCTCGAGCTGCTTCTGCTGTGCGAGGTCGTAGACCGCCGAGCCGCCCTTGAGCACATACAGTCTTGCCGCTGCATAGAAGGAGAAGAAGTCAGGTCCGGCGAGGGTGCCGCGCACGAGATTGACCCAGATGGCCGCCCAGGCGATGAATGAACCGACGCCTGCTCCCGTGGCGGCGGCGTAGGCGAGGCGCTGCCACCTCTGGGTGACGCGCAGGCTCATCGTCCGGTTTCGAGTCGGAGGGCGAAGCGATCCGGGAGCTTGGCTTTCCTGATCGCGCGCTGCGCACCCTTGATGTCGTAGCGGACGCGGCGGAACTCGAAGGTCTCCAGCTCCGTGTCCCAGATGCCGTAGCTCGCGGTCGGGCTTCCATCTCTTGGCTGCCCGACGCTGCCAGGGTTCACCAGCGAGGGGCCTTTAAGGTGGAAAGTATCGACACGGTACTCGTGTGTCACGGCGCCGTCAGCCAACCCGAAGATTCCCGGCACGTGGGTGTGGCCATGGAAGCAGATGCCACCATCGATCAGCTCGAGGTTCGCGTGGGCGACCGCAGTGTCCAGCACGTATTCGTAGATGTGATCGCGCGGGCTTGCGTGCACGAGCAGCACGTCGTGTTCGACCTGGCTGTCCGGCAGCTCTCGCAGCCACTCCAGTCGCTCGGCGCCGATGACGTCCACCGTCCAGCGCACGACTGACGCTGCGTCCTCGTTGAACCATTCGAGGATCTCGGGATCTGTGCACGCACGGTCGTGGTTGCCAACCAGAGTCGGCCAGCCTTGCTTGGTGACCTCATCGAGGCAGCGCTTGGGATCGCCGCCGTAGCCGACGACGTCGCCGAGGCACAGCGTTTGGTCCACTGGCGGGCAGTCGCGTAGGACCGCCTCCAGCGCCTGCCAGTTGGCGTGGATGTCCGAGATGATCGCGATCTTCAAGCCGGCTTCTCGTAGAGGCGGGGATAGATGTGGTCGAAGAGGATGCGCAGGGTCGCCGCGATCGGCACCGCGACGAACATGCCGAGGATGCCGGCCCAGCTGAAGCCGGCTATGAAGGCGACGATGACAAGGACTGGCGGCAGGCGCACGGCGTCACCCATGACTTTTGGATAAACGAAGTTGAGGATGATGTTGGATATCAGGAAGTAGACGACGGCGACAAGTAGCGCCTTGATCGGCCCAGCGGCCAGGCCGACCAGGATCGCGGGAACAGCCCCGATGAAGGGGCCTAGGTCGGGGATCAGCGCGGTGACGCCGGCGATCAGGCCGAGGGCGACCGGATCAGGCAGTCCCTAGACGGCACAGGCGACGCCGGACAGGATGCCGATCAGCCCGGCGATGATCAGCTGGCCGCGCACGTACGCGTAGAGCATCTTGCGAACCTTGCGCCAGATCTGGTCGAAGTCCGTGCGGTAGTCGCTCGGGACGAGGCGGCGCAGGACGCGCCTGAAGGAGGCTGCGTCGAGCGCGAGGAGGAAGGCGACGATGAACATCAGCACGAGCTGGAGCACGGTGGTGAGCGCGGTCAATCCGATGGTCACCGCATTTCCGAACTGACCGAGCAGGTAGTCCTTCAGGTGCGCATTGATCGTTTCCGTAATTCCTTTGAGGTCGATGTCGATTCCAAGGATGTTGATCGGCGATCCCTGCAGGCTGTTGATCCGGTCCTGAGCGGCGGCAGCGATGCTGGGCGCCTGGGTTTGCAGCTGTGTGACCTCTCTCACGCCGAGGGGGACGATCAGCAACACGAGTCCGGCAAGGGCGACGATGATCACGATGAAGACGATGCCGATGGCGAGCACGCGCGGGACACCGAGTCCGACCAGCCGCGTGACCGCGGGCTGGATGAGAAAGGCGATCGCGGCTCCGAGCACAAAGGCGCCGAGGAAGTCGCGAAGCAGGTAGAGGACGACGATCGACACGACGAGCGCGGCAAATCCGAAGACGATCTGGAGATAGCGACGTCGCCGCTTCGGATCAGGCGGCAAAGCCGTAACCGTGACCTCAACGGGTATCGGCTCCGGAGTTTCACTCTCGTGTGAGGGCCCGTGGGGGCTCGAACGCACGTTACGCAATCACCGCAGTATGACGAGGAAGTCTGAGCCGAGAACCCGGTTAGGGCTTTGCTTGAGGACGCGCCCCAGCCGGCTCGAGACTGGGCTCCTGGTGCGGCGACCCATTGAGTGGAGCGCCCGCCGCGGTGCGGTGAGTGGCCTCCTCGTAAGCCGCGCCATGGAGTGGATTCGTAGTACTCCGACCCGCCGCGATCGCGTATAGGGCCAGCAGGATTAGTCCAACGCCAAGAACTCCGTAAGCGGCCAGAGGT
>DASQAU010000033.1:0-1913 GCA_035635595.1 Candidatus Eiseniibacteriota bacterium
CGCATCGCCCACGGGATCACCTGCCGGTGCAGCGGCACATGGTGGATCTGCGCGTTGTGCTCGGCGAGCGCCTCGGCGATGAGCTTCTTGCGCTTCGCGGGATCGGATTCCACGCGCTGCGCGTCGATCAGCTCGTCGAGCTTCTTGTTCTGGTAGCTGCCCCAGTTCCAGTCGCCCCGGCCCTTGGCGTCGGGGCTGTGCAACACCGGCGTGAAGGTGGTCTCCGCGTCCGTGATCGCCCCGCCCCACCCCAGCATGTAGGCGCTGGTGTCGCGCTTTGGCATGCGGGCGAAATAGATCGCCCGCGGCTGGGCGTTGACCCGTACCTTCAGGCCGATCTTCGCCAGCATGCCCGAGACCGCCACGCAGATCTGCTCGTCGTTGATGTAGCGGTTGTTCGGGCAGTCGAGAGTGAAGCCGAAGCCGTTCGGGTAGCCGGCCTCAGCCAGCAGCTTCTTGGCGAGCGCCGGATCGTGCGGCAGCCTCTTCTCGACCTCGGGATTGGAAGCCAGGATCGACGGGGTGATGCCGCCCGTGGGCGCCGCCTGCCCGCGCATCGTCACCCGCCGGAGCGCCTCGATATCGATGGCGCGGTAGATAGCCTCGCGCACCCGGCGGTCTTTGAACGGGTTTTTGCCTTTCACATCCGAGTACAGCAGCTGATCGCGGCTCTGGTCGAAGCCGAAGAAGATGATGCGGTTCTCGGTGCCCTCGATCACGCGGATTCCCGCCTGCTTTTTCAGCCGCGGCACGTCCTGCGGCGGCGGATCGAGGATCAGGTCGATGTTGCCGGCGATGAGGGCGGAGACGCGCGTCGCGTCGGACTTGATCGACGTATAGATGACCTCGGTCACGTTGCCCTCGGGCTTGCCCCACCAGTTCGGGTTGCGCACCAGCACGGTCTTCACGTCGGGCTCGCGTGACTTCAGCAGGTAGGGACCGGTGCCGTTGGCGTGGGTCGAGGCGTAGGACTCCTCCCTGGCGGAGAAGTCGAGCGGCTTCTCCACCCGGTTCTTCACGCACCACGCCTTGCTCATCATCTGCACGAGCGTGGCGTGCTCGAGCAGGACCGGATTGGGTTCCTCGAGCTTGAACTCGACCGTGTGGTCGTCGATCTTGCGCGGCTTTCCCAGCGCCTGGGCGTAGACGCGGATCTGCGAGCTCGGCTGGCTCGCGCGCTGCACCGAGAAGAGCACGTCGTCGGCGGTGAAGGGCGTGCCGTCGTGGAACTTGACGCCCTGCCGCAGCGCAAAGCGCCAGGTGAGCGGATCGACCTGCTGCCACTCGGTGGCGAGCACCGGCACGATCTCGAGCTTCTTGCCCCGGTTCACGAGCGTCTCGTACATCTGGCCGTTGACGCTGTTCGTCAATAGCTCGTTCTGGCTGTGCGGATCGATGGTCTGCGGGTCGCCCTGGCTCGCCCAGCGGAACGGCTTTGCTTCCGCAGCGCACACAAGAACTGACGCCACAATCGCGATGGCAAAATCGCGTCTCATGAATCCGCGAGGTTACCTCAGGCAGCCGAGCATTGCTGCCGATGCGATCGCTTTCGTTTGCGACGATGACGTTTGGCTCGTGCACGCCAACGGTGGCACGGCTCGGCGGCTGACGGCCAGCCTCGGCGAGGTCGGCACGCCGTGCCTCTCGCCCGATGGTCGCTGGCTCGCCTACGTCGCGCGCGACGAGCAGCACCCCGAGGTTTACCTCATGCCCGGCGAAGGCGGCCCCGCCCGGCGCATGACCTGGCTCGGCCCCGACGTCATCGTGCGCGGCTGGACGCCCGAGGGTGCGATCCTTTTCGTCACGACCTGGGGGCAGCCGTTCTTCCGCAACTACCGGGCGTACACACTCGACGTCGATGGCGGGCTGCCGACCCTGCTTCCCTATGGACAGGTGAACCATCTGGCCTTCGG
>DASQAU010000034.1:0-3797 GCA_035635595.1 Candidatus Eiseniibacteriota bacterium
CTCACCGGGTCGTGCTTGGGCAGTCCCGCGAAGTACACGATGCGCGCCCGTTTCGCGGCCATCTCGAGCGCGGCCTGCTGGGCTTGCTTCGACGGCGCGGCCACGATCACCCGCTCCGGGCCTTTCCCTGCAGTGTGTTCGAGCGCTTGCGCCACGCCGTTGTCGTCCCCCGCGACCCAGGCGTCGTCCACGAAGCCGCCCACAGCGCCAAGGGCGATGTCGAGGCGCTGGCGATTGACATCGGACAGGAACACCTTGCCGGCCCCGCAGTCGCGAGCCATCACCGCCTGCCAGCAGCCGATCGGACCCGCGCCAAGGATCAGGACTGTGTCTCCGATGCGGATGTCGAGCACCTCGACTCCGTTCAGCGCGCAGGCAAAAGGGTCGGCAACCGTCGCCAGGTCGGATGGCAGGTCAGGGGGTAGGGGAATCAGGTTCTTCATCGCGATCGGCGGAACAGCCGCGTACTCGGCGTACGCGCCGGGGTATGGGTCGTAGCCATAAAGCAGGTGTTCGTCGCACAGGTTCTGGAAGCCGTCCATGCACCAGTGGCACCTTCCACAGGTCAGGATCGATCCGAGGAACACGCGGTCGCCCTTCTTGACCCCGGGCGGGAGCGATGCCCGCGGCCCAACCTGCTCGAGGATGCCGACGGGCTCGTGGCCGAGGATCCAGGGCGAAGGCGCCTTGGGATCGCCGTTGAAGAAGGTGCGAGCGTCGGTGCCGCATATCCCACACGCTTCGACCTTGAGGATGGCGCCCTCCGGATGGACCTCCGGCTCGGGCGTCTTGCGAATCTCGACCGCGTCTACGCCCGTCATGAATGCAGCCCTCATCGCGCGGCCCCGGCACCGAGCTCTTTCTGAAGCGCTCCGAGCGCCTTCTCGGCGGTCCAGCGCTCCCTGATCACTCGGGACAGCGCTCGCGTGATGGCCTCCGGCGATGTGTGCATGAAGATGTTCCGACCCACAGAGCACCCGATCGCGCCGGCGGCCATCGCGTACTCCATGCGCCGAAGAAGCTCCTCGTCGTCAAGCCTGGACCCACCCGCGAGCACGACGGGAATGCCGTTGGCCGCCTGGACCAACTTGCCGAACGAGTCCGCGTCGCCAGGCCAGTTGGTCTTGATGATGTCGGCGCCGAGCTCCCCGCAGAGGCGGACATTGCGCCGCAGGTACTCGAAGCCGTACTGGTCCCTGAGATCCTTGACCGACGCGTAGGTCGTTGGGAACTCAGCCTCGGCGATGAACGGGATGCCGAGCAGCGCGCACTCCTTGCCGACGCCTGCGAGGGTCCGGATCATGCCGGCTTCAGTCTCGCCGGCCAGCGCGGTGAACAGGACGACCGCATCGGCGCCCAGTCGAGCCGCCTCCTCCACGTCTGCGATCTGGACCACCTGCGGCTGACCCTGCTCGGGGTTGGCCGAGGCCGACAGCAGGAGGGCAAGCGAGGTGTTGGGGGCGAAGGCGGGCGCCGCGATGCGGATCATGCCCTTCGACATCATGATCACGTTCGCTCCGCCGGCGACCGCCTCCGCCGCCCGTGTGGCGATGTCTGAAAGCGGCTCGAGAAAAGTGGGCGAGGTCATCCCGTGGTCCAGGGCGCAGATCACCGAGACGCCCGCGGGATCGATCACGCGCTTCAGCCTCATCGACTTGCCAACCTGTGAGCTCACTGCAGCCTCCTTCCAGGACCCCGCCGGTGCACCGTGAAGTCGAATGCGTCGGCGAGGTGATATTCATGCGAGGACACGATCGCGACGTCGTCTTCGGAGTAGTCCACCTGCCAGATCGCCAGTAGGAGCTCGCCCCGAGGAATGGCCAGGCGGCGGGCGACTGTGACGTCGGCGCGAACCGGCCGAAAGCTGGCTACGCCGTGATGGATGACGAGTCCAAGGTCCCGCTCGAGAACCTCATACATCGAGCGCTGAAGCATCTGGTCGGCGACCCCCTGGTGCTCGGCCAGCAGCTGCGCCGGGAGGATGTCGCGAGACAGCACCACCGGCTTGCTGTCGGCGGTGCGCACGCGCTCGACTACCAGCACGTCCTGGCCGGGCTGCAGGTTGAGTTGAGCCGCCTCGCCAGCCGAGGCGGGCTCGAACCAGTGCCGGCCCTGCTCGGTGCCGGCCTGCATGCCCGCGGCTCGGATCGCGTCGGTCACCCCGAAGTTGATGTCCAGGCTGTTCGCGACGCGGGGACCCTGCGCCACGTAGGTTCCCGAGCCCCACATCCGCCGCACGATCCCCTCGCCTTCGAGGGTTCTAAGGGCCTCGCGCAGCGTCGCGCGGGACACTCCGAGCTCGGTCGCCAGCGCCGGCTCGGAGGGTAGGCGTACTCCGGCGGCAAGCAGGCCGCGGTCGATCCGATCGGTGATCTGGTCGCGCACCGAGACGCTGCGCGGGCGGGCGCGCGCTTTCATAGGCCTGGACTCATTTGGCATCCGATGAGTAAGTATTTGTCAGACAACTTCCCCCGTCAAGCCGGTCTTGACTTGCCTCTCAAGCTCGCTTAGCATACCGGCAAGCGACCGGCAGTCAGACAACTTTACGGACCGCTGGAAGCGCCACCGGCAACCAGGAAGGGGGTATTGCCTTGGCCCAGGATCGCAAGAAAGTCGGGTCCGTTGCTTATCAGGAAGCGGGGGTCGGTTACTTCGCCAAGCGATCGCTGAAGCGACACGCGGCCTTCTGGTCGCTCTGGTCGCTGGGCGTCGCGGCGGTCATCTCAGGCGACTTCTATGGCTGGAACCTCGGCCTGAGTGTCGGCGGGTTTGGCGGACTCTTGATCGCCAACATCGTGATCGTGATCATGTATTACGGCCTCTGCTTCAGCATCGCCGAGATGTCTCCGGCTCTGCCGCACACGGGCGGGGCTTACTCATTCGCTCGCTCAGCGATGGGTCCGTGGGGCGGGTTCGTCACCGGCCTGGCCGAGAACATGGAGTACGTGATCACCCCTGCCGTGGTGGTGGGAGCCATGGGCCTGTTGATGCAAGCCGTCGTCAAAGAGCTTTTCAGCGTGGCGGGCGATCCATGGTGGAACAGCCCTGTCACCTGGTTCATCGTCTTCTACATCATCTTCGTGGCCATCAACATCCGCGGCATTGTGGCCACGATGCGCTTCAGCGTCATCATCTGCTTTCTCTCGCTCGGCATCCTTGCTTTCTTCTTCATCTCTGTGCTCGTGTCCGGGAAGTTCAACCCCAGCCTCCTGGTCAACATCGAGCCCACGAACGGCAATTCAAGCTTCCTGCCCTTCGGCATCGCAGGCATCTTTCCTGCGATCCCGTTCGCCATCTGGTTCTACCTGGCCATCGAGGAGCTGCCCCTGGCGGCCGAGGAGTCGCACGATCCCAAGCGCGACATCCCTCGGGCGACTCTCTGGGGCATCACGACCCTCGTTGTCACCGGAGCTCTCACGTTCTTGCTCAACGGTGCAGTCGATGGCGGGGCGAAGAGCATAGGGCTTTCAGCCACGCCACTCTTTGACGGCTTCAAGGCGGTCTTCGGCGACAACGCAGGAGCCGCCATCCTCGCTTTGATCGGGCTGATCGGGCTGATCGCCAGCTTCTTCACCATTATCTACGCGTACGGACGGAACACCTACTCGCTGTCACGCGCGGGCTATTTCCCGCACTTCCTGTCCCTCACGCACCCAACCTTGAAGACTCCGCACATCGCGTTGATCACAGGCGGCGTCGTCGGTCTCGCGCTCGCGATCCTCGTCTATCAACTCGGCCTCGCGGGGGGCCTGGTCGCCGGCCAGATCGTGGGAGCCCTCCTTTACATGGCCGTGTTC
>DASQAU010000035.1:0-6630 GCA_035635595.1 Candidatus Eiseniibacteriota bacterium
TCGTCAAGGTGGTGACGGCGGTGGCCCACGGCGACCTCAAGCAGAAGCTCACAGTGTGGGCCAAGGGTGAGGTGGCCGCTCTGGGCGAGACGATCAACAGTATGACGGACACGTTGGCCACCTTCGCCGCCCAGGTCTCCAACGTGGCTCACGAGGTGGGTGTGGAGGGACGCCTGGGCAATCAGGCGAGCGTGCCGGGCGCGTCAGGGACGTGGAGGGACCTGACGGGCAACGTGAACCAGCTAGCCGCCAACCTGACGACACAGGTGCGGGCCATCGCGGAGGTCGCCACCGCCGTCACCCAGGGCGACTTGACCCGCTCGATCCAGGTCGACGCGCGCGGTGAGGTGGCCGAGCTGAAGGACCACATCAATACGATGATCGACAACCTCCGGCTCACCACTGAGCGCACCAACGAGCAGGACTGGCTCAAGAGCAACCTGGCCAGGTTCGCCAGCCTCCTCCAGGGCCAGCGCGACCTGGCCGCGGTGGGGCGCTTGCTCCTGTCAGAGCTCGCAAAGCTGGTGGACGCTCAGCAGGGTGTCGTGTACCACATGCGGACCAGCGAAGGGGTGTCCTCTCTGCACCTCGTCGCCTCGTTCGCCGACCACGGGTCCCGATCACACAAGGACACGCTCGCGCTGGGCGAGGGTCTGGTCGGGCAGTGCGCCGTCGACCGAGCCCGCAGCGTGATCACGAACCTACCGGCGTCGGCCACCCCGATCAGCTCCGGACTGTTCGAGGCCGTTCCACGGAGCGTCATCGTGCTCCCCGTGCTCTTCGAGGACAAGGTGAAGGCGGTGGTCGAGCTGGCCTCACTGCGCGATTTCACCCCGTTGCACACGGCGTTTCTCGAGCAGCTGACCTCCAGTATCGGAATCGTGCTCAACACCATCGAAACCACCATGCAGACGGAGGGCCTCCTCGAGCAGTCGCAGGACCTGGCCGCGGAGCTCCAGACCCGCCAGACGGAGCTGCAGGCGACCAACGAGCAGCTGGAGAAGAAGGCCGCCGAGCTCGTGGAGCAGAACGCCGAGGTCGAGCGTAAGAACGCCGAGATCGAGCGCGCCCGCCTGGCGCTGGAAGACAAGGCGTCTGAGCTGGCGATGACGTCCCGGTACAAGTCGGAATTCCTGGCCAACATGTCGCACGAGCTGCGCACCCCGCTGAACAGCATCCTCATCCTCGGCCAGCAGCTTGCCGAAAACGCCCCGCGGAACCTGACGGACAAGCAGGTCGAGTTTGCGAGCATGATCCACGCGGCGGGCGTCGATCTCATGAACCTCATCAGCGACATTCTCGACCTTTCCAAGATCGAGTCCGGCACCGTCACGGTCGACGTCGACAGCGTATCGTTTGCAGCCCTGAGCGCCACGGTGGAGCGCACATTCCGGCTCGAGGCGGAGCGCCGCAAGCTCGGCTTCCAGATCACGCTGGACCCGCGCCTCGACTCCAATATGTTCACGGATTCCAAGCGCCTGCTCCAGGTGCTGAAGAATCTCCTGTCCAATGCCTTCAAGTTCACCGAGCACGGGAGCGTCGGCCTCGACGTGAGGCCGGCCGCGCAAGGCTGGCACTCGGAGAACAGGATCCTCCAGGCGACATCGTCGGTCGTGGCCTTCGAAGTTACCGACGCGGGGATCGGCATCGCCCCGGACAAGCAGAAGATCATTTTCGAGGCTTTCCAGCAGGCTGAGGCCGGCACCGGCCGTAAGTACGGCGGGACGGGCCTGGGGCTGGCCATCTGCCGTGAGCTGGCCACCCTGCTGGGCGGAGAGATCCACCTGCGCAGCGCGCCAGGCGCCGGGAGCACGTTCACCCTCTATCTGCCCCTCAAGTACTCCGGTTCGGCGAGCGCCATCACGGACATGCCGCGGACAACGCCCGCGGCGGTCGACCAGCACGCCCTCGGCGACGCACCGCAACCGATCGCGGACGACCGTGCCGAGCTGGAACCCGGACGCGCCCTCCTGCTTGTCGTCGAGGACGATCCGGTCTACGCCAACGTCCTGGTCGACTCGGCCCATGCGCAGGGCTTCCAGGTCGTCCGGGCCACCAGAGGCGCCGAGGCCCTCACCCTCGCCCGCGACTATCGGCCGACCGCCATCTCACTCGATATCAGCCTGCCCGACATGCACGGGTGGGCGGTACTGTGCCAGCTGAAGGACGATCCGGGCACGCGGCACATCCCGGTGCAGATCGTTACCCTCGAAGAGGACCAGCAGCACGGTCTCACGCGCGGCGCCTTCGCGTTCGTGACCAAGTCGCCGACGACCGATGCCTTGAAGGCCAGCCTGGCCCGGATCAAGCAGTACTCCGTCGCCCGGCGCAAGCGGCTCCTGGTCGTGGAAGACGACGAGACCTCCCGGCTGAGCATCGTCGAGCTGCTGGCCCACGAGGACATCGAGATCTCCGTCGTCGACACAGGTATCGCCGCCCTCGAGGCCCTCGGAGAGCACGCCTTCGACTGTGCCGTCGTCGACCTCCGCCTACCGGACATGTCGGGATTCGCGTTGCTCGAGCAGATCCACGAGAACACCGCGCTCCGGGGCCTGCCGATCGTGGTCTACACCGGCCGGGAGCTATCCGCCGAGGAAGACGCTCAGCTCCAGCGGCTGGCCAAGAGCGTCGTCCTCAAGGGAGTCGAATCGCCGGAGCGGCTGCTGGACGAGACGGCGCTCTTCCTCCACCGAGTCGTGACCGACCTCCCGCCAGCGAAGCAGCGGCTGTTGGAGCAGTTGCGCGCCTCCGACCAGGTTCTGGCGGGCAAGCAGGTGCTCGTAGCCGACGACGACGTGCGCAATATCTTCGCGCTCAGCAGCGTGCTGGAGCGGCACGGGATCAAGGTTCTGAGCGCGAGCACGGGACGCGAGGCGATCGCCCGACTCGAGCAAACGCCGAACATCGCGGCCGTCCTGATGGACATCATGATGCCCGAGATGGACGGCTATCAGACGATGCGGATCATCCGGGAGAACCCCGCCTTCAGACGGCTGCCCATCATCGCCCTGACCGCCAAGGCCATGTCCGGAGACCGCGCCAAGTGCCTGGAGGCCGGCGCCTCCGACTACCTGGCCAAACCCGTGAACACCGATCATCTGCGGTCGGCGCTCCGGATGTGGCTCCGTCGCTAGCGATGGCAAGCGGCACGAGTGACGGCGACAAGGTCGGGATCCTTGTGGTCGACGACCAACCGAGCCAGCTGCTCAGCCACGAGGCCATCCTAAGCGAGCTGGGGGAGAGGCTGGTCATGGCCCGGTCGGGCCGCGAGGCCCTGCAGAGGCTCATGGACGAGGACTTCGCCGTCATCCTGCTGGACGTGAATATGCCGGACATGGATGGGTTCGAGACGGCGAGCTTGATTCACCAGCATCCCCGGTTCGAGAAGACGCCGATCGTCTTCGTCACGGGCGCCCAACCAACGACGCTCGACCGACTGAAGGGCTACCGAGTGGGGGCGGTCGATTACGTCGAAGTCCCCGTCGTGCCGGAGATCCTGAGATCCAAGGTGGCGGTCTTCGTCGACCTGGAACGTCAACGGCGCGATCTACAACGGTTGAACGAAGCGCTCCAGGCCGAGATCGCCCAGCGCCGGAACGCCGAGGAGGCGGCCCGGCATTCTCGTGAGAAGGAAGTGCTGCTCCAGGAGATCCACCACCGCGTCAAGAACAACCTCCAGATCATCACCAGCCTGTTGCGTATGCAGAGCCGCGCCGTGCAGGACCCGGCGCTCAGCGAGGCCCTGCGCGAATGCCAGAACCGGGTTGCGTCGATGGCCCTGATCCACGACAAGCTCTACCGGGCGCGCGACCTGGCCCGGGTGAGCTTCGGCGAATACGTCCGCGACCTGACGAACAACATCCTCACCTCCTACGCGCTCCCAGCTCGGAGCGTCCGCGTCAGGCTCGACATCGACGACCTGTCGCTGAGCTTGGACTGTGCCGTGCCGTGCGGCCTGATCCTCAACGAGTTGATGTCGAACTGCCTGAAGCACGCCTTCCCGGTCGGCCACTCGGGCACCGTGTACGTCGGCTTCCACGTCAAGGGAGATGATGAGCTCTGCCTCGTGGTCCAGGACGATGGGGTCGGTATGCCCGCAGACGTCGATCTCGGCCGCACGAGCTCCTTGGGCTGGCGCCTGATCCGAGCCCTGGTCGAGCAGCTCGGCGGCGTCGTCCGGTGGCAAACCGCTAGTGGGACATCGGTCGAGATTCGCTTCGCTCGGCAAAATGCACTGCCGGACCAAGCATCCTTGGTCAGAGGGGAATCTCCTCATGCCCAAGTCTAGAATCCTGGTCGTCGAAGACGAAATCCTCGTCCGCGAGGACATCGAGGACTGCCTCGTGGGCCTGGGTCACGAGGTCGTCTCGGTCGCGTCCACCGGCGCTGAAGCCTTGAGAAAGATTCCCACGGCGCGCCCGGACCTGGTCCTCATGGACATCCGCCTCAAGGGGGACATGGACGGCATCGAGGCGGCCCGGCAGATCCGGACAAACTTCCGATTGCCGGTCATTTTCCTGACCGCGCACGCCGACGACTCGACCCTGCAGCGCGCCAAGGCGGCGGACCCGTTCGGGTATATCGTCAAGCCCTTCGCTGAGACCACTGTCAACGCGGTGATCCAGACGGCCATGCACAAGCATGAGCTCGACCGCCGCTTGCTGGAGAGCGAAGAGTGGTTGACCACGACGCTCGGGAGCATCGGCGAAGCCGTTCTGGCCACGGACAGCTCAGGGAAGGTCACGTTCATGAACCGTGTCGCGGAAGACCTGACGGGGTGGGGCGCCGAAGAGGCTATGGGCAAGGACGTCGACACGGTGTTCCCGCTCCGAGACGGCCGCACCCGCGAGCCGCTCCGGAGCCAGGTGGCGACGATCCTCCGGGACGGCCAGGGTATGGAACTCGCCGCGGACACCATTCTCGTCTGCCGTGACGGGAGCGAGCGTCAAATCGCCGACTCAGCGTGCCCGATCATGGACAATGCGGGCAACGTCATGGGGACCGTCCTGGTCTTCCGCGACACCAGCGAACGTCTTCGGGCGGCGGAGGCCCTGCGGCAGCTGCAGAAGATGGATGCCGTCGGCCGGCTCGCGGGCGGCGTGGCCCACGAGTTCAACAACCTGCTCACCGTCATCAACGGCTACGCGACGCAGGCCCTGAACCGACTGGCCCCCTCAGACGCGTTGCACGCTCCGCTCCTCGCTATCCTCACGGCTGGCGAGCGGGCCGGCGCGCTCACCCACCAGCTCCTGGCCTTCAGCCACAGGGAGATCAACTCGCCCAGGGTCATCGACCTGAATGCCTTCATCGTGGACTATGCCAAGCTGCTCCGCAGCTTGCTCGGTGACAACGTCGAGCTGTGCGCCGTCGTGTCGCCTTCACCTTTGACGGTGAAGGCCGACTCTGCCCAGCTCGAGGAGGTGCTGATGAACCTGGCCGTCAACGCCCGCGACGCGATGCCTGAAGGGGGGCGGCTGACGATTGAGACTGCCGCCGTGACCCTGGAGCAGAGCGCGCTGGCCCCTGACCTGCCGGCCGGGCTCTACGCGCTCCTGACCGTGAGCGACACCGGCTGCGGCATGACGGCGGAGGTCCAGCAGCACCTCTTCGAGCCGTTTTTCACCACGAAAGATGTCGGGCAGGGAACGGGCTTGAGCCTGGCGGCCGTGTACGGCATCGTCCAGCAGCACCAGGGCAACCTCAGAGTCAGGAGCCAGCGCGGCGAGGGTACGACGTTCCGCATCTACCTTCCACTCCTGGCCGACGGGGCGGAGACCGCCGAGCCGCCAAAGCCGCCAAAGCAGCCCATGCCGGGGGCCGCGGGTTCGGAAACCATTCTGCTCGTCGACGACGAGCCGCTGGTACGGGGGCTGGCCCGGGATGTTCTCGCGCCGCTGGGCTACAACATCTTGGATGCGGAGGGCGGCGTGGAGGCCTTGCGGATCTGTGCAGCGCATCCGGGCCTGATCCACCTGCTGCTGACCGACGTAACGATGCCGGGGATGAACGGCCGGGTCGTTTCCGATCGTGCACGCCAATTGCGCCCGGGGCTGAGGGTGATCTACATGTCCGGCTACTCCGGAGGCGTCATAGAGTCCCTCGGGGTCCTCGGGCCGGGCGAGGAATTCATCGCGAAGCCTTTCACCACGATCGCCCTGGCGAGCAAGGTCCGGGAGCTGCTTGGGCCGACAGCAGACGCGGGCGACGCTGCTCCACCCGGAGTCGACGCCCCGGCCTAGACGCGACGTGAGATCGGCCGGCCTCCGGAACCGGCGCTCGAATCGCACCGGGTCAACGGTTCAGGAACTTCTTGACGCTCGCGGCGATCCCGGCGGGGTCGAGGCCGTGCTTGGCTACCTCAGAACGCTTCGGGCGCGGCGGCGATCGCGTCGAGGTCGGCGCGGGTGTACGAGCCGAGGCTCCGGAAGTCGAGGTCGGTGTAGTTCTTGATCCAGCGCATCGCGATCTTGAGCGCCTTGCGATAGCGCTCCTGCGTCTCGGCGCCCTGGCGCCGCGTCAGGATGTCGGCGAGCTCCTCGTTGAGCAGCCGCTTCACCAGGGCGAAGTCGTGGGCCGCGCCGCTTCCGGTCTCGCGCGCGCGGTGGATGATCCGCTGCGCGATCTGCGCGA
>DASQAU010000036.1:0-16493 GCA_035635595.1 Candidatus Eiseniibacteriota bacterium
CCGTCAGCCTTCGTCGCGACGCTCACACGAGCGATTACCAACGAAGGAGGAGAAACCATGAACGGCATTCGCAAGTCCGTCGCAGCGGCCGCCATCGCGGGGTCGATGCTCATCGGTGGCGTAACGGGCGCCGTGCTGTACAGCGCGACGACAATCGTCGCTTCAGCAGCCAGCCCGTCGCCAAGCACCGCAACCGGTACGTTCGTGCCGAATGAGGACCCAGCTCATGAAGCGGGCGAGAGCGCTGCGCGCGAGGCGCAGGAAAACGCCGACCAGGTCCCGACCATACCGTAGATTGGGCCCAGGGCAACAACCAATCCGTCACGAGGGGGCCGGTTAAGTGCCGGCCCTCTCCAGGCCGAGTCGATGCAGATGAAAAGAAACCTGATCGTCGCTGCCGTCGCCGGTGTCGCCGTCCTCGCCCTGATCGGGGGGGGCGGATACATCTATTTCTTCTCGGGCCTGCGCACATCGCCTGACACTCTCGCGCTCAGCAGCGCGCCAGCTACGGCCCCGACCTCGACGAGCACGACTGGACTGGCCGGAACGTGGAACATCGCCGCCGGCTCGCTCGTCGGGTACCGCGTTCAGGAGCTGTTCGCGGGCGAGAGCTCCAAGCACCTTGCGGTGGCGCGGACCTCGAGTGTGACGGGCAGCCTGAAGGTCAGCGGGGACACGAGCGGCTACACGGTGAGCGGCATCACGCTGACAGCGAACCTCACGAGCCTTCACAGCGTCGACCAGGTGGCTGGTCGCAACGTGAGCCAGCGAGACGGCATCGTCACACGTCAGCTCGCCGTCCAGCAGTTTCCAGATGCGACGTTCGCAGCCACGTCCGCATCGGTCCCGGGCACGGTGACGAGCGCGCAGGTGGACGTAACAGCATCCGGCAGGCTCACCATCCACGGCGTCACCCGGGATGTCAGCATCACCGCAAAAGCCCAGGTGGTCGGTGACAAGCTCGAGATCGCCGGCACCCTGACGATCAACATGACCGACTACGGGGTGAGCCCTCCCCAGGCGCCCTTCGTCACCGTCGACCCGACGGCTACCATCGAGTTCGACCTCTTCCTGACGAGGGCTTGACCTTCAGCGTCAGGGAAACAGCTGCCTGGCGACGAACATCACGTTGGCCGGGCGCTCAGCGAGCCGGCGCAGATACCACTGGTACCAAGCGTCGCCGTAGGCGATGAGGTCCTTCACCACATAACCCTCGGCTGCGAGCCGGACCTGCTGATCGGTGCGGATCCCGTAGAGCATGTTCACCTCCACCTGCGCGCGCTCAAGGCGCAGCGCCTGCGCGAAGCGGGCGACGCGCGCGATCAGCTCGACGTCGTGGGTGCCCAGCACCAGTCGAAGCCGGCCGCGCTTGACCTCGGCCAGCAGAAGCGAGCAGAGCGCGAGATAGTTCGCGTCCACATCCTTCTTGGCGGTGAATGCACGGTCAGGCGGCTCTGCGTAAGCGCCCTTGACGAGCCTGATCGCCGGCTTCAGCTCCAGCAGGCCGAGCGCGTCTTCGACGGTGCGAAGGAGGTATGCCTGCAAGCAGACGCCGGTGCGGGGATGACCGACACGCAGCCGCCGGTATAAGTCGAGCGTCGCGTCCGTGTAGGCGCTTCCCTCCATGTCCAACCACAAGAAGCTCTTTGACTTCGCAGCGGCACGAGCCAGCCTTTCCAGGTTTGCGTACGCCGCGTCTGCGTCGATGTCGAGGCCGAGCTGTGTCGGCTTGACCGAGATTTCCGCATCAACACCGGCCGCAGACGCGCTCGACAGAACCGACTCGTAGTGCTCGACTGTCGCGCGCGCTTCGGAAAGGTCCGTGACGTTCTCACCCAGACGGGTGAAGAGCGAGCCGATCCCTTGAGCCTTGAATGCGACGGCGGCTTTGAGGGCTTCATCGAACTGGTCGCCCGGCATGAAACGCTTGACCGCTCGCCGCGCAAATCCCCAGCGGGGTACATGAGTCGAGAGCCAGCGGTTCTGCGCACACCAGAGTAGGAGGCTTCGCATCTGGTGCGATAAGCCTAGAGCGCTGTAATTGGTGTTTCCGCGCGGAAAGCACGTATCGACGCAACGATCCCGCCCGTTTCCGCGCGGAAACCGCCTTGCGACCCGGCTGCGGGGGCATGAAGAGGGCCGGCCCAAAGGCGCGGCCCTCCACGCTCACTTCGCGACGATCAGCGACGGTTTAGGGCGAAGCCGACGGCGATGCCGCGGGCGACGCTGCCGTGCCGCCACCAGTTCCGGTGTTGCTGGTCGGGGCGGGGCTGGCAACCGTCGGGTTGTTGGCCGGCGCGTTGCTCGACCGAGCGCTGAACCAGTTCCACTGCGTGAAGCCGAAGAACAGCAGGATCAGCACCAAGAGGGCGAGGATCGCGGCCGCGATGCCGGCGCCTGCGCCTCCGGTCGTCTCCCCTGTTTCGACGACCTCTGAGCCCGCCGGGCTCCAGTAGCGTCGAACGCTGTACCCGCCTGCGCCAAGCAGCACGGCGAGCACGAGAATGACGAGCACGATGAACAAGAGTGTTCCCAAAAGACGTACCTCCTTTAAGTCCTCAGCGGCCCGCCCGAACTGCCGGACGCCCTCGGCCGCTCATAGGGGTAACGCCCACCGCAGCTCCGACTACTGAACCGTCCGCGCCTCAGCTCGCCACGGAACGCCTTCCGCGACGCCTGATCACGCTGCCGGCGACAGCAACGCCCACGAGCAGGACGAGGATTCCACGCTGGAAAACCGAACGGCGCTGCGCGCTCGGCACAGGCGGCGGCTTGGCGACGTCCCGTTTCTTGCGCCGGATGACATCCACTGCCTGTTCAAGCTCACTTGACCGGTCCAAACGGCTGGCGATCAGCCCCTTTGCGGCCGGTGGGCCCAGGCGGAACCGGTTGTAGACCGCACCGAGCAGCAGCAGCTGGCAGAGGAGGTACAGCCACGTGGCGAGAAGGAAGAAGAGGCCGAACTGCGCGCCATACGTGTTGAAGCCGCCGGCAAAGCGCGCGTAGAGCGGGAACACGAGCGATAGGGCCTCGATCAGCACGCCGGCGAGCAGCGCCCCGGGCAGGACCTCGCGCAGGCTGAATGTGCCGTTCGGCACAAAGCGGTACAGGAGGACGAGCAAGGCCACCATGACTGCAGCGCCGATGGCAAAGCCCAGCACCCATGCGTCCGGAATGAAGTGCGATAGATATCCGCCGGCGGAGTTGGCCGCGACCGTGATGGCCAGCGCGACCACGAGCACGAGCATCATCACGAAGCCCATCACCTTCTGCCGCAGCATGTGGCGCTGCTTTGTGCCGAAGATCTGCGTCAGCGCGAACTCCATCGTGGCGAAGATCCCGCTTGCGCTCCAGACAAGGCCGCCAAGCGAGACCAGCGCAAACCATCCCGCCGACTGCTTCACGCCCTGGATCGCATGCACGAGCTCGGTCTGGGCATTGCCCGGGAACAGCTGAAGGATGAGCGCCTGGAACCGAGCCTCTGTGCCCGGGTCGCGAATGGCGAGACCGATGATCGACAGCGCCCCAAGCATCATCGGGAACATCGCGAGGAAGGCGGAGAACGCGAGCGCCGCCGCGTAGTTGCTCGCCTGGCTCTCGCCGAACGCGGCGATGACCCGAAACGGGACAGTGCCGCGCACGCGGTCGGCCAGGCGCCAAAACCGGATCATCGAGGCGCCATTGGATCAGTCGTAGGCGGGGACGGCGGAGCGCTCAGCCGGATCGGACGGGCGCGAGAAGCGCTCGATCAGAGCGCTCGACGCGGTGCCGACCACGGCCGGAGCAACCTTCCGGACGACGCTCTCGAGCGTGCGCGGCTCCCGCGCCGCGTCGTCGCCGTTACCGTTGACGATGACTTTGACGGTGGGGAGAGGCTTTTTCAGTCTTGACGTCACCTCGTCCGGAAGGTCGCGCAGCGAGTCGGGCAGATTCCTCAGCGCCTCGATCACCATGCTCTGCAACTGCTCTCTTCGCGATGGGCGGTTCATCCGCCGGTAGATGAGCACCGCGACGGCGGCGGCCGACACGACGCCGAGCACCGCGGCGGCGATCCGTCCATAGCGCATCGCGTTGGAGGCCGCTCGCTTCTCGAGAACGCCGAGGTTCCGGTCTATGTGATCGCGGGTTTCGGTTATCTGACGGTCGATTTCATCCGTCGAAGCGCCCATTCTTTGCTCTCCTTCAGGCTTGCGAGTGTCTTGGCCGGCAACCTCATGCGAAAGCGCGACTTCCCGTAAAAGGCAAGGCCGAGCCCGAGCACCACGTAAATCACGATCCACGCCGCCACGGCCTGCCAGTGCCACGGGACGAGGACGACGACCAGCGAGGGGATCGCCACCAGGACGCCAAGCACAAACAGGAGGCCGCCGAAAACGGTCAGTCCCGCCGCGACGGCGTTGGCCGTCGCGATGTCCTTGAGCTCTTGTTTGGCCAGGGCGAACTCGAGGCCGACCAGCCGCTGGCTATCGTGGACGATCTCGGCGGCAAGGTCGCCCGACTTCGCGACCGGACCCGATGGCTGTGCTTGTATCGGCGCTCGCACCAATATGCCTCGCTACTTGGAACGCGTCGCGCCCGGGCGCTACGCGCGAGCTCTAGGGCAGGCCTTTGGTCGCCACCTGGTAGACCATGGCCACGTCGGCGAGCACCATCACCGCGGCCGCCGCCCAGCCGAAGACCTGCGTCGGGAGCCCGTTGACGAAGTCGCCCATCAGCTTGCGGCTCGAGGTCAGGAGCACCAGGAGCACGATCAGGACCGGCGCGATGATGCCGTCCAGGACCTGGGAGTAAAACAACGCCTTGATCGGATCGACGGCCGAGATCGCCAACTCCATCGCGACCAGGAACGCAAGGCCGATCACCAGGTAGAACTGCGGCGCGTTCCTGGGGTTGCGCCCGAGCCCTCGACGCCACCCCGCGAGCCCCGCCACGCCGAACGCAGCGGACGAAGCCAGGATTGGAATTGCCAGCAGGCCCGCTCCGATGATGCCGACGCTGAACAGAATCGTCGCGTACGGTCCGGCAAACGGTTCGAGGGCGCGCGCGGCGTCCGCGGCCGTACGAATCTGTGAGTGATGGGAAAACAGGACCGCGCCAGTCGCGACGATGATGAAGAAAGCGGTGAGGTTCGACCAGACCATCCCGATCGTGATGTCGAGGTTGGTTCGGGTCAGGGATTGAACCCCGCGCTTCTCCTCGACCTCGCCGCTTGCCTGCCAGAAGAAAAGGTAAGGAGTGATGGTCGTGCCGAGGAGCGCCACCGCGCCCAGCAGGTAGTCCGGGCTCAGCGAGATTCGCGGCAGGAAGGTACTGCGAACGACGTCGCTCCAATTCGGGTGCGACAGCGTCGCGGCCACGATGTAGGTCGCGTAAACCGCGACTAGCCATAGCAGGTATTTGCTGACGACCTTGTAGTCGAGAAAGATGGTGACCCCTGCCATGACCGCCGCCATGGGCACGATCCAGTAGATGAATTTGATCCCGGTCAGCAGCTGGACCGCGGCGCCCATCGCCAGCAGGTCTGCGCCCATCGTGATCACGTTGGCGATGACCATCAGGACGACCGCTGGGGTCGCGACACGCGCTCCGAACGTCGTGCGCAACAGGCTCGCCAGGTCGCTCTTCGTGACGTTGGCGACCTTGGCCGACATCTGCATGACGACGATCAGCATCGGGGTCGACAGCAAGAGCAGCCAGTTCTGTGCGAAACCGACAGTCGCGCCGACGATCGAGTAAGTCGCGATGCCGGCTGGATCGTTGTCGGCGCCGCCCGAGATGACCCCGGGACCGATCGTGCGGAGGACGTGACCAGCGGTCAGACGCTCTTTGGTCGCTTCGCGCGCCGACCGCGGCCGGCGCACACGAGCCGAGCGTCGCGTGATCTCAGCCATGTGTTGACTGATGCGTGATCGAGGCGATGACCTGCGGCGGCGCGGCCATCGTCCACTCGCTGCGGGTGTCTTCTTCGAGCAGCTCACGAACCCTGAATGCGTCGGTTTCGTCGACCTTCAGGATCAAAAGGGCGTGCCCGCCATCAAGCGCCTTGCGCGCGTCGCGGCCGAAATCGTCCGGGATCAAGGCGCGGAGCCGGTCGGAGTGATTCCGGTCGACGATCTCGTTCTGCGTGGGCACGACGCGGCTGTGCCGGATGACGAAATCGCGAGCGAACTGGGCTGCGTCGCGGCTCGGAAAAGCTGAGATGAGTGTCTGCTCGAGGATTCCATGGTTCTCCGGGCGGCTTGCCGTGGTCAGCCCCGAAACGTCCACGCTGTCGATTCCATGGCGGATCCGCTGCCTGGCCTGGCGGACCAGCTCGTTGCGGTCGGCATCTGACTCGAGCTCTCCAGACAGCCGCAGCAGCCCACCGTGCAGGTGGACCTTCACGGCGCCAAAGATTGGATGGGGCTGGGACACGTCGCCCGCCAGCACCGTGGCCCACCATGCATCGACCAACGAGGCGCTGGCATCGCCGCGGGATGCTCCTTTCGCGGGGCGCCTCATGTATCAAGCAAAACGCCGCAATCGCGGCCGGTAACCGGTGTAACGGTCCCCAGAATTGTGGAAAGCCCGGCCCTTGCAGGCCAGGCTCTCCTACTCGAATCAACGCGCTCGTCCTCGACGCTACTTGTGCGGTTTCATTCCGAGTTGCATCAGGTACTCGGCCTGCCTCAGATGTTTCGTACAGATGGGGGTTGCGGACATCCGGGTGGATTTCTGGCAGGGGGAGCGGTTCAGCATCGACGAGCTGATCGACGCTGCGATCAGAGGTGGTCGCATCTACGCTGACAAGCAGCTTGTTGTGACGCGCACCCTCGAGCCTTACGGCCTGCGCTTCTCAGGCGAGATCGACATCACCAACTCCGATGCCGTCCCCCAGTCGCTCAGCATGGCGTTCGTTCGGAACGGGGACATGCATCTCGACGTCAGTGGCTTGATCTTTTGCGACATCAATGGAATCAGGTCCTTCGTCGATGCCGCCGAAGCCATGGATGGAGGCCGACTGATGCTGCACGGCCTCCCCGCTCTGCTGCAGAAAGTGATGAACGTGACCGGGTGGTCGGACATCGAGAGCCTCGTGCTCTGCGATTGCAAGGCGGTGGACCGATGAGCATCACCGCATCGAGCCCGATCGAGAAATTCCGCCACGAGGCGCTGCTCTACTCCGGCTGGGCGGAGTTCGTGGCCGGCACTGTGCCATTCATCCGGGAGGGGGTGAAGGCCGGCGAACCGGTGCTCGTGGTGGAGTCCGTAGACAAGATCCAGATGCTCCGGGTCGCCCTGGGCGGGGATGCCGACGCAGTGCTTTTCGCCGACATGGCCGAGGTGGGATCGAACCCGGCTCGCATCATCCCCGCCTGGCACGAGTTCGTCAGCCGGCACCGTGGCTCAGGCCGTCGCATGCGCGGGATCGGGGAGCCAATCTGGAAAGGACGCTCGCCCGATGAGCTCATCGAATGCCAGCGTCACGAATCGCTGCTGAACGTCGCGTTCGGGCATGGTGAGCCGTGGTGGCTGTTATGCCCCTATGACACGGAGAAGCTCGACAGCTCGGTGATCGACGAAGCACGTCGCAGCCATGAGTACGTCATGGAAGGCAGCGAGGTGCGCCGGAGCGAGGCATTTCGTGGGCTCGAGGCGTCAGGCGCACCGTTCGACGTGCCGTTGCCCGATCGCGGGACGAGCGTCGGGGAGCTCAAGTTCGGCTCGGACGGCCTCGCCTCCGTGCGGTACGTCGTCGCGCACCACGCCCACGCCTCCGGCCTCGACTCCGGACGGGCGGAAGAGCTGATGACGGCGGTCAACGAGATAGCCACGAACAGCATTCGCCACGGGGGCGGTGGCGGCAGCCTGCGAATCTGGCAGGAGGACGCCGCCGTGGTCTGTGAGATCCGCGACAGCGGCCGATTCAGCGAGCCCCTCGCCGACCGCCGGCGGCCCGCGCCAATCCACACCGCTCCAAGAGGCCTGTGGCTCGCGAACCAGCTGTGTGACCTGGTGCAGATTCGAAACTTTGCGGACGGCACTGTCATCCGCCTGCACATGCGCCGCAATCCAAAGCATCATCTGAGCGTCGTCCCCGACGTTCAGAAAGACCGCTCACCTAACTGAGCCCCATGGCCTTGAGGGGAAATTTCCAGGCTGGGGTTGGAGGTGCTCGATGGCGACAACAGTGGCTGACGTGATGACCCCCGATCCGGTGGCGATGGATGGAAAAGAGCCGGTGACAAAAGCAGCCGCAGCGATGCGCGACCACAGCATCGGAACGGTTGTCGTCATGACGGACGGCAAGCCATGCGGGGTCGTGACCGATCGGGACATCACAGTCAAAGCGGTCGCGACCGGTGGCGATCTGTCGAAAATGCCGCTGGAGCAGATCTGCAGCAAGAAGGTCGTCGCGGTCGCCCCCGGTCAGTCGGTCGACGACGCGGTGCAGGTGATGAAGTCCCACGACGTCAAGCGAATCCTGGTCGTGGAGGGCAAGCAGCTCAAGGGAATCGTCTCTCTGGGCGACCTCGCCTCGCGCCGCCTGGAAGGCGATCTCGAACAGGATCTGAGCCGGGCCGAACCGAACAACTGATCGACAAAATAGAGCTGCCCCCTGGCCAAGAAGGGCCGGAACCGAACAATTGATCGATTCGAAATCAGGGCCCGGTTAAGGTGCCGCCGGCCCTCCCGGGAACGCGTAACCTGTGCGGACCGTGGCGGTCCGCAGCGAGCTTGGGGGGTACAGCACAGCCGAGGCAAGGCGGGCTCTGGACGGCCTGCCGCGGTGCGACTACGAGGTGGTGATCAAGCCGCTGCGGTACCGCCGGAGCCCCCACCTCGCGGCGCGATGCGAGTTCGAGGACCGACGGATCGTGCTCCAGGTCCCGATTCCCTTCAGAGCCTTCAAAGAGCCCGTGATCTTTGCTGCGCGGCGCAAGCGGGGCGAAGGCATGCGCTTTGCCTGGGCCTCGGAGACGGTGCTGTTTCGCGGGCGGCGCGACGTCCTGCGCTTTCTGTACTGCCACGAGTGGATGCACTGGTATCTGCACGAGGTGTTGGGCAAGGCCTCGGCGGCCGAGACAGCCTGTGACCGTTTCGCGTTGAGAAACTTTCGCCGCCGCGTCGTGACCACGGACGACGCCGACGACGCGC
Organism: Candidatus Eiseniibacteriota bacterium; assembly: GCA_035635595.1. GTDB lineage: Bacteria > Chloroflexota > Dormibacteria > Dormibacterales > Dormibacteraceae > Palsa-870. Next base: position 9,139 of record DASQAU010000036.1, read on the forward strand.
TCACCCGCCGGGGCCGGCTCTCCGCCCGAGGCTAGGCGTTCACTCCCGCCGCCTCTTCGACCGCAAGGTCCGCCAGCGCGGCGTGTTCGATCTCCGCGATGCTCTTCCCGTGGTCTCGCTCGAGGACCTTCATCCGCTTGTCGAACTGCACGCTTGCGAACTCCAGGAAGGTCTCCATCCGCTGACCGAAGGGCCCATGGTCTGAGTCATATGAATCCCAGAACTCGCCGATCACACCCATGGCAGGACCGAACAGCTCGTTCATCCGTTCGTTCATGACCTGCCAGCCGTCTGGCGTGGCATTGATCAGCCGGTTCAGGAGAAACACTCCGTATCGGATGTGACGGCTCTCGTCACGCGACAGCAGCTGGATGCCTTCGAGCAGGCCGGGAAGCAGCCCGTTGCCTTCGAGAGATTCGCGGAACCCGTGGTAGCCGGTCTCCGCGAGGACGCCCTCGATGATCATGTTGTAAGTCACCGAAGCTCGAATCTGGGCGGATGTCGAGTGGTCGGTCTTGAGTGCGTTCAGCGATTTAGGGAGCTCCTCGAGAAACAGCTGACGGTAGCTCGGCGTCAGGTAATGGCCGAGATCTTCATGCGCCTCCACGACCTCATCGAGCCATCGCCTGAAGAACTCGACGTGCTTGGCCTCCTCCCAGAGAAACGAGGTGAGGTAGATCTCCTCCTCGATCCGACCTTCGGAGGCGACCACCATGATGAGCGGCAGCAGGTCGCTTGTGACCCCCTCTTCTCCGGCCTGGAAAAGAGCCACCGTGCGGAGAATGAAATCCTTCTCCACCGCGGTGAAGCCGGCCCAGTCGGCGCCGTCGCGCGAGAAGTCGATCGCCTGCGGGTCCCACGTCCCAAGTCGCTTGGCCTTCTGGAAGAGCCGCATGGGAATTGAATCCCACTGAAGACCGCGTTCCGAGATCGTCGCGTACCTGGCAGTGTCTTGCTCGGATGTCTTCACGTCGTTGTCCTCCCCGACCCCAACTCTAAGTCAGCCGGACCAGGCGTGCGAGTCGATCCTCCTATGCAAACGCCTCCCTTTGCTTTCGCAGCAGAATCAGCACCGCGATCGGAAGGGCGAGGTTCGTCAGCAGCGCGACCGGGCCGCGGTTGGCGCCGATCGGCAGAAGAAGCAAGAGCAGCGACCCGACCAGGCACGTGATCTCCAGCGCCATGACCCAGCGTCGGGCCCGCCGCCGGCGCCACAGCACGCCGATCGCGAGCAGGCAGGTCGCGAGGGCCAGGAGCAGAGATGCGATGCCCAACCCGAGCATGAAGACCTCTCCCGCAAGTGCGAACGGCATCGCTGAAATTCCTGCGATGGCCCATAACATCGACTGCATCAACAGCAGAACGAACACAGCCTCCGGACGGCTGGACTCTCTAGGCGCGAACAATTGACTTCACCACCTCGTCATCGATATCCACTGCGAACGGTCCGCCCTTCGGGTTGTCGACGATCCAGACATGGAGCATCGGAGGCACGCTGAGGTCGATTGCCCCCAGCGGACATGTCGCAAACGGGGTCATCAGGCTGAACTCGAACCCGAAGGGTGTGAAGCAGATGTTCTCGTGCTGGTGCCATGCGGTCAGCGGCCCGCCGGGGTCAGGACCGAACTGGCCGAGGTGCTTCATCTGGAACATCGCCCCGAGCAACACAGGTCCGTGCTTCGAGTTGGCGTACACGAGGCCCTGTGGGCGATGCGGGTCCATCACGTAGCCCGCGTCGACGTACGCCTGGTTCATCCAGTGGGTCGACGGCATGTTCGACGGCCCGCCTGGGCGATAGCCGTCGGCGAAGGCTTTGCGTGGGTCCTGGTAAGGAAGAATCGCGGCTTTGGTTTCGGCGTAGAGCTGGGCGGCAGCCGCCTTCTGCTCCGCCGTCGCCACCTCATTGGTCTCCTGGAGGACGGCTCCCGCGTGTGCGTGCTGCGGGTCAGGGCGGGCAAGGTCCACGATCCAGACCGTCGAGGCCGTGACCAGGGTGAGCAGCGGAAGCGCGACCGCAAGCGAAGCCCATCGCCACATGCGCCTGTCGAGGTCACCCCGGACCGGCACGAGCACGAGACCGAGGGCGGTCAGCTCAATCACCTTGGTGGCCACGGCGACCTGGTCCGGACTGTCGAACCCGGCCGCGATGTATGCCAGGTATCCGAGCAGCGTCGCGGCGAGGAGCGAAGCCGACGCCGGCCGCCACCACCGCCAGGGGAACGCCAGCGAAAGCAGGATGTAGGCGACTCCATTCATAAGGAAGAGCAGCGCCGTGATCGGCTCTTCCTTGTGAGTGCTGATCAGACCCAGGTGGATGGCACCGGAGATCGCCATCAAGACCGACGCTCCGAGCACGGTGCCGGGTACGCGGTGGCGCGCAGGATGCAGCCTGATCGCGATCAGGGCGAGGGGCAGGGCAAGAAGTCCGAAGTAAAGGCCTATCGCGTGGTCGGGGGCGATGTTGAACATGCGACCACTGTCGGGTGCGTAGTTAAGAGGGTCGTAAGACGGGTAGGTCCACGTACATCGCCGCTCCGCCGCCGGGCGCTTCGCCGGCCAGGATCCTGCCGCGGTGCTGTTCGACGATCCAGCGTGCGATCGACAATCCAAGCCCCGCGCCCGGTTCGTGGCGAGCCTCGTCGGCGCGGAAGAAGCGCTCGAAAACGCGCTCTCTGTCAGCAGGCGCGATACCGGGCCCGTCGTCCGAGACCTTCACGCGAGCCCAATCCCCTTCCGTCGCGAGCTTGACAGCGACGCGCGAGCGGGCGTGGCGAAACGCATTGTCGAGGAGGATCCACATCAGCTGCCGGATCGCATCTTCGTCTCCCGCGACTGTTGCGTCGGCTTGGTCGCACTGCAGCTCACGGTCGGGGTGGACCGTCCGTGCCTGGCGGCAGACCTCGGCCACCACGGGGGCGAGCTCGATCGCGGCGAGCTCGAGCCTCAGACCAGAGTCGGCCCTGGCCAGGGTCAGCATTCGATCGACCAGGCGCGTCATGCGCGCGGTCTCGGCGGCGATGTCATCAGCCGCTGCCCGACGGACGTCGTCGGAGAGCAAGGGCCCACGCGCGAGCAGGCCCGCGTTGCCCTGGATCGTGGTCAACGGAGTGCGCAGCTCATGCGAGGCGTCGGCCACGAACCGTCGCTGTGAGTCGAACGAGTCCTGCAGCTGCTCCAGCATCCGGTTGAAGCTCGTCGAGAGCAGCGCGACCTCGTCGCGGCTGCGGCGTTTGGGGAGCCGGCGGCCGAAATCGCGGGCACGGCCGATCTCGTCGGCGGCGCTCGCGACCTCCTTGAGCGGCCTGAGGGCGCGGCCGGCGACGAGCCAGGATGCGGCCAGGGCCGCGATCAACGTCGGGATGCCCGAGATGATCAGAAAGCCGCGGACGCCAGCCAGACCCGACTGCGGGACACGGGTCGACTGCCCGGTGACGACAAAGCCGCTGCTGAATTGGAGCGCATAAAGGCGCAGGCCGTCTTCCGTGTCGAAAGCGGCGGGCGAAGCTGCGGTGCGCAGCCCTGGGGCAATTGAGGGCGCGGCCCCATTCAGCACGCCGGTCGAGTACACGAGCGACCAGTTCCGGTCGAACACCTCGACGAAGATCTCGTTGCTTGTTCGGAGGTCAGCAGGCGCGACCGGAGCTCGAGGTGTGAGGTCGGGAGCCAAGCCGAGCGCCGCGACGGCCTGACCGGCGCGAGCGCGCAATGCCGTGTCCTGGTCGTTCAAAGCTCCTCGCGCGAGCAGCGCGTAGAGCAGCGCGCCGAACAGGACCAGGGTCAGAGCGACGACGGCCGCGCCGAACAGCGCGAGCCGGAGGCGTAAAGACACTATTCCCGAAGGGCGTAGCCGGCGCCCCGGATCGTGTGGAGGAGGCGCGGCTCTCCGCCGTCTTCGAGCTTCTGCCTCAGGTAGCCGACATAAACCGCGACCACGTTGTCGCTCTCCGGCTCATCCTTCCAGACCTCCTGGAGCAGCTGCTCGCGAGTCAGGACCTGCCGCGGATGCCTCATGAAATGCTGCAGGAGCTCGAACTCGGTCGCAGTGAGGGTCATCGACCGCTTGCCCCGCCACGCGCCCCGGCCTCCGGGTTCCAGGAGCAGGTCGGCGAATCGCAGATCGTCATGCGGACCAGACCGCCGGAGCAGTGCACGGACCCTGGCCAGGAGCTCCTCGTAAGCGAACGGCTTGACGAGATAGTCGTCGGCTCCGGCGTCGAGGCCCTTGACCCGCTCGTCGGTTCCGCCAAGCGCTGTGAGGAGCAGGATGGGAACCTGTGCAGACACGGCGCGCAGCCGCCTGCAAACCTGGACCCCGTCAAGACTGGGAAGCATGATGTCGAGCACCACGAGGTCGAAAGGCTGCTCTCGCGCAAGGCGCAGCGCCTGCAGGCCGTCCCCCACCACCTCGACGCCGTGCCCTTCGGCGACCAGGACGCGGTCGAGGGTGGCGGCGAGGCGAGCGTCATCTTCGACGACGAGGATGCGCGAGGTGGTCATGGCCCGAGATATATAAGCGATTGGTGTGAATTCGGTAAGACCGACGGGTGTTTGCCCGCCGGCCTAGTCGAGCTCGGTCAGGGTCACTTGCTTGCGGGTGAAAAGGCGTCCACTCGCCGCCGAGAGGTAAGTGCCCGAGGTCGGCGCGACATCCGAGTAATCGCTGCCGACTGCGATCGTCACGTAGTTCAGCCCGCCACGGCTCGCGTGGGTGGGGTCGAAAGTCGAGGCGATCGCGTCGCCGGTGCCGTCCTTGGTCGGGAGCACGACCTCCACCCAGGCATGGCTGCCGCCCTCTCCGAGCAGGTGTCCCGACACGTAACGCGATGGAAGGCCGCACGCTCGGGCCACCGCGAGCATCACGTGGGCGTAGTCCTGGCACACGCCGGAGCCGAGCGCGAGGGCCTCGGCCGCGGTGGTCCGGACACCGGTCACACCGTACTGGTAGGTCATCGACTGATAGACCCAGTCATTGATCCGGTCGGCGAGCGCCAGGCCCCACTCGGCTGATCTCGCCAGCGATTCGGCGGCCTCGAGGATGCGATCGTCTGCAGCCGTGAGCGCCGATGGCTCTAGCAAGTAGCCGTCGGCGAGCCAGCCATCGGCCAGCCGGTTCGGCTCCGCCGCGTGCCGCTCGACCGAAACCTCCGCCGTGAACTCGATCGCCTTCGACACTCGAGGAGCGAACACGTCGATGATCACGTTGCCGAAACGGTCCTTGCGGTCCTCGAAGCGGGCGCACTCCGCATCGACCGAAAGCTCGTGACGAAGGCGCCGCTGATCGCCGAAGCGCTCGGGTGGAATGACGACGAGGCGGTGGTTCAGGTCGCGGATCGGCTCGGGGTACTCGTACCGGAAGCTCTGCCGCAAGAAATAGGACACGCGACGCGCCGTGGCCCAATCGAGCGACGAAGGGTCGATCGCCATCACGACTCCTCCGCTCTGTCGGCCCAGACGGTCATCGACTTGAAGGCAGCAGGCCCGAACGTTGTCAACATCGCGACGTCGAGGGCGTCGCGGCCCCGGCCGATCAACACCCGCCCGACCCGCCGCTCGTTGTTGCGCGGGTCGAAGGTCCACCACCGATCGTCCAGCCAGACCTCCATCCAGGCGGCAAAGTCCATCGGATCGGGGTTGAAGGGTACGTAGAGGTCGGGAAGATAACCGAATACATACCGCGTGGGGATGTTCATGGCGCGGCAGAAGCTGATCGCGACGTGAGTGAGGTCGCGGCACACCCCGATGCGGTCCCGGAGAACGTCGGCCGCCGTGGTCAGCGGGTTGCTCGTCCCGTACTTGAACCGGATGTTGTCGTGCACCCAGTCGCAGATCGCCTGCACCCGCGCGCCTCCCGGCTGCGTATGGCCGAAGAGCTCCCACGCCATCCCCATGACCTCGTCCGAAAGGCAGTAGCGGCTGGGCAGCGTGAAATGGAGAACCTCACCGGGGAGCTCTTCGATCGGACGCTGCGGGACGGCAGCTGTGTCAGGGTCGGCCTCGTCCGGGATGGCGCAGACCGCGTCGTACCGCAGAACCAGCGGCCCCATAGGCATCACCAAGCGCTTCACCGGGTTGCCGTAGATGTCGAAATATTCATCAACCGGCACCGAGGGAGTCGTCGACCAGGTTTCGGACACGAGTTGGTGGCTTGAGTCAGAGCGGGGGCGGACCTGCACGGTCGCGGGCGTTGGAGCGCTCACGTCGTAGCTGAACTCGCAGCCGACGCGCAAGTTGATCGTCTGCCCTTTGGTCGGGATGGCGAAACTATAACGGTGGCCTCCGTGAAATCCCTTGACACCGGATACCAGATAGACGGGTTCTATGACGAAATGCTTGCGGGGGCCGGCCAACCCAGACCGGCGTACCGGCGGCTCTACGAGCAGCTCAACCAGCTGGGACCGAAGGAGCTGGCCCGACGGCATGACCTCGCGATGCAGATGTTCCGCAACCACGGAATCACTTTTGCGGTGTACCCGGACGCCCAGGGGACGGAGAAGGTCTTTCCCTTCGACATCATCCCGAGGCTGATCTCAGCCCACACCTGGCGGCGTCTGGAAGCTGGTCTAAAGCAGCGCCTGGCGGCGCTCAACCTCTTCCTCGACGACGTGTACGGACGCAAGCTCATCCTGCGGCAGCGGGCTGTCCCGCCGGAGATCGTGCTCACGAGTCCGCAGTACCTCCGTGAGATCGAAGGGCTGCCGGTGCCGCACGGAATCCACTCGCACATCGCAGGCATCGACCTCGTCCGGGACCACAAGGGCGACTTTTTCGTGCTCGAGGACAACCTGCGCACGCCTTCGGGTGTCTCGTACGTGCTCGCCAACCGCCACGTCATGAAGCGCGTGCTGCCCGACCTGTTCGCCGGTTACCCGGTGCGCCCGGTGGAGGGCTACGTCCACGAGCTGCTGCGCCACCTGCGCTGGCTGGCGCCCAAGGGCGTGGACGACCCGACCGTGGTCCTCCTGACGCCGGGCATCAACAACTCCGCCTACTACGAGCACCTGTACCTCGCCAAGCAGATGGGGATCGAGCTCGTGGAGGGGACCGACCTGGTCGTCGACCAGGACCACGTTTTCATGCGCACCACGCGCGGCCTCAAGCCGGTGCACGTGATCTACCGGCGCCTGGATGACGACTGGCTCGACCCGATCTTTGGGCGGCAGGAGTCCCTGGTCGGTGTCGCAGGACTCGTCAACGCTTACAGGGCCGGGAACGTGGCCATCGCCAACGCGCTGGGAAACGGCGTCGCCGACGACAAGGCGGTCTACGCGCTGGTGCCCAAGATCATCCGCTACTACCGCGACGAGGACCCGATCTTGCCGAACGTCGAGACGTATCTCTGCGCGTTCGACGAGGAC